>NZ_JBEXOP010000044.1:0-65742 GCF_040611575.1 Streptomyces sp. NPDC006610
GCCCCGACCGGCCCGGCGCGAGTCGCCGAGTCGCCGAGTCGCCGAGTCGCCGAGCCGTCGACTCTCTGCGTCTTGCCGGGCCTCCGCGTCACGGAGTCACGGAGCATGTCGCCCGGGCCGCCGGCCGAGGGCGGGGATGATGGGACCGGCGGCCCGTTCCGCGCGGGCGCCGTCGTTCCGCGCGGGGCTGCCTCCAGTGGACCGCGCCGCCGTGGGCAAGGGGAGCGCGCGTCGAAGACGGGTGCGTGCGAAGTGTGCACACGGGGCGCGCGTCCGACGGCTCACGCCCCGCGGTCCGTTCTCTTCACACCCTTCGGCGTTCCGGCGCACTCCGCCGCGCCCCGACGTGCACGCGTTCACCACCCCCGCCCGTGCGGTTCGCCCCCCGCCCGTGCGGTCAGGGCCCCCGGTGCGTCCGGTCGCCGGCCCCGCGTCCGGATCACCACCCGCGAGCGTGCCACTCCGGCAGATGCGGGCGCTCCGCGCCGAGCGTGGTGTCGTCGCCGTGCCCGGGGTAGACCCAGGTCTCGTCCGGCAGCACGTCGAAGATCTTGGTCTCGACGTCGTGGATCAGGCTGGCGAACGCCTTCGGGTCCTTGTGCGTGTTGCCCACGCCGCCGGGGAACAGGCAATCGCCGGTGAACACGTGCGGATGGCCGTGCGGGTCGTCGTAGACCAGGGCGATCGAGCCCGGCGTGTGTCCGACGAGGTGGCGGGCGGTGAGTTCCACACGGCCCACGCGGATCACGTCCCCGTCGTCCACGAGGACGTCGGTCGGCACGGGGATGCCCTCGGCGTCCTCCCGGCCGGCGTACGTGCGTGCGCGGGTGGCGGCGACGACCTGCGCGAGGGCCTGCCAGTGGTCGGCGTGCCGGTGCGTGGTGACCACCGACGCGATGCCGTCGTCGCCGATCGTGCCCAGCAGGGCGTCCGCGTCGTTCGCGGCGTCGATCAGCAGCTGCTCGTCCGTGGCCCGGCAGCGCAGCAGATAGGCGTTGTTGTTCATCGGGCCGACCGCGATCTTGGTGATCATCAGGTCCTTGAGCTCGTGCACGTCGGCGGGGCCACCGACGTGCACCTCTCCGCTGTAGGTCATGGACGCCAGCCTAGTCCCGGCAGGGCCCTGCCGAGAGGCGGTCGTCCGTCGGCTAGAGCGGGGGCAGCGCCGGCAGCGGGCCGCCCGTCACCGTCAGCCCCGAGCCCTCGCGGCGGCCGGCCAGCCAGCCCAGCAGGTCGGCCCGGCCGCCCGTGACGGTGACCGCGGGCTCCTGCGCGTCCCCTCCCGTGCTCCACGCGCGCGTGCCGTCCGTCAGACGGGTCGCGGGCACCTCCGGGTGCCCGGCGAACCGCTGCGCCAGGAAGTCGACGTACCGCTCGGTGAACTCGGCCGGCATGTCCTCCAGCTCGTAGCCGATCCCCAGGTCCACGTGGTGCAGCTCGATCTCCGCCCACCGCCGGAACGGCAGCCGGGACGCGGAGTCCCGCACGCCGCCCCGCAGCTCCAGCGTGCGCGACCAGTCGGCCGGGACCGCCGCCACCTGCTGGAGGCGCTCGGCGCTCTCCCGCACGTCGGCGAGCTGTGCGTCGAGGGGGCGGGGGGCGCCCGCCTCGATGTCGGCGTCGCGGGCCTCGGCGGAGACGTACATCGGACGGCCCTCGAGGACGTTCACCATGGCGTCGGCGTTGCGGGCGATGTGGGCGAGGACATGGCCACGGGTCCAGCCGGGCAGTCGTGACGGCTGCGTCACAGCGGCGTCGTCCAGTTTGCCGACCGCGGTGAGCAGCCGCTCGGTGGCGTCACGTACAGACGCCAGGTCATGCGCGTGATCAATCATGGTCCGACCCTAGTCCGCGCCACACCTTCGGGTGAAGATGGCCGACTCCCGCCGGTAATCGAATGCGCGTGCTATATGGTCGGACGCGGCGTCGGGCATCCTGGAGAGTCGGGGTTTGTTGACAACCCGTGAATCCGTCCGGCGTTGTCAGTGGCTCCCCCTAGTCTGAAGAAGCACGGGGGCCCCGCCCCTGTCACTTCTCTCAAGAAAGGTGCGGACCGGCGTGGCCGACCGTCTCATCGTCCGTGGCGCGCGCGAGCACAATCTGAAGAACGTCTCGCTCGACCTGCCGCGCGACTCGCTCATCGTCTTCACGGGCCTCTCCGGGTCGGGCAAGTCCTCCCTGGCCTTCGACACCATCTTCGCCGAGGGCCAGCGCCGCTACGTCGAGTCGCTCTCCTCGTACGCCCGCCAGTTCCTCGGCCAGATGGACAAGCCGGACGTCGACTTCATCGAGGGCCTCTCGCCGGCGGTCTCCATCGACCAGAAGTCGACCTCGCGCAACCCGCGCTCCACGGTCGGCACCATCACCGAGGTCTACGACTACCTGCGCCTGCTCTTCGCGCGCATCGGCAAGCCGCACTGCCCCGAGTGCCGCCGGCCGATCTCGCGCCAGTCGCCGCAGGCCATCGTGGACCGGGTGCTCGAGCTGCCCGAGGGCAGCCGTTTCCAGGTGCTGTCCCCGCTGGTGCGCGAGCGCAAGGGCGAGTTCGTCGACCTGTTCGCCGACCTCCAGACCAAGGGCTACTCCCGCGCGCGGGTGGACGGCGAGACCGTCCAGCTGTCCAACCCGCCGACGCTGAAGAAGCAGGAGAAGCACACCATCGAGGTGGTCGTCGACCGCCTCACGGTGAAGGACTCCGCCAAGCGCCGCCTGACCGACTCCGTGGAGACGGCCCTCGGCCTGTCCGGCGGCATGGTCGTGCTCGACTTCGTCGACCTGCCGGAGGACGACCCCGAGCGCGAGCGCATGTTCTCCGAGCACCTGTACTGCCCGTACGACGACCTGTCCTTCGAGGAGCTGGAGCCGCGCTCCTTCTCCTTCAACTCGCCCTTCGGCGCCTGTCCCGACTGCACCGGCATCGGCACGCGCATGGAGGTCGACCCGGAGCTGATCGTCCCCGACCCGGACAAGTCGCTCGACGAGGGCGCCATCCACCCCTGGTCGCACGGGCACACCAAGGACTACTTCGGCCGGCTCGTCGGCGCCCTCGCGGACGCCCTGGGCTTCCGCACCGACATCCCCTTCGCGGGGCTGCCCCAGCGCGCCAAGAAGGCCCTGCTGCACGGCCACAAGACGCAGGTCGAGGTGCGCTACCGCAACCGGTACGGGCGCGAGCGCCGGTACACCACGGCCTTCGAGGGCGCCGTGCCGTTCGTCAAGCGCCGGCACAGCGAGGCCGAGAGCGACGCCGGCCGCGAGCGCTTCGAGGGCTACATGCGCGAGGTGCCCTGCCCCACCTGTGAGGGCACCCGCCTCAAGCCGATCGTCCTCGCGGTCACGATCATGGGGAAGTCGATCGCCGAGGTCTCCGGCATGTCGATCAGCGACTGCGCCGACTTCTTGGGCCGGCTCAAGCTGGACGCCCGCGACAAGAAGATCGCCGAGCGGGTGCTCAAGGAGGTCAACGAACGCCTCCGGTTCCTGGTCGACGTCGGCCTGGACTACCTCTCGCTCAACCGCGCGGCCGGCACCCTCTCCGGCGGCGAGGCCCAGCGCATCCGTCTGGCCACCCAGATCGGTTCCGGCCTCGTCGGCGTGCTGTACGTCCTGGACGAGCCGTCCATCGGCCTGCACCAGCGCGACAACCACCGGCTGATCGAGACCCTGGTCAGACTCCGCGACATGGGCAACACGCTCATCGTCGTGGAGCACGACGAGGACACCATCAAGGTCGCCGACTGGATCGTGGACATCGGCCCCGGCGCCGGCGAGCACGGCGGCAAGGTGGTGCACAGCGGCTCCCTGAAGGAGCTGCTTGCCAACGCCGAGTCGCAGACCGGGCAGTACCTGTCCGGCAAGAAGGCCATCCCGGTGCCCGACGTCCGGCGCCCGCGCGACCCGTCCCGGCAGCTCACCGTGCACGGCGCCCGCGAGAACAACCTGCGGGACATCGACGTGTCCTTCCCGCTGGGCGTGTTCACCGCGGTCACCGGTGTGTCCGGCTCCGGCAAGTCGACGCTGGTCAACGACATCCTGTACACCCACCTGGCGCGCGAGCTGAACGGCGCCCGCAGCGTGCCCGGACGGCACACGCGGGTGGCCGGCGACGACCTCGTGGACAAGGTCGTGCACGTCGACCAGTCGCCCATCGGCCGCACCCCGCGGTCGAACCCCGCGACGTACACCGGAGTCTTCGACCACATCCGCAAGCTGTTCGCCGAGACCACCGAGGCGAAGGTCCGCGGCTATCTGCCCGGCCGCTTCTCCTTCAACGTCAAGGGCGGCCGCTGCGAGAACTGCGCGGGCGACGGCACGATCAAGATCGAGATGAACTTCCTCCCGGACGTGTACGTCCCGTGCGAGGTCTGCCACGGCGCCCGGTACAACCGGGAGACCCTGGAGGTCCACTACAAGGGCAAGTCCATCGCCGAGGTCCTGAACATGCCGATCGAGGAGGCGATGAACTTCTTCGAGGCCGTCCCCGCGATCTCCCGTCACCTCAAGACGCTGCACGACGTCGGCCTCGGCTACGTCCGGCTCGGCCAGGCCGCGACCACCCTGTCCGGTGGCGAGGCGCAGCGCGTGAAGCTCGCCAGCGAGCTGCAGAAGCGCTCCACCGGCCGCACGGTCTACGTCCTGGACGAGCCGACCACCGGTCTGCACTTCGAGGACATCAGCAAGCTGCTGAAGGTCCTGTCCGGACTGGTCGACAAGGGCAACACGGTCATCGTCATCGAGCACAATCTCGACGTGATCAAGACGGCGGACTGGGTCGTCGACATGGGCCCCGAGGGCGGCGCCGGCGGCGGTCTGGTGGTCGCCGAGGGCACGCCCGAGCAGGTCGCCGGGGTCCCGGCCAGCCACACCGGGAAGTTCCTGCGGGAGATTCTCGGCGCCGACCGGATCAGCGACGCCGAGCCGGTGCAGGCCCCGCGCGGGACGGCCCGCAAGACGGCGACCGCCGCCAGGAAGGCGGCCCCCGCCAAGACCACCGCGGCCAGGACCACCGCGGCCAGGACCGTCACCGCCAGGACGACCGCCGCCGCGAAGACCGCGGCCGGCAAGACCGCGGCGAAGAAGTCGACGGCCCGGGCCCGCAAGGACTGACGGCCGCACGGGCCGCGTCCCGCGCGGCGACACGCGACGGCGCCGGAGTCCCCAGCGGACCCCGGCGCCGTCGGCCGTGTACCCGCGGTCGCTCAGCCCTCGGCGGACTCCGCGCGGGGCTCCACGAACTGCATGTCCAGCTGGATCTTGACCGCGTCGCCCAGCAGCCCGGCCCCGAAGTCCAGCCCGAAGTCGCTGCGCCGGATCTCGCCCGTCGCCTCGAACCCGGCGTGGTTGCGCCCGTCCGCGGGGGTCCCCACGACCCCGCCGAACTCCACGGAGAGCGTGACCGGACGGGTCACCTCCCCGATGGTCAGCTCCCCTTCCATCGTCCAGTCCTCGCCGCCGCCGGTGATCCGGGTCGAGCGGAACGTCATCGTCGGGCGCTTCTCCACGTCGAGCAGATCGGCACTGCGGGTGTGCGCGTCCCGGTCGGGGTTGCCGGTGTCGATGGAGGCCAGCGCGATCTCGGCGGTCACCTCGACGTCGTCGAGGGTGTCCCCGACCCGCAGCCCCGCCCGCACCTCGGAGAACCGTCCCCGGACCTTGGAGATCCCCAGGTGGCGGATGGTGAAGTTGACGGCCGAGTGCAGGGGGTCGAGCTCCCAGTCGCCGGACCGGAGCGGAAGGGGGGAGACGGTGGGGGAAGCGGTGTCGTTGTTCGTCATGCCGCCACTCTGACGTCGTTCGCGCACGGCAGGGAGACCGGGCGGAGAGTGGTAGTGACAGGGCCACCCTCCGCAGCGGTCCGCGCGGTACGTTCGGGGGCGTGAGCGACAACGAGCTGGGCGCCTTTCTGCGGATGCGACGCGAGGCCGTCACTCCGGCCGAGGCCGGGCTCCCCACCGGCCCCCGCCGTCGCACCCCCGGCCTGCGCCGCGCCGAACTGGCCACGCTCGCCGGCATCAGCGTCGAGTACCTCACCCGGCTGGAACAGGGCCGCGACCGCAACCCCTCCGCCCAGGTCCTGGGCGCCCTCGGCGACGCCCTGCGGCTGTCCGTGCCCGACCGGATCCTGCTGCACCGCCTCGCCAAGGCGCACGGCGGCGACAAGGCGCTGTGCGCCGCGGCGACCCCGCCCTTACGCACGGTCCGTCCGACCGTGCGGGCTCTGCTCGACCGGCTGGAGCCGACACCGGCCGTGCTGCTCAACTGGATCGGCGACGTCGTCGCCCACACCGACGGCTACGAACGGCTCGCCCGCCCCCTCGGCCTGCTCGACGGACGGCAGCCGAACATCCTGCGCTATCTGTTCACCGACGACCGGGCCCGCGCCGCCTTTCCGGCCTGGGACCGGCTCGTGGACGAGCAGATCGCCCATCTGCGCCACGAGGCAGCCCTGCACGACCCGCATCTCGTCACCCTCGCGGAGGAGCTGACGGTCACCGCGGGGGGAGCGTTCAGCGAGCGGCTCGCGGCCGTGCCCACGCTGCCCGCCCGGTTCGGCACCGATGTCGTGGAGCATCCCGAGGCGGGGCTGCTGCGACTGTCGTACGAGATACTCGCGCTGCCTGACGAAGGCCAGCGGCTGGTCGTCCATCTCCCGGCGGACGAGGCCACGGCCACCGCGCTGGACCGGCTCAACGGCCGCAGACCGGGCGCGCTGCGCGCCGTGGGCGGCCGACCGCCCAGCTCTTCCGCGGTCGGCTGACGCCTTGTCCGTCGGCGGCGGGCCGACCGCCTCGTCCGTCTGCGGCCGACTGGCGGTCCTGCCCGTCGGCCGACCGCCGCCCCGCCCTCTACGGCCGGCCCAGCTCGCCCACCTCCGAGGCGTACGGCGGCTCCGCGCCGGCCCGGGAACAGGTGACCGCCGCCGCCCGCGCCGCGAACCGCAGCAGCCGCGTCCAGCCGTCCGCGCCGAGGGAGGCGAGGGCCTCGGGGGAGAGGGCGTCCCAGGTGGACAGTCCGTGCAGCAGGGCCGCGTTCACCGTGTCGCCGGCGCCGATGGTGTCCACCACGTCGACCCGCTCGCCCGGCACCGAGTGCTCCGAGCCGTCCCGCGTGAACACCGTCAGCCCGTCGCCGCCCCGGGTGATCACGACGGCCGACGGACCGGCCGCGAGCCACTCGCGCGGGGCGCCGCCCAGCCAGTGCGCGTCCTCCTCGGAGAGCTTGAGCAGCGCGACGGACGGCAGCCAGCCCTCGAACCGGGCCCGGTAGGCGTCCGCGTCGGGGATCAGGCCCGCGCGCACGTTGGGATCGAGCGCCGTGAAGACGCCCTGCGCGGCGGCGCGCCGCATCAGGTCCTCGTACGCGCTCGCGCCCGGCTCCAGCACCAGCGAGCAGGTCCCGAAGGACACCGCGCGCGTGCCGGGCGGCAGCCGGTCCGGGGCGGCGAACAGGCGGTCGGCGGTGCCGTCGACGTAGAACGAGTACCCGGCCGAGCCGCCGGCGTCGATCGTGGCCACCGCGAGGGTGGTCGGCTCGTCTCCGCGCTGCACCGCGGAGACGTCCACCCCCGCCTTGCGCAGCCCGTCGAGCAGGGTCTCGCCGAAGGCGTCGCGGGAGGTGCGGGAGCAGAAGGCGGTCGGGGAGCCGAGCCGGCCCAGGGCGACGGCGGTGTTGTACGGGCCGCCCCCGAGCGCCGGCCGCAGCGGCGCGAGGGCGTCCGGAGCCTCCGGTACCAGGTCGATCAGGGCCTCACCGGCGACGACGATCACGAAGGGTTCCTTACGTCATGGGGCGTTGGTCGGGTCACTCGTAGCAGAAACCCGCCTGCCGGGCCACCGGCCGCCCCCCGCTATCGTCGCCGTGCACCGCCCCGCGATCCCTGGAGCCCGTCATGCCCGCCCGTCCCTCCGCGAGCCGCCGTACCGTCCTGCGCACCGCGGCCCTCGTACCGGCCGCCGGTCTCGGCCTCGCCGCCTGCTCTCCGGGCGAGAGCCGTACGGCGGCCCTGCCCACGGCGCCGGTCGACCTCGGCGAGGAGAGCGAGGTCGCCGAGGGCGGCGCGGTGCTGTACCGCGATCACAACGTGGTGGTCGGCCGCACCGAGGACGGCTCCCTGCGCGCGTACAGCTCGGTCTGCACGCACGCGGCGTGCCCCATCAACAAGCTGGAGGGCACGAAACTGATCTGCCCGTGTCACGGAAGCGAGTTCGACGCCCTGACCGGCGAGGTGCTGCACCGCCCGGCGACGGTGCCGCTGAAGGAACTCCCGGTCCGGGCCGAGAACGGCAGGATCGTCGCGGGCCCGGCAGCCTGACCCCCGAGGTCCCGTCGGCCCTGCGCCGACCGACGAGGCCGTGGCCCCTTGCGCTGACTGCCGAGGCCCGTGACCTCTGCGCTGACTGCAGAAGCCCGGTCGGCCCCTGCGCTCACTCCCACTCCCAGGCGATGCCCACGATCCCCGAGCGCACCCGCGGCTCCACGATGTGCACCGAGCGGTGGCGGCCGGTGAGCGGCAGCTCCTGGCGGCCGCTGCGGGGGGCCGCCGTAGAGTGCTGGGTGAAGCGGTGGCAGCGCACCGGGAGGGCCTGTGCGTCGAAGCGGACCTGAAGGGCGTACTGGCCGCCGGCGGGGCCGAAACCGCGCACGTACTCGCGTGACACGCCGGCCGTTCCGTCCTCGACGCCGTAGCGGAAGAGGAACGTGTCGCCCGCCCGCAGCCGCGTGTCGAACATCAGCTCGGCGACGACGACGCCGGTCTCCCGGTGCCGCCGGACGCGTCCCGTGCGGCAGTTCTCCAGGGCCAGCACCGCCATCCTGTCCGGGGCGCAGCCCGGGTCGCCGTGGTGCACGGCCACGAAACGGTCCACCCCGTCCCGGTGGGCGCGCACGATGTGGTGCGACTCACGCCCCACAAGCTCCCGGCGCGCCCCGATGCGCACCTGTTCATGGTGGCCGAGCATGTGCAGGCCGCCGTCGAGCGGCGCGTCCAGCTCGGCCAGCAGCCGTTCCAGAACGTCGGAGGCCTCCACCCGGGAGCGGTAGGAGCGGGTGCCCGGGTGCCGGACGACCGTCTCCTCGTCGGCCTCCGCGAGCAGCCGGATCAGCGACTCCTCGGGCAGCTGGAGTATCTCCTCCAGTGCCCGAACGGCCCGCAGCGACTCCGGGCGCTGCGGCCGGCGGGCGCCCTGCTGCCAGTAGCTCAAACTGGTGACGCCGACCTTCACGCCGTACCGCGACAGATGGTGCTGCACGCGCTGCAACGGCAGGCCGCGGGCGGCGATCGCGGCGCGCAGCGCGACATGGAACGGGCCGCCCCGCAGGGCGGTGTCCAGTTCCGCCGCGGCGGCGTCCGCGTGCTGTGTGGCGTGCGGCATGTGAGGCGGCCTCTCTGTGACGGTTCACCGGCTGGTCGGGCCGGTCGACGCGGGTCCTCGGGCCCACCTCCCACCGGCGCCGGCGCCCCGTCGTGTCGCGCGTCGCCGTGCACGGTCCCGAGTTCCACCGCATTGAAGCGTGTCGACCATGGCTCGACAACACCTGGCGCCGAACCGCGGCCCCACCGCGGTGTCGGCACCCGCCAGTAGGGTGTGAGACATGGCCGACCCCTCCAGCTACCGCCCCAGGCCGGGTGAGATCCCGGACTCCCCCGGGGTGTACAGGTTCCGTGACGAGCACCGCCGGGTGATCTACGTCGGGAAGGCGAAGAGCCTGCGCCAGCGCCTGGCCAACTACTTCCAGGACCTGGCGGGCCTGCACCCGCGCACGCGCACCATGGTCACCACGGCCGCGTCCGTGGAGTGGACGGTGGTGTCCACGGAGGTCGAGGCGCTCCAGCTGGAGTACTCCTGGATCAAGGAGTACGACCCGCGGTTCAACGTCAAGTACCGCGACGACAAGAGCTACCCCTACCTCGCCGTCACGATGGGCGAGGAGTTCCCGCGCGTGCAGGTCATGCGCGGGCACAAGAAGAAGGGCGTGCGCTACTTCGGGCCCTACGGGCACGCGTGGGCCATCCGCGACACCGTCGACCTGCTGCTGCGGGTCTTCCCGGTGCGCACCTGCTCGGCCGGCGTCTTCAAGAACGCCGCCGGCACCGGCCGCCCCTGTCTGCTCGGCTACATCGGCAAGTGCTCCGCCCCCTGCGTCGACAAGATCTCCGCCGAGGACCACCGCGACCTCGCGGAGGAGTTCTGCGACTTCATGGCCGGCCGCACCGGGACCTATCTGCGCCGCCTGGAGCGGCAGATGGCCCAGGCCGCCGAGGAACTGGAGTACGAGCGGGCGGCGCGGCTGCGCGACGACATCGGGGCCCTGAAGAAGGCGATGGAGAAGAACGCCGTCGTGCTCGCCGACGCCACCGACGCCGACCTGATCGCGGTCGCCGAGGACGAACTGGAGGCGGCCGTGCAGATCTTCCACGTCCGCGGCGGACGCGTGCGCGGCCAGCGCGGCTGGATCACCGACAAGGTGGAGGAGATCACCACCGGCGCCCTGGTCGAGCACGCCCTCCAGCAGCTGTACGGCGAGGAGACCGGCGACGCCGTCCCCAAGGAGGTGCTGGTCCCCGCGCTGCCCGATCCGGTCGAGCCGGTGCAGGAGTGGCTGACCGGGCGGCGGGGGGCGAACGTCTCGCTGCGCATTCCGCAGCGCGGGGACAAGAAGGCGCTGATGGAGACGGTGCAGCGCAACGCCCAGCAGTCGCTCGCGCTGCACAAGACCAAGCGCGCCTCCGACCTGACCACGCGTTCGCGCGCGCTGGAGGAGATCGCCGACGCGCTCGGCCTGGACAGCGCCCCGCTGCGCATCGAGTGCTTCGACGTCTCCCACCTCCAGGGCGACGACGTGGTGGCGTCGATGGTCGTCTTCGAAGACGGCCTCCAGCGCAAGAGCGAGTACCGGCGCTTCCAGATCAAGGGCTTTCGGGGGCAGGACGACGTCCGGTCCATGCACGAGGTGATCACGCGCCGCTTCCGTCGCTATCTGGCGGAGAAGGAGCGCACGGGCGAGTGGACCGACGGTGAGGAGACCGTCGCCGCCGGCGCCGACGGCGACCTGCCGGCCGCCGTCGAGAACACCCTCACCGAGGACGACGGCCGCCCCAAGCGCTTCGCCTATCCGCCGCAGCTCGTCGTCGTGGACGGCGGCAGGCCACAGGTCGCGGCGGCGCGGCGGGCCCTGGACGAGCTGGGCATCGACGACATCGCCGTGTGCGGGCTGGCCAAGCGGCTGGAGGAGGTCTGGCTGCCGGACGACGACGACCCCGTGATCCTGCCCCGCACCAGCGAGGGCCTCTACCTGCTCCAGCGCGTCCGTGACGAGGCCCACCGGTTCGCGATCACCTACCAGCGCGCCAAGCGCTCCCAGCGCTTCAAGTCCGGCCCGCTCGACGAGGTGCCCGGGCTCGGCGACACGCGCAAACAGGCGTTGATCAAGCATTTCGGTTCGGTGAAGAAGCTGCGGTCCGCGACAATCGACCAGATCTGCGAGGTTCCCGGCATAGGCCGCAAGACGGCGGAGGCCATCGCCGTGGCGTTCGCCCGGGCGGCCCCGGCCGCACCCGCCGTGAACACGGCTACCGGAGAGATCATTGAGGACGAGGAGCCCGAAACGACGGCGGGCTCCTCGGGGGAGCCCGTGACCGCGGGCGCCCCGGACGAGCGACGGGGGCAGGAGACATGACCGAGCACGAGACGCAGCCCGCTGCGGAACGCAACCCGACCCACGAGGCGGCGGCCGGAACCGGGGGGCCGACGTCCGGCGCCGCGGGTCCACGCCCGGCGGACGACCGGCCGTCCGCCGACCGGGCCGCGGAGCGGCCGGACGACGACGGGCGGCCCATGGCCGCGGCTCGGGCCGCCGACGGGCCCGGCCCGGCCGGGCAGGACCCGGCCCGGCCGGCTCCGGCCGGATCGAATGCTGCCGGATCGGGGGCTGCGGGATCGAGGGCTGCTGGACTGGCCGCGGCCCGGCCGACGGCACAGGGCCAGGCCCGGGAGGGGGCTGCCGGATCGGAGGTTGCCGACCCGGCCTCGGCCCGGCCGGCCGAGCAGGGTGCGAGCGCCCACGGCGCGACCGCGCAGGACGCGGGCGGGCATGACGCCGGGCTGCCCGGTGACGGAGTGCAGGACGCGGGACAGGTGGACGGAGAGCAGATGAGTACGGCTGGTGAGGCCGGCGGGGTGCCCGAGGCCGCGATCCCCGAGCTGGTGATCATCTCGGGGATGTCCGGGGCCGGGCGGTCCACGGCCGCCAAGTGCCTGGAGGACCTCGGCTGGTTCGTCGTGGACAACCTGCCGCCCGCCCTGATCCCCACCATGGTGGAGCTGGGCGCCCGCTCGCAGGGCAACGTCGCGCGGATCGCCGTCGTGGTCGACGTGCGGGGCCGCCGGTTCTTCGACAACCTGCGCGAGTCCCTCGCCGACCTGGAGGCCAGGAACGTCACCCGGAGGATCGTTTTCCTGGAGTCCTCCGACGATGCCCTGGTCCGCCGTTTCGAGTCGGTGCGCCGCCCCCACCCCCTCCAGGGCGACGGCCGCATCGTGGACGGCATCGCCGCCGAGCGCGAGCTGCTGCGCGAGCTGCGCGGCGACGCCGACCTGGTGATCGACACCTCCAGCCTCAACGTGCACGAACTGCGCGCCAAGATGAACGCCCAGTTCGCCGGCGAGGAGGAGCCCGAGCTGCGGGCCACCGTGATGTCGTTCGGCTACAAGTACGGCCTCCCGGTCGACGCCGACCTCGTCGTAGACTGCCGCTTCCTGCCCAACCCGCACTGGGTCCCGGAGCTGCGCCCCTTCACCGGCCTCAACGAGGAGGTGTCCGGGTACGTCTTCAACCAGCCCGGCGCCAAGGAGTTCCTCGACCGCTACTCCGAGCTGCTCCAGCTCATCGCCGCCGGCTACCGCCGTGAGGGCAAGCGGTACGTGACCGTCGCCGTCGGCTGCACCGGCGGCAAGCACCGCTCGGTCGCGATGTCGGAGAAGCTCGCCGCGCGCCTCGCGGCCGAGGGCGTGGAGACGGTGGTCGTGCACCGGGACATGGGACGCGAATGACCAAACGTACGTTGCGGCTCAGCAGGCTGCGCCGGGCCGTCCCCGAGGGGCGCGGCGGCCGGCCCGCCGAGCCCCGCGGGGGCCGGGCGCGCCGCCGGGGCGCCCAGCCCAAGGTCGTCGCCCTCGGCGGCGGCATGGGCCTGTCCGCCTCGCTCGCCGCGCTGCGCCGGATCACCGGCGACCTCACCGCCGTCGTCACCGTCGCCGACGACGGCGGCTCCAGCGGCCGGCTCCGCGACGAGCTGGGGGTGCTGCCGCCCGGCGACCTGCGCAAGGCCCTGGCCGCGCTGTGCGGGGACGACGACTGGGGCCAGACCTGGGCCCGCGTCATCCAGCACCGCTTCCAGTCCGGCGGCGAGATGCACGGCCACGCGGTCGGCAACCTGCTGATCGTCGCCCTGTGGGAACAGCTCGGCGACCATGTCCAGGCCCTCGACCTGGTCGGCAGGCTGCTCGGCGCGCAGGGCAGGGTGCTGCCCATGTCGGCCGTGCCGCTGGAACTCCAGGCCCTGGTCAGGGGGCACGACCCCGAGCGGCCCGACGCCGTCGACACCGTCCGCGGCCAGGCCAACGTCGCCCTCACCCCGGGCGAGGTGCAGTCCGTGCACCTGGTGCCGGGCGCCCCTCCCGCCGTCCCCGAGGCCGTCGAGGCCGTCCTGGACGCCGACTGGGTGGTGCTCGGCCCCGGCTCCTGGTTCTCCTCGGTGATCCCGCATCTGCTCGTGCCCGAGCTGCTGGACGCCCTCACCGAGACCAAGGCCCGCCGGGTCCTCTCCCTGAACCTCGCCCCGCAGCCGGGAGAAACCGAGGGCTTCTCCCCGCAGCGTCATGTGGAGGTTTTGGGACGACACGCCCCTAAACTCGCCCTGGACGTGGTGCTGGCCGACGAGGCGGCCGTGCCCGACCGCGACTCGCTGACCGACGCCGCCCGGCGTCTGGGGGCCGCGGTCGAGCTGGCCCCGGTGGCCCGTACCGACGGAACCCCGCGGCACGACCCGGAGCTCTTGGCCGCCGCGTACGACCGTATTTTTCGGATGCATGGAAGGATCGGCCCATGGCGATGACGGCAGCGGTGAAGGACGAGATCTCCCGGCTCCCCGTCACCCGGACCTGCTGCAGGAAGGCGGAGGTCTCCGCCATTCTGCGGTTCGCCGGCGGCCTCCACCTGGTCAGCGGGCGCATCGTGATCGAGGCGGAGCTGGACACCGCGATGGCGGCCCGCCGCCTCAAGCGGGACATCCTGGAGATCTTCGGCCACAGCTCGGAACTGATCGTGATGGCGCCCGGCGGGCTGCGCCGCAGCTCGCGCTACGTCGTCCGGGTGGTAGCGGGCGGCGACCAGCTGGCCCGGCAGACCGGCCTCGTGGACGGTCGCGGACGCCCCATCCGGGGTCTGCCCCCGCAGGTGGTCTCCGGGGCCACCTGCGACGCCGAGGCGGCCTGGCGCGGCGCCTTCCTGGCCCACGGCTCGCTCACCGAGCCCGGCCGCTCCTCCTCCCTGGAGGTGACCTGCCCCGGCCCCGAGGCCGCCCTCGCCCTCGTCGGCGCCGCCCGTCGGCTGTCCATCGCGGCGAAGGCCCGCGAGGTGCGCGGCGTGGACCGGGTGGTCGTCCGCGACGGCGACGCGATCGGCGCGCTGCTCACCCGGCTCGGCGCCCACGAGTCGGTGCTGGCCTGGGAGGAGCGCCGGATGCGCCGCGAGGTCCGCGCCACCGCCAACCGGCTCGCCAACTTCGACGACGCCAACCTGCGCCGCTCCGCCCGTGCGGCCGTCGCCGCCGGCGCCCGCGTCGCCCGCGCGCTGGAGATCCTCGGCGACGACGTGCCCGAGCACCTCGCCGCCGCCGGCCGGCTGCGCATGGAGCACAAGCAGGCCTCCCTGGAGGAGCTGGGCGCCCTCGCCGACCCGCCGCTGACCAAGGACGCCGTCGCCGGCCGCATCCGCAGACTGCTGGCCATGGCCGACAAGCGCGCCGCCGACCTCGGCATCCCCGGCACCGAGGCCAACCTCAGCGAGGAACTCGCCGACAACCTCGCGGGCTGACTCCGGCCCTCACGGGCCGACCGCTGCCGAACTCGCCGTCCGACCGCCGACCGGCCGAACCGCCGGCCCGACCGGCCGGCCTCACCGGGCGACCCGCCTCGCCGTCGGCCGCCGGCCGACCTCGTCGGCGAATCCCGACACCCCGTCAAACCGCCGGAGCCGACGCCCCCTTGGGCGATCGGCCCCGGCGTCCCCCGTTCCCGTCGCACTCTTGACTCGATCAAGAAGTGTCATGAGCCTGGCACCTATTCGCCGCTGTGGCGAACCAGTACCAGGGGGGTACATGAGACACAGAGCGGGATTGATCCTCGCTGTCGGCGCGCTCCTCCTCGCAGGAGCGGGCACCGCACCCATCGCCCAGGCACAGCCCTCGAACCCGGCCGAGGCCGAGGCCGAGGAAGTCAAGGTCTTCCGCGCCGAGGTGACGAAGCGGCAGGTGCCCCTGCTGCTCGCCGCCGGACAGGACGGCCACGAACTCAGCGAGCGCGTCCCCGAGAAGGGCACCGCCACCGTCGAGGCCTTCCTCACCGACAAGCAGGCCGAGCAACTGCGCGAGCAGGGCGTCGAGCTCGCCGAGCACACCCTCTCCGCGCGCGCCGAGGCCCGCGTCGAGGCCGCGGCGGACGGGGTCTTCCGGCCGTACAGCGGGCCCGGCAACCTCAAGGAGGAGATCCTGCGGACGGGGCAGGAGCATCCGTCCCTCACCAAGGTCGTCTCCATCGGCAAGACCGTCCGGGGGCAGGACATCCTGGCCGTCAAGCTCACCAAGAACGCCAGGAAGACCAAGGACGGCGCCAGGCCCTCGGTGCTGTACCTGTCCAACCAGCACGCGCGCGAGTGGATCACGCCGGAGATGACCCGCCGGCTGATGCACCACTACCTGGACAACTACCGGACCGACCGGCGCATCAAGCGGATCGTGGACACCACCGAGCTGTGGTTCGTCATCTCCGCCAACCCCG
Source organism: Streptomyces sp. NPDC006610 (assembly GCF_040611575.1). NCBI lineage: Bacteria > Bacillati > Actinomycetota > Actinomycetes > Kitasatosporales > Streptomycetaceae > Streptomyces > Streptomyces sp. NPDC006610. The sequence continues at coordinate 16,056 of NZ_JBEXOP010000044.1, forward strand.
ACGGCTACGACTTCACGCACGCCGCCGACGGCGACCGGCTGTGGCGCAAGAACATGCGCGACAACAACGGCGACGGCGCGTACACCATCGGGGACGGCGTCGACCTCAACCGCAACTTCGCCTACAAGTGGGGCTACGACGACGAGGGCTCCTCCCCGTATCCCACCAACCAGACCTACCGCGGCCCCGGCCCGAACTCCGAGCCCGAGACCAAGGCCCTGGACGCCCTCCAGAAGCGCATCGGCTTCGAACTCGGCATCAACTACCACTCCGCCGCCGAGCTGCTGCTGTACGGCGTCGGCTGGCAGGTCGCGACGCACACCCCGGACGACGTGCTCTACAAGTCCCTCGCCGGCACCCCCGGCAACTCCGCCATCCCCGGCTACCTCCCGCAGCTCTCCTCCGAGCTGTACACCACCAACGGCGAGGCGGACGGCCACGCGGCCAACGTCAACGGCACGGCGATGTTCACGCCCGAGATGTCGACCTGCCAGACGATCTCCAACCTCTACCCGGACGACCCCTGGAACGCCGCGGACTGCGCCTCCGGCTTCAACTTCCCGGACGACGAGAAGCTGATCCAGGACGAGTTCGAGAAGAACGTCCCGTTCGCGCTGTCCGTCGCCGAGTCGGCGGCCCGGCCCGACCGGCCCAAGTCCTCGGTCGGCGTGGAGGCCCCCGACTTCACCCCGGCGCCCTTCACCACCTCCTACTCGCGCGGCGCCGACCAGGAGGTCTCCGTCGTCGTGCGCAAGTCGGTGCGCGACAAGGAGCTGAAGTACCGCGTCAACGGCGGGCGCGTCCACGACGTGGCCCTGCGGCCCTGGCGCGGCGGCGAGACCTTCGGCGGCGAGGACAACCTGTACTTCGACGAGTACCGTGCCAAGGTCCTCGACGGCTCGCCCGGCGACGAGGTCGAGGTGTGGTTCAGCGGCGAGACCCGCGAGGGCAGGCCCACCCGCAGCGAGAGCTTCACCTACACGGTGGCCGAGCGGCGGCGCGCCGACGTGCTCGTCGTCGCCGAGGAGGGCCAGAGCGCGACCCACGCGCAGACCTACGTCGACGCGCTGCGCGCGAACGGTCACCGGGCGCTGGTGTGGGACGTCGCCGAGAAGGGCGCGCCCGACGCGCTCGGCGTCCTGAAGCACTTCGGCACGGTCGTCCACTACACGGGCGCCGTGCGCCCCGGCAACGCCACTCAGATGGAGCTGCGCGCCTACCTGAACGAGGGCGGCAAGCTGATCGAGGCGGGCGAGACGGCCGGCGGCTCGGTCGACCTCGGCGACGGCACCCTGTCGAACGACTTCAGCCAGTACTACCTGGGCGCCCACAGCCGCACGTCCCTCCCGGGCGTCACCGGCTTCGACGGCGTCGGGGCGCTGGACGGCGTCGTCGCGCCGCTCGGCGACGCGCCCGGCAACCCGCTGAACACGGCCGGGTCCTTCGGCGTCACCTCCGACACCCTGCCGGTGGAGACGTTCCCGCAGTTCGAGAGCGCGGGCGCGGGCCGGTACCCGGGCACGGTGAACCCGTACGGCCCCTACGAGGGCGAATCCATGGCGGCGGTCACGCACTCCGACTACGCCTGGAACCGGCTGACCCGCACCATCGACCTCACCGGCGTGAGCGCGGCCGACCGGCCCACCCTGCGCACCCGGCTGCTGTGGGACACCGAGGAGGGCTACGACCACGCCGTACTGGAGGCGCACACCGCGGGCGCGGACGACTGGACCACGCTCCCGGAGGCGGGCGGCGCGACCGGCACCGCCGTACCGGCCGAGTGCGAGGCCGGCTACTTCATCCAGGCGCACCCCGCGCTGAAGCGCTACCTCACCCCGGGCGACGCCGGCTGCACGCCGACCGGCACGAGCGGGGCGTGGAACAGCTTCACCGGGGCCTCGGACGGCTGGCAGCAGGTCGAGTTCGACCTGTCGGCGTACGCCGGGAAGACGGTCGAGGTCGCGCTGAGCTACATCACCGACCCCGGCTCCGGCGGCCACGGCGTCCTGGCCGACAACGCCACCGTCGTCATCGGCGGCGCGGCGGGCCCGGCCGACGGTTTCGAGACGTCTCTCGGCGCGTGGAGCACGCCCGGTCCGCCCGCGGGCAGCCCCGCGGTCATCAAGGACTGGGGCCTGGCCGGCGAGCTGTTCCGGACCTACGGGGCGGTCGCCACGGACGACACCGTGCTGCTGGGCTTCGGCCTGGAGCACGTGGCCTCCGAGACGAGCCGTGAAGCGCTCATCCGAAGGGCTCTCACGGCACTTGAGAGCTGATCCGGGCGGGTGGCCCGTACCCCTACTCGCGGGTACGGGCCACCCCGCCTTGTATGGGCGTCTCGATGTCACCCCGGGGCCCTCAGGGAGGTAGGGTCGTAGGCGGTCGGGGACATCCCATACAGCTCGCCGGTCTCACAACCGGCGTACCAACGAGGAGATCGGTTCGTGACGATCCGCGTAGGCATCAACGGCTTTGGCCGCATCGGTCGTAACTACTTCCGCGCGCTGCTGGAGCAGGGTGCAGACATCGAGATCGTGGCTGTCAACGACCTGGGTGACACCGCGACCACCGCGCACCTGCTCAAGTACGACACCATCCTGGGCCGCCTCAAGGCCGAGGTGTCGCACACCGCCGACACGATCACCGTCGACGGCCACACCATCAAGGTCCTCTCCGAGCGCAACCCCGCCGACATCCCGTGGGGCGAGCTGGGCGTCGACATCGTCATCGAGTCGACCGGCATCTTCACGAAGAAGGCGGACGCCGAGAAGCACCTGGCCGGCGGCGCCAAGAAGGTCCTCATCTCGGCTCCGGCCTCCGACGAGGACATCACCATCGTGATGGGCGTCAACCAGGACAAGTACGACCCGGCGAACCACCACGTCATCTCCAACGCCTCCTGCACCACCAACTGCGTGGCGCCGATGGCGAAGATCCTGGACGAGAACTTCGGCATCGTCCGGGGCCTGATGACCACGGTGCACGCGTACACCAACGACCAGCGCATCCTGGACTTCCCGCACAAGGACCTGCGCCGCGCCCGCGCCGCCGCCGAGAACATCATCCCGACCACCACGGGCGCCGCCAAGGCGACCGCGCTGGTCCTGCCGCAGCTCAAGGGCAAGCTCGACGGCATCGCGATGCGCGTCCCGGTCCCCACCGGCTCGGTCACCGACCTGGTCCTGGAACTCGGCCGCGAGGTCACCAAGGAAGAGGTCAACGCCGCCTTCCAGAAGGCCGCCGAGGGCGAGCTGAAGGGCATCCTCGAGTACACCGAGGACCCGATCGTCTCCTCCGACATCGTCAACGCCCCGGCGTCCTGCACCTTCGACTCCTCCCTGACCATGGTCCAGGAGGGCAAGAACGTGAAGGTCATCGGCTGGTACGACAACGAGTGGGGCTACTCCAACCGCCTTGTCGACCTGACGGAATTCGTCGGCAACCAGCTCTGATCGGCTGAAGCGGGCACTTCGGTGTGAGAGCAGGGCTCGGGCGGCGCGGCGCGCGCCGTCCGAGCCCTGACTCGCGTACGGATCGGCCCGCAACGGATCCATCACTTCCGATCACGAGCGATCACGAGCCACACAGGAGTCCCCTCATGAAGACCATCGACGAACTGCTCGCCGAAGGCGTCGCCGGCCGGCGGGTCTTCGTCCGCGCCGACCTCAACGTGCCGCTGGACGGCTCCGTCATCACCGACGACGGACGCATCCGCGCCGTGGTGCCCACCGTCAAGGCCCTCGCCGAGGCGGGCGCCCGCGTGGTCGTCGCCTCTCACCTGGGCCGCCCCAAGGGCGCCCCGGACCCCGCCTTCTCGCTCGCCCCGGCCGCCGCTCGGCTCGGCGAACTCCTCGGCGCCGACGTGGCGTTCGCGACGGACACCGTCGGCGACTCCGCCACGTCCACGGTCGCCGGCCTCGCCGACGGCGGCGTCGCGGTCGTGGAGAACCTGCGCTTCAACGCGGGCGAGACGGCCAAGGACGACGCCGAGCGCGCCGCCTTCGCCGAGCAGCTGGCCGCCCTCGCGGACGTGTACGTGGGCGACGGCTTCGGCGCCGTGCACCGCAAGCACGCCTCCGTCTACGACCTGCCGGCCCGGCTGCCGCACTACGCCGGCTTCCTCATCGCCACCGAGGTCGGCGTCCTGAAGAAGCTCACCGACGACGTGCGGCGCCCGTACGTCGTCGTGCTCGGCGGCTCCAAGGTCTCCGACAAGCTCGCCGTGATCGACCAGCTCCTCGGCAAGGCCGACCGGCTGCTGATCGGCGGCGGCATGGTGTTCACCTTCCTCAAGGCCAAGGGCCACGAGGTCGGCGTCTCCCTCCTCCAGGAGGACCAGCTCCCGGCCGTCAAGGAGTACATGGAGCGCGCCGAGAAGAACGGCGTCGAGCTGGTGCTGCCGGTCGACGTCGTGGTCGACGCCGCCTTCCCGGACCTGAAGACCAAGGCCCCCGGCAACCCGGCCACCGTCGCCGCGGACGCCATGCCCGCCGACAAGCTGGGCCTGGACATCGGTCCCGAGACCCGCAAGCTGTACGCCTCGAAGCTCGCCGACGCCGCCACCGTCTTCTGGAACGGCCCCATGGGCGTCTTCGAGCACCCCGACTACGCCGAGGGCACCAAGGCGGTCGCCCAGGCCCTCATCGACGCCCCGGGCTTCACCGTGGTCGGCGGCGGCGACTCCGCCGCCGCCGTGCGCACCCTGGGCTTCGACGAGAACGCATTCGGCCACATCTCGACCGGTGGCGGCGCCTCCCTCGAATACCTCGAGGGCAAGACGCTCCCCGGCCTCGCCGCACTGGAGGACTGACCCCGCATGACCACTCGCACGCCGCTGATGGCGGGCAACTGGAAGATGAACCTCAACCACCTCGAGGCCATCGCCCACGTCCAGAAGCTCGCCTTCGCCCTGGCCGACAAGGACTACGAGGCCGTCGAGGTCGCCGTCCTGCCGCCCTTCACCGACCTGCGCTCCGTGCAGACCCTGGTCGACGGCGACAAGCTGAAGATCAAGTACGGCGCCCAGGACATCTCCGCGCACGACTCCGGCGCCTACACCGGCGAGATCTCCGGCGCCATGCTGGCCAAGCTGAAGTGCACGTTCGTGGCGATCGGCCACTCCGAGCGCCGCCAGTACCACGGCGAGACCGACGAGCTGGTGAACGCCAAGGTCAAGGCCGCCTACAAGCACGGACTGACCCCGATCATGTGCGTCGGCGAGGAGCTGGAGGTCCGCGAGGCGGGCAACCACGTCTCCCACACGCTCGCCCAGGTCGAGGGCGGCCTCAAGGGCCTGCCGGCCGAGCAGGCCGAGAGCATCGTGATCGCCTACGAGCCCGTCTGGGCCATCGGCACCGGCAAGGTCTGCGGCGCCGAGGACGCCCAGGAGGTCTGCGCCGCGATCCGCGCGAAGGTCGCCGAGCTGTACTCCCAGGACGTGGCCGACAAGGTCCGCGTCCAGTACGGCGGCTCCGTCAAGGCCGGCAACGTCGCAGAGATCATGGCGCAGGCCGACATCGACGGCGCCCTGGTGGGCGGCGCCTCGCTGGACGCGGACGAGTTCGTCAGGATCGTGCGCTTCCGCGACCAGTGAGTATGCGCTGACGACGATACGTCGTACCCTTGCGGGGGCGCGGTGGCTTCAGGCCGTCGTGCCCCCGTCGTCCATCCGTATCCGAGGAAGTTGGTCCAGCCGTGGTTTTGGGGTTCTCGATCGCCCTGATCGTCTTCAGCCTGCTGCTGATGCTGCTGGTGCTGATGCACAAGGGAAAGGGCGGCGGCCTCTCCGACATGTTCGGTGGCGGTATGCAGACGTCCGTCGGCGGCTCCTCCGTCGCCGAGCGCAACCTCGACCGCATCACCGTGGTGGTCGGTCTGCTGTGGTTCGCGTGCATTGTCGTGCTGGGCATCCTGATGAAGATCGACAGCTGATCGGATCGCAGCCGCACCGCACCACGCACTTCCGCACGTAAGGCCCCATGATGGGTACGCGCAGCTGAGCGCGGCCTATCATGGGGCTTGCGTCTTGATGGGGGGCTTGTCACTCCAATCACTGGACGCGCGTTGGGCCTTACGTAGACTGAGGCGCTCGCAGCGAAGCGAAACGCCGAGTCGCTTTGCGGCACCATCACGCAGGGAGTTACGACCGTGGCAAGTGGCAACGCGATCCGAGGAAGCCGGGTCGGGGCGGGGCCGATGGGCGAGGCCGAGCGCGGCGAGTCCGCGCCGCGTCTGCGCATCTCCTTCTGGTGCTCCAACGGACACGAGACCCAGCCGAGCTTCGCCAGCGACGCGCAGGTTCCCGACACCTGGGACTGCCCGCGCTGCGGCTTCCCGGCCGGCCAGGACCAGGACAACCCACCGGCCCCGCCGCGCACCGAGCCCTACAAGACGCACCTGGCGTACGTCCGGGAGCGGCGCAGCGACGCGGACGGCGAGGCGATCCTCGCCGAGGCGCTCGCCAAACTGCGGGGCGAGATCTGACAGTCGACATCCGGCCGGACGCCCGTGGGCGCCCGGCCGGACCTGTCTGGCACCTGGACCGCAGCGGGCCGGCTTCACTTTGATCCATTAGGTTGGGTCCGGCAGCGGGGCAGCTACGCACCAGGGTGCACAGGCAGGAAGAAGGCTGGAGTCCCAGATGAACGCAGACGGCCGTATCAGGCTCAACCAGATGCCCGAGTGGTCCGCGCTGGCCAAGCACCGTGAGGAGCTGGGCGAGGTGCGGCTTCGGGAGCTGTTCGACGCCGATCCCGGGCGCGGCAGCGGCTACACCGTGCAGGTCGGGGACCTGTACGTCGACTACTCCAAGCACCTGGTCACCGACGAGACGCTGCGGCTGCTGCGCGAGCTGGCCGCCGCGACCGACGTGTTCGGCCTGCGGGACGCCATGTTCCGCGGCGAGAAGATCAACACCACCGAGGACCGCGCCGTCCTGCACACCGCACTGCGCGCCCCGCGCGACGCGGTGATCGAGGTCGACGGCGAGAACGTCGTGCCGAAGGTGCACGCGGTCCTCGACAAGATGGCCGGCTTCGCGGAGCGGGTGCGCTCCGGCGAGTGGACCGGCCACACCGGCAGGCCGATCCGCAACGTCGTCAACGTCGGCATCGGCGGCTCCGACCTGGGCCCGGCGATGGCGTACGAGGTGCTGCGGCCCTACAGCGCACGGGACTTGACGCTTCGTTTCGTCTCCAACGTCGACGGCGCCGACCTGCACGAGGCGGTGCGGGACCTGGAGCCGGCGGAAACGCTGTTCATCATCGCGTCCAAGACCTTCACCACCATCGAGACGGTCACCAACGCCACGTCGGCGCGCAAGTGGCTGCTGGACGCGCTGGGCGACGACGCGGCGGTGGCCAAGCACTTCGTCGCCCTGTCGACGAACGCGGAGAAGGTCGCCGAGTTCGGCATCGACGTCGAGAACATGTTCGAGTTCTGGGACTGGGTCGGCGGGCGCTACTCGTACGACTCCGCCATCGGCCTGTCCCTGATGATCGCCATCGGCCCCGACCGGTTCCGCGAGATGCTCGACGGCTTCCACCTGGTCGACGAGCACTTCCGCACCGCGCCCGCCGAGTCCAACGTGCCGCTGCTGCTGGGCCTGCTGGGCATCTGGTACGGCAACTTCCACGACGCCCAGTCGCACGCCGTACTGCCGTACAGCCACTACCTGTCCAGGTTCACGGCGTACCTCCAGCAGCTCGACATGGAGTCCAACGGCAAGTACGTGGACCGGGACGGGCGCGAGGTCGAGTGGGAGACCGGGCCCGTGGTGTGGGGCACGCCCGGCACCAACGGGCAGCACGCCTATTACCAGTTGATCCACCAGGGCACCAAGCTGATCCCGGCCGACTTCATCGGCTTCGCCGAGCCGGTCGCCGAGCTGAGCGAGGAGCTGAAGGCCCAGCACGACCTGCTGATGGCCAACTTCTTCGCCCAGACGCAGGCGCTGGCCTTCGGCAAGACGCCGGACGAGGTGCGGGCCGAGGGGGTCCCGGAGGAACTGGTCGCGCACAAGACGTTCAAGGGCGACCACCCGACGACGACGATCCTGGCGCGCGAGCTGACGCCGTCGGTGCTCGGCCAGCTGGTCGCGCTGTACGAGCACAAGGTGTTCGTGCAGGGCGCGGTGTGGAACATCGACTCCTTCGACCAGTGGGGCGTGGAGCTGGGCAAGGTCCTCGCCAAGCGCGTCGAGCCCGCCCTGACGGAGGGCACGGACGTCCCGGGCCTGGACGCCTCCACCAAGGCGCTGGTGGCGAAGTACCGGGAGCTTCGGGGACGCGGCTGACCTTCCGCCCCGGCGGCGTGCTCCACGCCGCCGGGGCGCACGTCGTCTCCCCGTCAGGCCACCGCGCTGAGGGTGTCCGCCAGGCGGCGCTGGGCCGCCCGGGTCGCCGGGACCGCCGCCAGGGCCGCCGCTCCCGCCACGGCCGCCGCCGCCAGGGCCAACAGGAGCGCGGGGGAGGGGAGTTGGGCGATGCCCGCGCCGATGCCGCTCGATCTGCCCTGGGCGTCGATCAGCCAGCGGGCGAGCGGCAGGCCCAGGGCCGTGGCGAGGGCGACGGCGGTCAGGGTCGTGCAGGCGGTGGCCGTGACCGTGATCGCGGTGATCTGGCGCGGTGACAGACCGATGGCCTTCAGCGCCAGCAGGTCCCGTTCGCCCTCGCGGACCGTGCCGCTGATCGCGGTGAGCAACTCGATCAGCCCGATCAGGGCCAGCACGGCGATCAGCCCCAGCACCACCCCGCGCAGCGGGGACAGGCCGTCCGCCGGGTTGGTCACGGCGTGCACGTCCAGCCGGCCCTCGCCCGCACCGGTCAGGCGGGCGGTGACCTCCTCGGGGGAGGCGTCCGGCTTCAGGCGCAGCTGGTACAGGGTCGGGCGCAGGCCCGGGTCGTTGGCGCGCAGGGTGTCCAGCGAGGTCGAGATGACCCGGCCGGCGTTCTCCGGCTCGATGCTGCGGCCGACGATGTGCAGGATCTGCGGCTGGTCGCCGACGGTCATCCGCACCCAGTCGCCCACCCGCACGTCCAGGAGGTCCAGCAGGCCCTGCCCGGCCACCGCCTCGTCCGGGCCGTGGGCCGGGCGGCCCTCGGCGAGGGCGTAAGGGTAGGGCTCACGGTGGGTGCCGAGGCCCCGCAGGGCGATGGTCGCCGTCTGGCCCGGCACCAGCGCCGCCACCTCCACGCCCGGGTAGGCGGCGGCGACCCCCGGGTCGCGGGCCAGCAGGGCGCGGGCGTCCCGGTCGCCGAGGCCGGCGTCGGCGCGGACGGTGAGCGCGGCCGGCAGGCCGATCCGCTCGGGGCTGTGGTGCACCCGGTCCAGCGTGGTCCACGCGCTCATCGCCACCACGATCAGCAGCAGCGGCAGCCCCAGCCGGGCCACCGCCGCCAGGGATCGCGGACGCCGGGCGAAGGCCCGGTGCAGGCCCAGCACCAGCGCGGGCGGCACCCGCACCCCGAGCGCCCGCCGGGCCACCCCGGACAGCCGCCCGCCCAGCGGCGCCGCCGGCCGCGGCACCGGCACCGGCGGCACCCGCCCCGCCCGCCACGCCGCCAGCCCCGTCGTCGCGCCGATGAACAGCACCGCGGCCACCGGCACCCCGGACAGCGCCAGGGTGTGTCCCGGCAGGCCCTGCCACACCCCGACCGCGTCCCCGAGCCGCCCCGGCACCCGGCTCCCCAGCGCCTCGGTCAGCGCCGCCGCGGCCACCGCGCCCAGCAGCGCGTAGGCCAGGTGCTGGAGCAGGAAGACCCGGACGACCTGGGCCGGCGTGAAGCCGATCGCCTTCAGCACGGAGATGTCCCGCAGATGACCGCGGATACGGGTGCCGATCGCCCCGTGCACGGCGAACCCGGCGGCGACCAGCGCCCCGAGCCCGAACAGCCCGAGCACCTGGCCGAGCAGCCGGTCGTCGCCCTGCGCCTCGGCCCGCGCCTGCCGCCAGGTGGAGACCTCGCCGATCGCCCCGGCGCCCAGCACGGTCACCGCCCGCTGGACGGCGTAGTCCGTGTCCTGCGGATCCGTCAGCCGCAGTCCGACCACCTGCCCGTCCGGGTCGCCCACGGCGGCCGGCGGCGCCCACACCAGACCCGGCCGCTCGCCCGGCCGGTACCCCGGCTCGGCGCTGTCGGCGATGCCCAGCACGGTCAGCCGGCGGCCCTCGGCGGTCAGCGCGAGGGTGTCGCCGGGCTCGGCGAGCAGGGCGCGGGCGAGACGGCTCTCCAGGACCACCCCGTCGGGCCGGGCCGGGTCGAGCCAGTCGCCGGCCACGAGCGGCGGGCGGACGGCGTCCGGCCGGTCGGCGGTGCCCCGCAGCTGCACGGAGGCGCGGGTGCCCCGGGCGGCGACGGTGGCGGAGGCGGTCGGGTAGGGCCCGGCGACGGACTCCACGCCGTCCAGCGAGGCCAGCTTCCCGGTGTCGGCGGCGGCGTCGGTGTGCAGCCAGACATGGGCGCCGCGGGACTGGCTGAAGACCCGCTGCCAGGGGTTGGTGGCATAGCCGAAGAGCGCGGCGGCCAGCAGCAGGGAGGCGACGATGCCCGCGGTGGCGAGCACCAGGAACAGCGCCTCGCCGCGGTGCGCGCGCAGATCGGAGTGCGCCCAGCGCAGGGTGGCTCGCACGGTCAGCCCTCCCGGCCGCGGACGTCGTACTCGCGCATGTCAGTCCTTCTCGCGCATCTCAGTCCTTGAGCTCCAGCACCCCGGATATGCCGCGGCGGCGCGGCGGCGGGGCGGCGTCCAGCTCGGCGTCGTCCACGATCCGCCCGTCGAAGAAGCTGATCACCCGGTCCGCCGCACTGGCCAGCCGGGCGTCGTGCGTGACGAGCAGGATGGTCTGCCCGCGCTGGTGGAAACGGGACAGCAGCCGCATCACCTCGCGGGTGCCCCGGCTGTCCAGGCTGCCCGCGGGTTCGTCGGCGAGCAGCAGCGGCGGATGGTTGACCAGCGCCCGGGCCAGCGCCACCCGCTGCTGCTCGCCGCCGGACAGCTCGCCCGGCATGCTGCGCCCCTTGCCCGCGAGGCCCAGCTCGGCCAGCAGCCGTTCCCGCTCGGCGCGTGCCCGCTTCGGGGAGGCGCCCGCGAGCAGCGCGGGCAGTTCGACGTTGTCGGCGACGGACAGGTTCGACACCAGGTTGAAGAACTGGAAGACGATGCCGATGCGCTTCCTGCGCTCCACCGCCCAGCGGGCCTCGCCGTAGGAGTCGGTGCACTCGCCGTCCAGCCAGATGCTGCCGGCGTCCGGCCGCTGCAGGCCGCCGAGCAGATGCAGCAGCGTCGACTTGCCGGCGCCGGACGGGCCGGTGATCGCCACGAACTCGCCGCGGCGCACGCTCAGGTCGACGCCGCGCACGGCGTGCGCCGGGGCGCCCTCCCCGTGGTGCGTCTTGGCCAGCCCTTCGGCGCGCAGCACGGGCGCCTCGGCATGCGCCGCCGGCGTCCCGGCGCGCGCCTCGGGCGCTCCGGCGCGGACCACGGGCGTCCCGGCGCGCGGCGCGGGAGCGGAACCCTCGCTCACTCCAGCTCCTCCAGCTCTTCCTGGCACCGCTCCAGCCAGTCGAGGTCGGCCTGCAGATGCAGCATCGCGCCCTCGATCAGAAGATGCGCGATGCGGTTGTCGCGGTCCTCGGCGGCGGCGAGCTTGGAGAGACTGCGCATGGTGTTGAGGTACTGGCGCCGCTGCTTGTTGATCAGGGCGATCTGGTCGGCGAGACCGGTCTGCGGGGCGAGCGCCAGCTTCATGAAGAACTCGTCCCGCACCCGGGGCTCGTCCGAGGGCTCCGCGTACCAGGCGCGCAGTTCCTCCCGCCCGGCGTCGGTGAGGTGGTAGACCTTCTTGTTGGGCCGGCTCGACTGCTCGACGTCCTCGCCCTCGATCAGTCCGGACTTCTCGAGGCGGCCGAGGGTGACGTAGATCTGGCCGACGTTCGGCTGAGGGTACGCGGAGCCCAGCAGTTGCTCAAGGTCCTGCTTCAGTTCGTAGCCGTGGGCCGGGCCGCGTGCGAGGAGTGCCAGGAGGGGGAGGCGCACTCGTGCAGTCCTCCTGTCCGCCGCGTGAGGTGTGCCAAGGCCCTAGTATCGCCCATTGCCTAACAGGTATACATGCCTCTGACGCCGGGCGACGGGGCCCGGCGCCGGTGGTACAGGGAGGAACCTATGCGGTGGATGCGTGCCGCCGGTAGGGGCCTCCTCGTCCTCCTCGTGGTCCTGACCGGCTACGCCGCCTCCGGGGCGCGGGCCCAGGACGCGGCGGACGGCGGGCGCGGCCCGCTCACCCTGGCCACCGCCGGGGACCTCACCGGTTATCTCGGCCCCCTGCTGGAGGGCTGGAACCGCACCCACCCGGGCGAGCGGGTCACCCTGGTCGAGCTGCCCGACTCCGCCGACGAGACCCGCGCGCAGATGGCGACCGACCTGCGCTCCGGCGACCGCAGCCGGTTCGACGTGCTCAACATCGACGTCAACTGGACCTCGGAGTTCGCCGCAGCCGGCTGGATCCGCCCGCTGCCGCCCGACCGCTTCCCGCTGCGGACGTTCCTGCCGCCGGTCGTGGACACCGCGACCTACGACGGCCGGCTGTACGCCGTCCCGTACGTCACCAACGCCGGGCTGCTGCTCTACCGCAAGGACGTCCTCGAAGCGGAGGGCGTTCCGCCGCCGCGCACCTGGGCCGAGCTCGAGCGGTACGCGCGCACCCTCGCGCCGCGGCACGGACTCGACGGTTACGCGGGCCAGTTCCTGCCCTACGAGGGCCTCACCGTCAACGTGGCGGAGGCCGTGTACTCCGCGGGCGGGACGATCCTCGGCGACGAGGGCGCGCGGGTCACCGTGGACTCCGCGGCGGCCCGCGAGGGCGTCGGCTTCCTCGCCCGGGGCGTGCGCGAGGGATGGATCCCCGAGGAGGCGCTGACGTACAAGGAGGAGGAGTCCAAGCAGGCCTTCCAGGACGGCCGGCTCCTCTTCCTGCGCAACTGGCCCTACGCGTACGTCGCCGCGTCCGCCGAGGGCTCCCGGGTCGCCGGGAAGGTCGGCGCCGTGCCGCTGCCCGGTCCGGACGGGCCGGGGACGAGTGTCCTCGGCGGCTCCAACCTGGCCGTCAGCACCCATGCCCGGCACCCCGACTCGGCCGCGCGGCTGATCGCGTACCTCACCGGGGAACGGGTCCAGCGGCAGGTCCTCACGCGCGGCGCGCTGCCGCCGGTGCGCGCCGAGCTGTACGAGGACCCGGCGCTGATCCGGTCGTTCCCCTACCTGCCGACCCTGCGGGCGAGCGTGCTCGCCGCCGCGCCGCGGCCCAAGAGCCCGCGCTACGACCAGGTGAGCCTGGCCGTGCAGGCGGTCGTGCACGACGCGATGAACGGGCGCCAGACGCCCGAGGACGCGGTGCGCCGGCTGGCGCGTGAGCTGGCGGCCGTCTCCCGCTGACAGCAGCGGATAGTTACTCGTTAGGTAACGGCGATATTCCAACTGCCCTCGGCGTGTCCGGATAATGCCCGCTTTATTCGGTCAACTGGCCGGGATGTTCTGTTCACTTCGTTGACACCCTCCCAGCGTCGCTACCTAACATGCATGCATGTCGAGCAAGCAGCACCACTGGTGGCGGGACGCGGTGATCTACCAGGTGTACGTCCGCAGCTTCCTGGACAGCACCGGGGACGGGGTCGGCGATCTCGCCGGCGTCCGGGCCGGGCTGCCGTACCTCAAGAAGCTCGGGGTGGACGGCATCTGGCTGAGCCCCTTCTATCCGTCCCCGCAGCACGACCACGGCTACGACGTGGCCGACTACTGCGACGTGGACCCGCTCTTCGGCGACCTCGACGAGTTCGACCGGCTGGTCACCGCCGCCCGGCGGCTCGGCGTGAAGGTGCTGCTCGACATCGTCCCCAACCACTGCTCCAGCGAGCATCCCTGGTTCCGCGAGGCGCTGGCCTCGCCGCCCGGCAGCCCGGCCCGTGCCCGCTTCCACTTCGCCGACGGACGCGGCCCCGGCGGCGACGAGCCGCCCAACAACTGGCACGCCATGTTCGGCGGCCCCGCCTGGACCCGGATCACCGAGCCGGACGGCCGCCCCGGCCAGTGGTACCTGCACATGTTCACGCCCGAACAGCCCGACTGGAACTGGCGCGAGCCGCAGGTCGCCGCCGAGTTCGACCGCGTCCTGCGGTTCTGGCTCGACCGGGGCGTCGACGGCTTCCGCATCGACGTCGCCGCCGGCCTCTTCAAGCACCCTCAGCTGCCCGACTCGCCCGACCCGGAGGCCGACGCCCGCACCCGCGACTCGGTCAACCCGCTCGCCTGGAACCGGCCCGAGGTGCACGACGTGTGGCGGCACTGGCGGGCGGTGTGCGAGGAGTACACGGCGCGCGACGGCCGCGAACGCCTCCTCGTCGGCGAGGTGTCCGTGCCCACCGCCCGCGAACACGCCCACTACGTCCGCCCCGACGAACTCCACCAGGCCTTCTTCTTCGACCTGCTCGGCGCCCCCTGGGACCCCGACGCCTTCCGCAAGGTCATCTCCGAGGCCATGCAGGACATCGCGGGCACCGGCTCCACGGTCACCTGGGTGCTCAACAACCACGACCAGGTCCGCACCGTCACCCGCTACGGCGAACCCGCCCCGCACGGCAGCGGCCTCGGCGCCGCCCGTGCCCGCGCCGCCGCCCTGCTGATGCTGGCGCTGCCCGGCTCGGCGTACATCTACCAGGGCGAGGAACTGGGCCTGCCCGAGGTCGTCGACCTGCCCGACGACGTCCTCACCGACCCGATCTACCGCCGCACCGGCAGCCGCGCCCGCATCCGCGACGGCTGCCGGGTCCCGCTGCCCTGGTCGGGACAGGCCTCCCCGTTCGGCTTCACCTCCGGAACCGACAGCGCCAAGCCGTGGCTGCCGCAGCCCTCGTACTTCGCCGAGTACGTCACCGAACGCGCCCTCGCCGACACCCGCTCCTTCTGGCACCTCTACCGCGACGGCCTGCAACTGCGTGCCCAGCTCCCGCAGTTGGGCGACGGAACGCTGCGCTGGATGGACACCCCGCCCGGCGTGCTCGCCTTCACCCGCGGCGACGGCCTGGTCTGCGCCGTCAACTTCGGCACCGCCCCCACCCCCGCCCCGGTCCCCGGCACCCCGCTGCTCGCCAGCGCCCCCTGCCCGCCCGGCGTGCTCCCCGGCTCCACGGCCGCCTGGTGGATCACCGACCTGTGAGCCGCCCGGCCCCACCAGACCCGAACCGCCCCACCTCCGAAGGGACATCGACGATGATGCGACGACGTACCACCCTGCTCGCCGGCTGCACCGCCCTCGTCCTCGCGCTCGGCGCGACCGCCTGCGGCGACAGCGAGCCCGTCTCCGCCGGCGGCGGCGACCAGGCGTTCAGCGGCCAGACGGTCACCGTCGCCGGCGTGTGGTCCGGCACCGAGCAGAAGAACTTCCAGAAGGTGCTGGACGCCTTCACCGAGAAGACCGGCGCCAAGACGCAGTTCGTCTCCACCGGCGACAACGTCTCCACCGTCGTCGGCAGCAAGATCGAGGGCGGCAACGCCCCCGACGTCGTGATGGTCCCGCAGGTCGGCGTCCTCCAGCAGTTCGCCAAGAGCGGCTGGCTGGAGCCGCTGTCGAAGACGGCCCAGCAGTCCGTGGCCGCCAACTTCGCCGGCGTCTGGAAGGACTACGGCAGCGTCGACGGCACCCTGTACGGCCTCTACTTCAAGGCCGCCCACAAGTCCACCGTCTGGTACAGCCCCGACGCCCTCGCGCAGGCCGGCGTCGAGCCGCCGAAGACGTACGACGAGATGCTGGAGGCCGGGCAGACCATCTCCGACTCCGGGCTCGCCGCCTTCTCGGTCGCCGGTCAGGACGGCTGGACCCTCACCGACTGGTTCGAGAACATCTACCTGTCCCAGGCCGGCCCCGAGAAGTACGACGCCCTCGCCGCGCACGAGCTGAAGTGGACCGACGACAGCGTGGTCGAGGCGCTCACCACCCTCGGCAAGCTGTTCAAGGACAAGCAGCTGATCTCGGGCGGGCAGCAGGAGGCCCTGAACACCGACTTCCCCGGCTCCGTGGAGAAGGTCTTCGGACCCGAGCCCGAGGCCGGCATGGTCTACGAGGGCGACTTCGTCGCCGGCGTCGCCAAGGACCAGTTCGGCCGGACCATCGGCAAGGACGCCGACTTCTTCCCCTTCCCGCCCGTCGGCGACGGCGAGGCGCCCGTGGTCAGCGGCGGCGACGCGGCCGTGGTGCTCAAGGACGGCAAGAACCGCAAGGCCGGCCAGGCGCTCGTGGAGTACCTGGCCACGCCGGAGGCCGCGGCCGTGTGGGCGGAGGCCGGCGGCTTCCTGTCCCCGAACAAGAAGCTCGACCTCGCCGCCTACGGCGACGACGTCACCCGCGCCACCGCCGAGTCGCTCGTCAACGCCGGCGACTCGGTCCGCTTCGACATGTCCGACCAGGCCCCGGCCGCGTTCGGCGGCACCAAGGGCGCCGGCGAATGGAAGCTGCTCCAGGACTTCCTGCGCGACCCGTCCGACCCCGAGGGCACCGCCGCCAAGCTCGAGGCCGCCGCGGCCAAGGCCTACAAGGGCTGACGGCCGTGACCGCCACGCTCGTCAAAGAGGCGAGCCCCCCGTCCGCCGCCGGCGCCGGTCCCGTCCGGCGCCCGCGGCGGCGCGGGCGGATCGTCGCCGCGCTCTTCGTACTGCCCGCACTGCTCCTGCTCGGCGCGCTCGTCGTCTACCCGGTGCTGTACTCCGTCGGCCGCAGCTTCTTCGACGCCTCCGGCACCGAGTTCGTGGGCGGCGAGAACTACACCGAGATGTTCCGCGACCCGGCCACCGTGAAGGCCATCCGCAACACCGCGATCTGGGTCGTCGTCGCGCCGACCCTGCTCACCGGCCTCGGCCTGATCCTCGCCGTGCTGGTGGAGAAGGTCCGCTGGGCCACCGCCTTCAAGCTGCTGCTGTTCATGCCCATGGCGGTGTCCTTCCTCGCCGCCGGCATCATCTTCCGCCTCGCCTACGACGAGGACCCCGACAAGGGCGTGCTGAACGCGGCCGTCGTCGCCGTGCACGACGCCTTCGAGGGCACCTCCACCTATCCGACGGCCCGGGCCCGCGACGGCCACGGCCTCACCAAGGAGCCGGACGGCTCCTACCGGACGAGCGCGAGCGCGGCCCCCGGGGACGCGCTGACGCTCGGCATGGTCGGCGTCCTCCCCGCCGACCTGCCCGACGGCGCCCGGCCTGCCCTCCCCGCGGCCGGGCGCCAGACGGGACCCGACGAACTGAGCGGCGTCGTCTACCTCGACTTCACCCCCGGCGGGGGAGGGGAGCAGGGCAGGGTCGACCCGAAGGAGAGCGGGCTGCCCGAGATGACGGTCGAGGCGCTGCGCGACGGCAAGAAGGTCGCCTCCACGACCACCGCCGCCGACGGCTCCTTCCGCTTCCCCGGCCTCGACCCGGGCCCGTACACCGTGAAGCTCCCCGCCGCGAACTTCGCGCCGCCCTACGAGGGCGTCTCCTGGCTCGGGCCGGCGCTGGTCACGCCCGCGATCATCGGGGCGTACCTGTGGATCTGGACCGGGTTCGCCATGGTCCTCATCGGCGCCGGGCTGTCCACGCTGCCCCGGGACGCGCTGGAGGCGGCGCGCATGGACGGAGCCAACGAGTGGCAGATCTTCCGGCGGATCACCGTCCCGCTGCTGGCGCCCGTGCTGACCGTGGTCTTCGTGACCCTGGTGATCAACGTGATGAAGGTCTTCGACCTCGTCTACATCATCGCGCCCGGACCCGTGCAGGAGGACGCGACCGTGCTGGCGACGCAGATGTGGCTGGTGTCGTTCGGCGGCGGCAACAACCAGGGCCTCGGCAGCGCCCTCGGCGTGCTGCTGCTCCTGCTCGTCGTCCCCGCGATGGTGTTCAACGTCCGCCGCTTCAAAAGGAGTCAGCGATGAACGCCGTCCGGCGCCACCTGGGCAGCGGGGTCGTGCAGGCATTCCTCGTGGTCGTCGCCCTGGTGTGGGTGACACCGCTGGCCGGTCTGTTCCTGTCGTCGCTGCGGTCCGCCGAGGACACCGCGAAGGGCGGCTGGTGGACCGTGTTCACCAGCCCCGGCCAGCTGTCCTTCGACAACTACTCGGCCCTGCTGGAGAACTCCGGCATGACCCAGGCGTTCTGGAACACCGTCCTGATCTCGGTGCCCACCACGGTCCTGGTCGTCGTCATCGCCGCGCTCGCCGGATACGCCTTCGCCTGGCTGGACTTCCCCGGCCGCGACGCCGTCTTCCTCGTGGTCGTGGCCCTGCTGGTCGTCCCCGTCCAGATCGGCCTGCTCCCCGTCGCCAAACTCTTCGGCCAGCTCGGCCTGTTCGGCACGATTCCGGGCGTGGTCCTCTTCCACGTCGCGTACGGGCTGCCGTTCGCGGTGTTCCTGCTGCGGAACTACTTCGCCGAGATGCCCAAGGAGATGCTGGAGGCCGCTCGCATGGACGGCGGCAGCGAATGGCGCGTCTTCGTCAGCCTCGTCCTGCCCGTGGGCCGGCCGGCGATCGCCTCGCTCGCCATCTTCCAGTTCCTGTGGGTGTGGAACGACATGCTGGTGGCCCTCCTCTTCGCCGACAGCGCCTCCCAGCCGCTGACCGTGGAACTCCAGTCCCAGATCCGCCAGTTCGGCAGCAACATCGACGTCCTCGCCCCGGGCGCGTTCCTGTCCCTGGTGGTGCCGGTGGTGGTCTTCTTCGCCTTCCAGCGGCACTTCGTGCAGGGGGTGATGGCGGGGTCGGTCAAGTAGGCCCCCCTTGAACGCGTCGGGCCCCGCTGCGGCGGCAGCGGGGCCCGGGGCCCGACGCTCCTGTTCAGGACGTCGCCGGAGGATACAGCGACCGCGGCAGCCGGGACGCTGCCGCGGAGTCCAGGAGCCACAGGGTGCGGGAGAGGCCCTTCGCGCCGGACGCCGGGGCCTGGATCTCGCCCGCGCCGGACAGGGCGATCCTTGCCGCCGTCGCCTTGTCCTCGCCGGCCGCCAGCAGCCAGACCTCCCGGGCCGACCGGATCGCCGGGAGGGTCAGGGTGATCCGGGTCGGCGGCGGCTTGGGCGCGCCGTGAACGCCGACGACCGTGCGCTCGGTCTCCCGTACGGCCGGCAGCTCCGGGAAGAGCGAGGCCACGTGGGTGTCCGGGCCGACGCCCAGCATCAGCACGTCGAACGCCGGGACGCCGCCGTGGTCGCCGGGGCCGGCCGCGCGGGCCAGCTCCTCGGCGTAGGCGGCGGCCGCCGCGTCCACGTCGGAGCCGTGCGGGCCGTCCGACGCGGGCATCGCGTGCACCCGCTCCGGATCCACCGGCACCGAGTCCAGCAGCGCCTTCCGGGCCTGGGTGACGTTGCGCTCGGGGTCGCCCTCGGGCACGAAGCGCTCGTCGCCCCACCACAGGTCCAGGCGCGACCAGTCGACCGCGTCCCGGGCCGGCGCCGCGGCCAGCGCGGCGAGCAGCCCGTTGCCGTTGCGGCCGCCCGTCAGCACGATCGACGCGGAGCCGCGCGAGGCCTGCGCGTCCACGATCCTCGTGATCAGCCGGGCCGCGGCGGCCTGCGCCATCAGCTCCTTGTCGCGGTGCACGACCAGCTGGGGAGTGCTCACTTCGCCGCCGCCCTCTTCACCGGCGCCGGCGCCGCCGCGTCCTTGGCGGGAGCCTTCGCGGCGTCCTCGACGGGGGTGCGGACCGCGACCGGCCCCTCGCCCTCGCCGCCCCCTTTGGCGGGCGCGGCGTCCGCCGCCTGGAGCCGGTCCACGCCGTAGCGCAGCGCCGACGCGTAGGTGTCGTCCGGGTCCAGCCGCCGCAGCTCCTCCGCGAGCAGCTCGGCGGTGTCCCGGCGCTTGAGCGCCACCGCACGGTCCGGCTGCCCCTCGATCGACAGCGTGGCCAGCGAACCGTCGGCCCGGTCCAGCACGATCGGCCCGCAGTCGGTCTCCATCCGCACCGCCGTCAGGCCCGGACCGGTCGACGGCGAGCGCCGGACGGGGACGCCCAGCCGGTCCGCGAGCCACATCGCCAGCAGCTCGCAGCTCGGGTTGAACTCCTCGCCCTCCACGTCCACCGACCGCACCTCGCAGGCGACCTGGTCCAGGGCCGCGGCCAGCATCGAGCGCCAGGGCGTGATGCGGGTCCACGACAGGTCCGTGTCGCCCGGCGTGTAGGCGGCGGCCCGCTCGGCCAGCGCCGACACCGGCTGCTCGCAGGCGTACGTGTCGGTGACCCGGCGCTGGCCCAGCGCGCCCAGCGGGTCGCCGGCCGCGTCGAGCGGCGCGTCCACCGGCCACCAGACGACCACGGGGGCGTCCGGCAGCAGCAGCGGCAGCACCACCGACTGGGCGTGCTCCGCCACGTCGCCGTAAAGCCGCAGCACCACCGTCTCGCCGGTGCCCGCGTCGGCGCCCACCCGCACCTCGGCGTCGAGCCGGGACTGGGTGCGGTCCCGGGGGGTGCGCGAGACGCGCTTGATGACGACCAGGGTGCGCGAGGGGTGCTCGTGCGAGGCGGCGTTGGCGGCCTTCAGGGCGTCGTAGGCGTTCTCCTCGTCGGTGACGATGACGAGGGTGAGGACCATGCCGACGGCCGGCGTGCCGATGGCCCGGCGGCCCTGCACGAGCGCCTTGTTGACCTTGCCGGCCGTGGTGTCGGTGAGGTCTATCTTCATGGCCGGCGCCAGCTCCGTCCGTCTCGTTCGAGCATCTCGTCCGCCTCGACGGGTCCCCACGTCCCGGCCGGGTACTGCGCGGGCCTGCCGTGCGTGTCCCAGTACTCCTCGATCGGGTCGAGGATCTTCCAGGACAGCTCGACCTCCTCGGTGCGCGGGAACAGGTTGGAGTCCCCGAGCAGCACGTCCAGGATCAGCCGCTCGTACGCCTCCGGGCTCGACTCCGTGAAGGACTCGCCGTACGCGAAGTCCATCGACACGTCCCGGATCTCCATCGACGTGCCCGGCACCTTCGAGCCGAAGCGGACGGTCACGCCCTCGTCGGGCTGGACCCTGATGACGATCGCGTTGGAGCCCAGCTCCTCGGTGGCCGTCGTGTCGAAGGGGGAGTGCGGGGCGCGCTGGAAGACGACCGCGATCTCCGTCACGCGCCGGCCGAGCCGCTTGCCGGTGCGCAGGTAGAAGGGGACGCCCGCCCAGCGGCGGTTGTCGATGCCCAGCTTGATCGCGGCGTAGGTGTCGGTCTTCGACGCGCCGTCGATGCCCTCCTCCTGGAGGTAGCCGATCACCTTGGCGCCGCCCTGCCAGCCGGCCGCGTACTGACCGCGCACGGTGTCCCGGCCCAGGTCCCGGGGCAGTCTGACCGCGCCGAGCACCTTGGTCTTCTCCGCGGCCAGCGCGTCGGCGTCGAAGGAGGCGGGCTCCTCCATCGCGGTCAGCGCGAGCAGCTGGAGCAGGTGGTTCTGGATGACGTCACGGGCGGCGCCGATGCCGTCGTAGTAGCCGGCCCGGCCGCCGATGCCGATGTCCTCGGCCATCGTGATCTGCACGTGGTCCACGAACGACCGGTTCCAGATCGGCTCGAACATCGTGTTGGCGAAGCGCAGCGCCAGGATGTTCTGGACCGTCTCCTTGCCGAGGTAGTGGTCGATGCGGAAGACCTGGTCGGGGGCGAAGACCTCGTGCACGATCGCGTTGAGTTCCTCGGCCGACTTCAGGTCGTGCCCGAACGGCTTCTCGATGACCGCGCGGCGCCAGGAGCCGCCCGTCTGGTCGGCGAGGCCGTGCTTCTTCAGCTGCTGGATGACCACCGGGAAGGACCGCGGCGGCACCGACAGGTAGAAGGCGAAGTTGCCGCCCGTGCCCTGCGCCTTGTCCAGCTCCTCGATGGTGGCCCGCAGCCGCTCGAAGGCGGAGTCGTCGTCGAAGGTGCCCTGGACGAAGCGCATGCCCTGGACGAGCTGCTGCCAGACCTCCTCACGGAAGGGGGTGCGGGCGTGCTCCTTGACGGCGTCGTGGACCTCCTGGGCGAAGTCCTCGTCGGCCCACTCGCGGCGGGCGAACCCGACGAGCGAGAAGCCCGGCGGCAGCAGACCCCGGTTGGCGAGGTCGTACACCGCGGGCATCAGCTTCTTGCGCGACAGGTCGCCCGTGACGCCGAAGATGACCAGGCCCGACGGCCCCGCGATGCGCGGGAGCCGTCGGTCCGCGGGATCACGGAGCGGGTTCGCTCCGGAACCGGGAAGGGGAGCCAAGGTCTCAGCCCTCCGAGGGGGCGAGACGCTTCAGCTCGGCCTCGGTCGACGCCAGCAGGTCGTTCCAGGACGCCTCGAACTTCTCGACGCCCTCGTCCTCGAGCAGCTGCACCACGTCGTCGTACTTGATGCCGAGCCGCTCGACCGCGTCCAGGTCGGCGCGGGCCTGCTCGTACGTCCCGGCGACGGTGTCGCCGGTGATCTCGCCGTGGTCCTCGGTGGCCAGCAGCGTGGCCTCCGGCATGGTGTTGACCGTGTTCGGCGCGACCAGGTCGGTGACGTACATGGTGTCGCTGTACGCCTTGTCCTTGACGCCCGTCGACGCCCACAGCGGACGCTGCTTGTTGGCGCCCGCCCGCTCCAGCGCGGCCCAGCGGTCCGAGGAGAAGACCTCCTCGTACGCCTGGTAGGCGAGGCGCGCGTTGGCGACGGCGGCCTTGCCGCGCAGCGCCTTGGCCTCGTCGGTGCCCAGCGCGTCGATCCGCTTGTCGATCTCGGTGTCGACGCGGGAGACGAAGAAGGACGCCACCGAGTGGATCTGCGAGAGGTCCAGGCCCCGCTCCTTGGCCTTCTCCAGGCCGGTCAGGAACGCGTCCATGACCTTGCGGTAGCGCTCCAGGGAGAAGATCAGCGTGACGTTGACGCTGATGCCCAGGCCGATGACCTCGGCGATGGCCGGGATGCCCGCCTCGGTCGCCGGGATCTTGATCAGCGTGTTGGGACGGTCCACCAGCCAGGCCAGCTGCTTGGCCTCGGCGACGGTGGCCCGGGTGTCGTGCGCGAGGCGCGGGTCGACCTCGATGGACACCCGGCCGTCCTGGCCGTTCGTCGCGTCGTAGACCGGGCGCAGGATGTCGGCGGCGTCGCGGACGTCCGCCGTGGTGATCATCCGGATGGCCTCCTCGACGGTGACCTTGCGGGCGGCCAGGTCCGACAGCTGCTGGTCGTAGCCGTCGCCCTCGGAGATCGCCTTCTGGAAGATCGTCGGATTGGTGGTGACGCCCACGACGTGCTGCTGGTCGATCAGCTCGGCGAGGTTGCCGGACGTGATCCGCTTGCGCGACAGGTCGTCCAGCCAGATCGCGACGCCTTCTTCGGAGAGGCGCTTGAGTGCGTCTGTCATGGAAATTGCATCTCCTACGTGTCGTGTGTGAGCGTCAGCGCTGGGTCGCGGCGAGGGATTCCCGCGCCACGGCGGCCACGTTCTCGGCGGTGAAGCCGAACTCGCGGAAGAGGACCTTGCCGTCCGCGGAAGCGCCGAAGTGCTCCAGCGAGACGATGCGGCCGGCGTCCCCGACGTACTTGTGCCAGGTCAGACCGATGCCGGCCTCGACCGCGACCCGAGCCTTCACGGACGGAGGCAGGACGCTGTCCCGGTACCCCTGGTCCTGCTGCTCGAACCACTCCACGGACGGCATCGACACCACGCGGGTCGGCACGCCGTCCGCCTGGAGCCGCTCGCGCGCCTCGACGGCCACGTGAACCTCGGAACCGGTCGCGATCAGCACGACCTGCGGCTCGCCGCCCTCGGCCTCGAACAGCACGTAGCCGCCCTTGGCCGCGTCCTCGTTGGGCTCGTACGTCGGCACGCCCTGACGGGTGAGCGCCAGGCCGTGCGGCTGGCCCTTGCCGAACTCCTTGGTCCACCGGCGCAGGATCTCGCGCCAGGCGATCGCCGTCTCGTTGGCGTCGGCCGGACGGACCACGTTCAGGCCCGGGATCGCGCGCAGCGAGGCCAGGTGCTCCACCGGCTGGTGGGTCGGGCCGTCCTCGCCGAGGCCGATGGAGTCGTGCGTCCACACGTAGGTCACCGGCAGGTGCATCAGCGCGGACAGGCGCACCGCGTTGCGCATGTAGTCGGAGAACACCAGGAAGGTGCCGCCGTAGACACGGGTGTTGCCGTGCAGCGCGATGCCGTTCATCTCCGCGGCCATGGAGTGCTCGCGGATGCCGAAGTGGATCGTGCGGCCGTATGGGTCGGCCTCCGGCAGCGGGTTGCCCTCGGGCAGGAACGACGACGTCTTGTCGATCGTCGTGTTGTTGGAGCCCGCCAGGTCGGCGGAGCCGCCCCACAGCTCGGGGACGACCGGGCCGAGCGCCTGGAGCACCTTGCCGGACGCGGCACGGGTGGCGACCGCCTTGCCCGGCTCGAAGACGGGGAGCTTCTCCTCCCAGCCCGCGGGCAGCTCGCCCGCCGCGATGCGGTCGAACTCGGCGGCCCGCTCCGGGTTGGCGTCGCGCCACTGCTGGAACGACTTCTCCCAGGCGGCCTTCGCCTCGCGCCCGCGCTCCAGCGCCTTGCGCGTGTGGGCGATGACCTCGTCGGCGACCTCGAAGGACTGCTCCGGGTCGAAGCCGAGGACGCGCTTGGTGGCCGCGACCTCCTCGTCGCCGAGCGCCGAGCCGTGGGCGGCCTCGGTGTTCTGCGCGTTCGGGGCCGGCCAGGCGATGATGGAGCGCATCGCGATGAACGACGGCCGGTCGGTGACGGCCTTGGCCTCCTCGATCGCGGCGAAGATCGCGGCCGGGTCCAGGTCGCCGTTGGCCTGCGGCTCAACGCGCTGCACGTGCCAGCCGTAGGACTCGTACCGCTTGACGGTGTCCTCGGAGACGGCCGTCTCGGTGTCGCCCTCGATCGAGATGTGGTTGTCGTCCCACAGCAGGATCAGGTTGCCGAGCTTCTGGTGACCGGCCAGCGAGGACGCCTCGGCGGAGATGCCCTCCTGGAGGCAGCCGTCGCCGGCGATGCAGTAGACGAAGTGGTCGAAGGGCGACTCGCCCACCGGGGCCTCGGGGTCGAACAGGCCGCGCTCGTAGCGGGCGGCCATCGCCATGCCCACGGCGTTGGCGACACCCTGGCCGAGCGGCCCGGTCGTCGTCTCCACGCCCTTGGTGTGCCCGTACTCCGGGTGGCCCGGGGTCTTGGAGCCCCAGGTCCGGAAGGCCTTCAGGTCGTCCAGCTCCAGGCCGAAGCCGGCCAGGTAGAGCTGGGTGTAGAGGGTCAGGGACGAATGCCCCGCGGACAGCACGAAGCGGTCGCGGGCGACCCAGTCGGGATCCGCCGGGTCGTGCCGCATCACCTTCTGGAAGAGGGTGTACGCGGCGGGCGCCAGGCTCATCGCCGTGCCCGGATGGCCGTTGCCGACCTTCTGTACGGCATCGGCGGCAAGGACGCGGGCGGTGTCGACGGCCCGCTGGTCCAGCTCGGTCCACTCGAGGTCTGTGGTGGTCGGCTTGGTGCTCACCCTGAGTCAGGGCTCCTCTCCACAAGTCGAAGGCCGGTGTCCTGGGGCGTACACCGGCTGCCGGTGCACCTGGAAAGCCCACCGGACGCTGCCGAGCCTACCCCCAGCAACGCGCCTTTTTCCGAGCCGTTCCACAGTGCGGGTCGCTCCCGCGCATCATGCCCCCGACCGGCGCTTTTCCCACTCGGGCAAGTGAATACGGGCTTGCTCATCTGACCGTTCAGATGAGGGTCCGGCCGCACCTCGGAGCGCTCCGTCCAACACGAGCCGACCCCCGCGAATGCCGCGCTCTGGGCAACGTCTACAGTGGCGTGGTACGCGCGAGCCTTTACCCGGACTTCACACGGCGGGGCTTGCTGGGATGTCTCTGTCAGGGGTGTGCGTGACGGCCGTTGAATCCCGTCCTGCGGGGGTCCTCGGGACGAACCAAAGCCCGGCCCGCCGGCCGTTCGGAGCCCGTGTCGGGGCGTTCGTGGCTCTGACCAAGCCGCGGATCATCGAACTGCTGCTCATCACCACCGTTCCGGTGATGTTCCTCGCCGAGCAGGGTGTCCCGGACCTCGGGCTGGTGCTCGTCACCTGCCTCGCGGGCTATCTGTCCGCGGGCGGCGCGAACGCGCTGAACATGTACATCGACCGCGACATCGACGCGCTGATGGACCGCACCTCGCAGCGGCCGCTGGTCACCGGGATGGTGAGCCCGCGCGAGTGCCTCGCCTTCGGCATCGCCCTCGCGGTCGCCTCCACGCTGCTGTTCGGCCTCGCCGTGAACTGGCTGTCGGCCTGGCTCGCGCTCGGCGCGCTGCTGTTCTACGTCGTCGTCTACACGATGATCCTCAAGCGCCGCACCTCGCAGAACATCGTCTGGGGCGGCATCGCGGGCTGCATGCCGGTGCTGATCGGCTGGTCCGCGGTGACGAACTCGCTGTCGTGGGCGCCGCTCATCCTCTTCCTGGTCATCTTCTTCTGGACGCCGCCGCACTACTGGCCGCTGTCCATGAAGGTCAAGGAGGACTACGCGCGCGTGGGCGTGCCGATGCTGCCGGTCATCGCCTCCAACAAGACGGTCGCGAAGCAGATCGTCGTGTACAGCTGGGTGATGGTCGCGGTCTCGCTGCTGCTGACCCCGCTCGGCTACACCGGCTGGTTCTACACGCTGGTCGCGCTGGCCTCCGGCGGCTGGTGGCTGTGGGAGGCGCACGCCCTGATGAACCGGGCGAAGGCCGAGGCCACGGGCGCGAAGCTGAAGGAGATGCGGCTGTTCCACTGGTCCATCACCTATGTGTCGCTGCTGTTCGTGGCGATCGCGGTGGACCCCTTCCTGCGCTGACCTCCCGCGCAGCGGGACTTTTCCGGCCGTAGCGGGCGGGGTGCGTGGTCAAGGCCACGCACCCCGCCCGTCGCCGTTCGATCTACCCGTCGGTAGCATCCTGGCATGGCAGACACGCAGCAGGTTGACGCGAAGGCCGAGCGCAGGGCCGAGCACAAGGCCGCCCGGCTCGCCCGGCAGATCGGCGCCTTCGCCAAGCAGCACGGCGGGGCCGAGGGTCACGTCGCCCACCTCGGGCAGCTCGGCGCGCGGATCGTCCTCGTCGGCGAGGACGGCGGCTGGGGCGACCTGGTGGCCCCCTCGGTCGCCGTCGCCGAGAAGGCGGTCGAGAAGGCCGGCATCACCACTCACGAATCCTTCGACGGCGAGTTCGCCGCCAAGGTGAAAACCGGACCGTACGAGTGGTCGCGCATGGCGGGCATCCAGGTCGGCGGCCCTTCCAACGACTGAGCGACGGCGACGGCCGGTGCACTGGCCGACCCCGGGCGCCCGCACCCCGCCTGGGCGCACCGGCAGCTGTTCCGGCGGCCGGTCACCCCGGTCGCCGGGCGCGAGCCGCACGCGTTCGGCCGCGCAGGGCGTCCTCCGGGACGGCCGTCTGATCACCAAGCGGGAGGCGCTGGACGAACCGGGGCGGCTCGGGGCGCCCGCCGAGGTCGTCGAGGACGTCCGCGTCCGGCGCCACGGCGATCACGCCCCGGCCACGCAAGGGTGGACGCGCCGGCGCCCCGAGCCGGTGAGCGGCTACCTCGGCCCGGCCATCGACGCGGTGGTCGCCTCGTACGCGCCGGCCGGCTGAACCTCCGGGACGGGCGGCTTGCCGCCGGCCCGCTCGCGCAGCGACAGCAGCACCCGCAGCGTCGCGATCCACACCAGGCAGGACCCCACCATGTGCAGGCCGACCAGGACCTCGGGCAGATCCGTGAAGTACTGGACGTAGCCGATGCCGCCCTGCGCCAGCAGTACCAGGAACAGGTCACGCGTCCGGCGCAGCGGCCCGCTCGGGGCGTCGACCGCCCGCAGCACGAACCACAGGGCGAAGACCAGCGTCACCACGATCCACGCGAGGACGGCGTGCAGCCGGGTCACGTCCTCCCACAGGATGCCCAGCGGCATCTCCATGCGCGGCACGTCGCTGGAGTCGCCCGCGTGCGGGCCCATGCCGGTGACGACCGTGCCGACCGCGATCAGCGCGACCGTGACCCCGACCAGGATCCGGACCAGCTGCCGCACCACCGCGCCGACCAGCGGACGCGGGGCGCCGTCGCCCTCGCGAGTGCGCTGCCACATGACCGTGGCGACGGCGATCAGCGCGGAGGAGAGCAGGAAGTGCGCCGCGACCGTGTACGGGTTCAGGCCCACCAGGACGACGATGCCGCCGAGGACCGCGTTGCCCATCACCACCCAGAACTGGGCCCAGCCCAGCCGGGTCAGCCCGCGCCGGAACGGCTTCTGCGAGCGGGCGGCGACGATGGCCCAGCCGACCGCCGCGCACAGCACGTAGGTCAGCATCCGGTTGCCGAACTCGATGGCGCCGTGCAGCCCCATCGCGCTGGTCGCGGTGAGGGACTCGTCGGTGCACTTCGGCCAGGTCGGGCAGCCGAGACCGGAGCCGGTCAGCCGTACGGCGCCGCCGGTGCCCACGATGACCACCGACATGACGAGCGCGGCGAGGGCCGCCCGCTGGACCGTCCGGGGGTCGGGGGTCCAGCGCGCGGCGACGAAGGCGAGGGGGTTGCGCACGGCGGCTGCCGCATCGGCACGGGTCACGTTCAGCACGGGAACCATCGTAGGCCGGGGTTTGTGCACGCTTTCACGAGGGGTCGGCCCGGCCGGTCTCACTCCCAGCGGAAGAACCGTCCGGCCGCGGCCAGGCCCGCCACCGACCAGGCGGCGAGAATGCCGAGGTCCCCCCAGGGCACGCCCGCGCCGTGCCGGAGCACGTCCCGCAGACCGTCCGACAGCGCCGCGATCGGCAGCAGCCCCAGCACCTGCTGGGCGGCGTCCGGGAACTTCTCCAGCGGCACGATCACCCCGCCGCCCACGAGCAGCAGCAGGAAGACGAGGTTGGCCGCGGCGAGCGTCGCCTCGGCCTTCAGGGTGCCCGCCATGAGCAGGCCGAGCCCGGAGAAGGCGGCCGTGCCGAGGACCAGCAGGAGCAGCACGGTCAGCGGGTTGCCGTGCGGGTCCCAGCCGAGCGCCAGGGCGATCACGGTGACGAGCAGCACCTGGAGGACCTCGGTGACCAGCACCGACACCGTCTTGGCGGTCATCAGGCCCCAGCGCGGCAGCGGTGAGGAGGCGAGCCTCTTCAGCACGCCGTAGCGGCGCTCGAAGCCCGTCGCGATGGCCTGGCCGGTGAACGCGGTCGACATCACGGCGAGCGCGAGGACGCCGGGGGCGAGGAAGTCGACGGCCTCGCCCTCGCCGGTGTCGACGACGTCCACGGTGCTGAAGAGGACCAGCAGCAGCGTCGGGATGACCACCGTCAGCAGCAGCTGCTCGCCGTTGCGCAGCAGCATCCGCGTCTCCAGGACGGCCTGCGCGGCGATCATGCGGGGCAGCGGGGCCGCGCCCGGCCTCGGTGCGTAGGCGCCGGTGGTCACGGGCGCGGCTCCTTCCCCGTCGGTTCCGGGCCGTGCCCCCCCGGAGGACGACCCCCGGATCCCCTGCCGTTCGTCGTGCGGGCCGCGGTCACGAGCGCAGCTCCTTCCCCGTCAGTTCCAGGAAGACGTCCTCCAGCGTGTGCCGTTCCACCGAGATGCGGTCCGGCATCACGCCGTGCTGCGCGCACCACGACGTCACCGTGGCCAGCAGCTGCGGGTCGATCTTGCCGACGACCCGGTACGAGCCCGGCGTCGGCTCGGCCGCCGTGCAGTCCGCGGGCAGCGCCTTGAGCAGCGAGCCGACGTCGAGTCCGGGGCGGCCGGTGAAGCGCAGGGTGTTCTCGGCGCCGCCGCGGCACAGCTCCTCGGGGGAGCCCTGGGCGACGACCCGTCCGGCGTCGATGATGGCCACGTCGTCGGCGAGCTGCTCGGCCTCGTCCATGAAGTGGGTGGTGAGGATCACGGCGACGCCGTCGGCGCGCAGG
The DNA here is from genome assembly GCF_040611575.1 of Streptomyces sp. NPDC006610. Taxonomy (NCBI): domain Bacteria; kingdom Bacillati; phylum Actinomycetota; class Actinomycetes; order Kitasatosporales; family Streptomycetaceae; genus Streptomyces; species Streptomyces sp. NPDC006610. The sequence goes on from NZ_JBEXOP010000044.1 coordinate 45,952, forward strand.
TCGCGGACCAGGTCCCAGGTGGCGCGGCGGGCCTGCGGGTCGAGGCCGGCCGTCGGCTCGTCCAGGAACACCAGCTCGGGCCGGCCCACCACGGCCATGGCCAGCGCGAGCCGCTGCTGCTGGCCGCCGGACAGCCGCCGGTACGCCGTCCGGCCGCAGGAGCCGAGGCCGAGGCGCTCGATCAGGGCGTCGACGTCGAGGGGGTGGGCGTGCAGCCGGGCCACGTGGCGCAGCATCTCGTCCGCACGGGCGCCGGAGTAGACGCCGCCCGACTGGAGCATCACCCCGATCCGGGGCCGCAGCTCGCGCGACTGGCGCACCGGGTCCAGGCCCAGTACCCGCACGGTCCCGGAGTCGGGCCTGCGGTACCCCTCGCACGTCTCGACCGTGGTCGTCTTGCCGGCGCCGTTGGGACCGAGGACCGCGGTGACACCCGTTCGGGCCACCAGGTCCAGGCCGTTCACCGCGGTCTTGTCGCCGTACCGCTTCACCAGGGCCTGCACCTGGACCACGGGCTCGCTTCGCATGGGTCCAGAGTCTAGGTTCGCCGCGGCCCTCCCCGGCGCCAGGGGTGCGGGAGGATCGCCGTACGATCGGCCAATGATCGTTTCCGCAGGTCATTAGGTATGCCTAAGTGACGCAGCGCACCATTCGCCGGACCGGGCGCGGCTTGTCACCCTCTCGCGAATTACGCAACAATGGTGTTGTGAAAAACGTCGGCGAGGTCCCCCACGAGGAACTCGCGACCGGTGAGCGGTCCACCCGCAACCGCGTCGCGCGGTCCGTCCTGGACCACGGCCCGTCGACCGTCGCCGAACTGGCCGGGCGGCTGGGTCTCACCCAGGCCGCCGTCCGCCGGCACCTGGACGCCCTGGTCGCCGACGACGTGGTCGAGGCGCGCGAGCAGCGGGTGTACGGCGCGCGCACGCGCGGGCGCCCCGCCAAGGTCTTCGCGCTGACCGACCACGGCCGCGAGGCGTTCGACCAGTCGTACGACAAGCTGGCCGCCGACGCGCTGCGCTGGATCGCCGACCGCGAGGGCGGGTCGGAGGCGATCGCCGCCTTCGCCCGCGCCCGGATCGCCGCCCAGAGCGGCGCGTACCGCCGGGCCGTCGAGACGGCGACCCCCGAGGAGCGCACGGAAGCCCTCGCCAAGGCCCTCAGCGCGGACGGGTACGCTGCTACCGCGCGCAGCGCGCCCACCGGCGAGCAGCTGTGCCAGCACCACTGCCCGGTCGCCCACGTCGCCGAGCAGTTCCCCCAGCTGTGCGAGGCCGAGACGGAATTTTTCGCCGAGATTCTCGGTACGCACGTACAGCGGCTGGCGACCATCGCGCACGGCGACGGCGTCTGCACGACGTTCATCCCCAAGATTTCCCACACCGCATCTGCAAGCACGGCCGGGAGGAACCCCGCATGACGCTCCCCACGGAGACTGCCCACCCCGAACTCGAGGGCCTGGGCAAGTACGAATACGGCTGGGCCGACTCCGACACGGCCGGCGCCTCCGCCAGGCGCGGCATCAACGAGGACGTCGTCAAGGACATCTCCGGGAAGAAGTCCGAGCCGGAGTGGATGACCAAGCTCCGCCTCAAGGGCCTGAAGCTGTTCGAGAAGAAGCCCATGCCCAACTGGGGCTCGGACCTGTCGGGCATCGACTTCGACAACATCAAGTACTTCGTGCGCTCCACGGAGAAGCAGGCGGAGTCCTGGGAGGACCTGCCCGAGGACATCAAGAACACCTACGACAAGCTCGGCATCCCCGAGGCGGAGAAGCAGCGCCTCGTCGCGGGCGTCGCCGCGCAGTACGAGTCGGAGGTCGTCTACCACCAGATCCGCGAGGACCTGGAGGAGCAGGGCGTCATCTTCCTCGACACGGACACCGCGCTCAAGCAGCACCCGGAGCTGTTCAAGGAGTACTTCGGCACGGTGATCCCGGCCGGCGACAACAAGTTCGCCGCGCTGAACACCGCCGTGTGGTCCGGCGGCTCCTTCATCTACGTCCCGCCGGGCGTGCACGTCGAGATCCCGCTCCAGGCCTACTTCCGCATCAACACGGAGAACATGGGCCAGTTCGAGCGGACCCTGATCATCGTCGACGAGGGCGCCTACGTGCACTACGTCGAGGGCTGCACGGCGCCGATCTACAAGTCGGACTCGCTGCACTCCGCGGTCGTCGAGATCATCGTCAAGAAGAACGCCCGCTGCCGCTACACGACCATCCAGAACTGGTCGAACAACGTCTACAACCTGGTCACCAAGCGCGCCGTCGCCTACGAGGGCGCGACCATGGAGTGGATCGACGGCAACATCGGCTCCAAGGTGACGATGAAGTACCCGGCCGTCTACCTGATGGGCGAGCACGCCAAGGGCGAGACGCTCTCCATCGCCTTCGCGGGCGAGGGCCAGCACCAGGACGCCGGCGCGAAGATGGTCCACATGGCGCCCAACACCTCCTCCAACATCGTCTCCAAGTCGGTGGCGCGAGGCGGCGGCCGCACCTCCTACCGCGGTCTCATCGAGATCGGCGAGGGCGCCCCGGGCTCCAAGTCGAACGTGCTGTGCGACGCGCTGCTCGTCGACACCATCTCCCGCTCGGACACCTACCCGTACGTGGACGTCCGCGAGGACGACGTCTCCATGGGCCACGAGGCGACCGTCTCCAAGGTCTCCGACGACCAGCTCTTCTACCTGATGAGCCGCGGTCTGTCCGAGGACGAGGCGATGGCGATGATCGTGCGCGGCTTCGTCGAGCCGATCGCCAAGGAACTGCCCATGGAGTACGCGCTGGAGCTCAACCGGCTGATCGAGCTGCAGATGGAGGGCGCGGTCGGCTGACCGTCCCCGCCGCCCCGCCAAGCCACTCACGCACAGGAAAGCGAGCACTACGACAGCCATGGCTGAGGCTCAGAACTCCCCGGTGGGCTCCTCCACCACCGCCGGCGCCATCGCGGTGGCCGCCGAGTCCACCGTCGCCACGCGCATGAGCGCGCCCCCGTCCTTCGACGTGGCGGACTTCCCGGTCCCCCACGGCCGCGAGGAGGAGTGGCGGTTCACCCCGCTGGAGCGCCTGCGCGGCCTGCACGACGGCACCGCCGTCGCCACCGGCGAGGGCGTCCGGATCGAGGTGGAGGCCCCCGAGGGCGTCACCGTCGAGACCGTCGGACGCGACGACGCGCGGCTCGGCCGGGCCGGCACGCCCGTCGACCGCGTCGCCGCCCAGGCGTACTCGGCGTTCGAGAAGGCCTCGGTGATCACCGTCCCCAAGGAGACGGCGCTCACCGAGCCCATCCGCATCGCCGTGCAGGGCCGGGGCGGGGTCGCCTACGGGCACCAGGTCGTGGAGCTCGGAGCCTTCGCCGAGGCCGTCGTCGTCATCGACCACTCCGGTGACGCGGTGCTCGCCGCCAACGTCGACTACGTCCTCGGCGACGGCGCCAAGCTGACCGTCGTCTCCGTCCAGGACTGGGACGACAAGGCCGTGCACGTGGCCCAGCACAACGCCCTCGTCGGCCGCGACGCCACCTTCAAGTCGGTCGTCGTCACCTTCGGCGGCGACGTCGTCCGGCTGCACCCGCGCGTCGCCTACGCCGGCACCGGCGGCGAGGCCGAGCTGTTCGGTCTGTACTTCACCGACGCCGGCCAGCACCAGGAGCACCGCCTGCTGGTCGACCACAACACCCCGCACTGCAAGTCGAACGTCGTCTACAAGGGCGCGCTCCAGGGCAACGACGCGCACGCCGTGTGGATCGGCGACGTGCTGATCGAGGCCAAGGCCGAGGGCACCGACACCTACGAGATGAACCGCAACCTCGTCCTCACGGACGGCGCGCGGGTCGACTCGGTGCCGAACCTGGAGATCGAGACCGGCGAGATCGTCGGCGCCGGCCACGCCTCCGCCACCGGCCGCTTCGACGACGAGCAGCTGTTCTACCTGATGGCCCGCGGCATCCCGGAGTACGAGGCCCGCCGTCTGGTGGTCCGCGGCTTCTTCGCCGAGCTGGTCCAGCAGATCGGCGTCGACGACATCGAGGAGCGCCTCCTCACCAAGATCGACGAGGAGCTGGAGGCGTCGGTCGCATGACCTACGTACGCGCCTGTGGGCTGAGCGAGCTGGCGGAGGACACCCCCAAACGGGTGGAACTCGACGGCACGCCGGTCTCGGTCGTCCGTACCGGGGGAGAGGTGTTCGCCATCCACGACATCTGCTCCCACGCGAACGTCTCGCTGTCCGAGGGCGAGGTGGAGGACTGCCAGATCGAGTGCTGGCTGCACGGCTCCGCGTTCGACCTCCGCACCGGCAAGCCGTCCGGCCTCCCCGCGACGCGCCCCGTCCCCGTATATCCCGTAAAGATCGAAGGGGACGACGTTCTCGTCTCCCTCACCCAGGAGTCCTGAGGCACCCATGGCAACGCTTGAAATCCGAGACCTGCACGTCACCGTCGAGGTCGAGAACGGCACGAAGGAAATCCTCAAGGGTGTCGACCTCACCGTGAAGCAGGGCGAGACGCACGCCATCATGGGCCCCAACGGCTCCGGCAAGTCGACCCTCGCCTACTCCCTCGCGGGTCACCCGAAGTACACGATCACCGGCGGCACCGTCACCCTCGACGGCGAGGACGTCCTGGAGATGTCCGTCGACGAGCGCGCCCGCGCCGGCCTGTTCCTCGCCATGCAGTACCCGGTCGAGGTCCCCGGCGTGTCCGTCTCCAACTTCCTGCGCACCTCCGCCACCGCCATCCGCGGCGAGGCCCCCAAGCTGCGCACCTGGGTGAAGGAGGTCAAGGAGGCCATGGAGCGCCTCAACATGGACCCCGCCTTCGCCGAGCGCAACGTCAACGAGGGCTTCTCCGGCGGTGAGAAGAAGCGCCACGAGATCCTTCAGCTGGAGCTGCTCAAGCCGAAGGTCGCGATCCTCGACGAGACCGACTCCGGCCTCGACGTCGACGCCCTGCGCGTCGTCTCCGAGGGCGTCAACCGCGTCCGCGAGTCCGGCGAGTCCGGCACCCTGCTGATCACGCACTACACGCGGATCCTGCGCTACATCAAGCCCGACCACGTCCACGTCTTCGCGGGCGGCCGGATCGTCGAGTCGGGCGGCCCCGAGCTGGCCGACAAGCTGGAGAACGAGGGCTACGAGGCATACACGAAGGGTGGGGCATCCGCGTGACACAGCTGCCGGGCCTCCTCGACACCGAGGCGATCCGTAAGGACTTCCCGATCCTGGACCGTCTGGTCCACGACGACCGGAAGCTCGTGTACCTGGACAACGCGGCGACCTCGCAGAAGCCGCGGCAGGTGCTGGACGCCCTGAGTGAGTACTACGAGCGCTACAACGCCAACGTCCACCGCGGTGTGCATGTGCTCGCCGAGGAGGCCACGGCGCTGTACGAGGGCGCGCGCGACAAGGTCGCCGAGTTCGTCAACGCGCCCAGCCGCGACGAGGTGATCTTCACCAAGAACGCCTCCGAGTCGCTCAACCTCGTGGCGAACATGCTCGGCTGGGCCGACGAGCCCTACCGGGTGGACGCCGACACCGAGATCGTCATCACGGAGATGGAGCACCACTCCAACATCGTGCCGTGGCAGCTGCTCGCGCAGCGCACCGGCGCGAAGCTGAAGTGGTTCGGCCTCACCGACGACGGCCGCCTCGACCTGTCGAACATCGAGGAGATCATCACCGAGAAGACGAAGATCGTCTCCTTCGTGCTGGTCTCCAACATCCTCGGCACCGTCAACCCGGTCGAGGCGATCGTCCGCCGCGCCCAGGAGGTCGGCGCGCTGGTCTGCGTCGACGCCTCCCAGGCCGCGCCGCACATGCCGCTGGACGTACAGGCCCTCCAGGCCGACTTCGTGGCCTTCACCGGCCACAAGATGTGCGGCCCGACCGGCATCGGCGTCCTGTGGGGCCGCCAGGAACTGCTGGAGGACCTGCCTCCGTTCCTCGGCGGCGGCGAGATGATCGAGACCGTGTCGATGCACTCGTCGACGTACGCCCCCGCCCCGCACAAGTTCGAGGCGGGCACCCCGCCGATCGCCCAGGCGGTCGGTCTCGGCGCGGCGATCGACTACCTCAACTCGATCGGCATGGACAAGATCCTCGCCCACGAGCACGCGCTCACCGAGTACGCGGTGCGCCGGCTGGCCGAGGTCCCCGACCTGCGGATCATCGGCCCCACCACGGCCGAGGACCGCGGCGCCGCGATCTCCTTCACGCTCGGCGACGTCCACCCGCACGACGTGGGCCAGGTCCTCGACGAGCAGGGCATCGCCGTCCGCGTCGGCCACCACTGCGCGCGGCCGGTCTGCCTGCGGTACGGAATTCCCGCGACCACGCGAGCGTCGTTCTATCTGTACTCCACGCCGGCCGAGATCGACGCTCTGGTCGACGGCCTGGAGCACGTACGGAACTTCTTCGGCTGAGGGGCGTGCACAGACGTGAAGCTGGATTCGATGTACCAGGACGTCATCCTGGACCACTACAAGAACCCGCACGGACGGGGCTTGCGGGACGGTGACGCCGAGGTGCACCACGTGAACCCCACGTGCGGCGACGAGATCACGCTGCGCGTGAAGTACGACGGCACGACCGTCAGCGACGTCTCGTACGAGGGCCAGGGCTGCTCGATCAGCCAGGCCAGCGCCTCCGTGCTGAACGAACTGCTGGTCGGCAGGGACCTGGCCGACGCGCAGCGGATCCAGGAGACCTTCCTGGAACTGATGCAGTCCAAGGGCCGGATCGAGCCGGACGACGCGATGGAGGAGGTCCTGGAGGACGCCGTGGCGTTCGCCGGGGTCTCCAAGTACCCCGCCCGGGTCAAGTGCGCCCTCCTGAGCTGGATGGCGTGGAAGGACGCGACGGCCCAGGCGCTGGGCGCCGACGCCGAAAGGAAGACGGCATGAGCGAGACCGTGGAGATGCAACCGGCCTCGGAGGAAGAGCTCCGCGAGGCCCTGATGGACGTCGTCGACCCCGAGCTGGGCATCGACGTCGTCAACCTCGGACTGATCTACGGCATCCACATCGACGACTCCAATGTGGCGACCGTCGACATGACCCTGACCTCCGCGGCCTGCCCGCTGACGGACGTCATCGAGGACCAGGCCAGGTCCGCCACGGACGGCCTCGTCAGCGAGCTGCGGATCAACTGGGTCTGGATGCCGCCGTGGGGCCCCGACAAGATCACGGACGACGGCCGCGACCAGCTCCGGGCGCTCGGCTTCAACGTCTGAGCAGCCCCGGCCGACCGGTTCGAGCAGCCGGGTCACGGCAGGACGAGGGGAACGGCGACGCCCGCGGGCGGCGCCGTTTTCCGTTTCCTGAGACGGCCCCGACACCGGTTCGCCCGGGCGGGGCCGGTCACGTTAGGTTGCCCTCATGACCGACACGACTGCTCCCCGCACCACCGGCGCCGTGGCCGCCGGCCTCGCCACGATCGCCGCCGACGGCACCGTTCTCGACACCTGGTTCCCCGCCCCCGAGCTGACCGGCGAGCCCGGCCCGGCCGGCACCGAGCGCCTGGACGCCGGCCGCACCGCCGAGCTGCTGGGCGAGCACGGCGCGGCCGCCCTCGGCAAGGACGAGGTGCGCGGCGTGGAGATCGTCGCGGTCCGCACGGTCATCTCCTCCCTGGAGGACAAGCCGCTCGACACGCACGACGCGTATCTGCGCCTGCACCTGCTCTCGCACCGGCTGGTCAGGCCGAACGGGCAGAACCTCGACGGCATCTTCGGCCTGCTGCCCAACGTCGCCTGGACCTCGCTGGGCCCGGTCGCCGTCGACACCCTGGAGACCGTGCGCCTGGCCGCCCGCGCCCGGGGACTGCACCTGAGCGTCTTCGGCGTCGACAAGTTCCCGCGCATGACCGACTACGTCGCCCCGGCGGGCGTGCGCATCGCCGACGCCGACCGCGTCCGCCTCGGCGCCCATCTCGCCGCGGGCACCACGGTCATGCACGAGGGCTTCGTCAACTTCAACGCCGGCACCCTCGGCACCTCCATGGTCGAGGGCCGCATCTCGCAGGGCGTCGTCGTCGGCGACGGCTCCGACATCGGCGGCGGCGCCTCCACCATGGGCACCCTGTCCGGCGGCGGCAAGGAGCGGGTGGCCATCGGCGAGCGCTCCCTGGTCGGCGCCGAGGCCGGCATCGGCATCGCCCTCGGTGACGACTGCGTGGTCGAGGCGGGCCTCTACCTCACCGCCGGGACCCGCGTCACGCTGCCCGACGGCCAGATCGTCAAGGCGCGCGAGCTGTCCGGCGCGTCCAACATCCTCTTCCGCCGCAACTCGGTCACCGGCACGGTCGAGGCCCGGCCGAACAACGCCGAGTGGGGCGGGCTGAACGACGTCCTGCACAGCCACAACTGATCACTTGAAGGGATGACCCGCCGTGTCCTCGGGCCCGTTTCGGCGATGAACGGGTGAACACGGCGTCCGACCGGGCGCCGGAACGCGAGGACGAGGGCTGAGCAGTGATGAAGAACGAGTGGGCGAGGACCGCCGTACGCCGGCTGGGCGTGACGGCCGGGGTGGTGACGGTGTGCTGGCTCCCGGCGGGCGCCGCGCACGCCGACGAGACCAACGCGGACTCGCACAACGGCCCCCGCATCGGCCTGATCAACTTCGGGCAGGTCGACGACCCGATGGAGGACGTGCTCCAGCACGTCCGCGTCCTGGGTCTCGGCGACGTGACGGGCTGAGCGGTCCCCGGCGTCAGGCCGGGACGCTCTCGTACGCCGTCAGCAGCCCGTCGACCGTCGCGCGGTCGGCGGGCCGCAGGGGGGCGCGGACCGGGCCCGCGGGCAGGTCCAGCGCTCCCAGCAGGGCCTTCGCCGTCACGCTGCCGGGCAGGCCCGCCGCCATCATCGCCTCGATCAGAGCGGTGGCCCCCTGCTGGAGTCGCGCCGCCCGCCGGGTGTCGCCCGCGTCGAAGGCGTCCAGCACCTCCCGCGTCCGGCGCGGGAGAACGTTGGCGACCGTGCTGACGCAACCCGTCGCCCCCACCGCGTACAGGGCGAGGTTGTGCTCGTCGCAGCCCGCGTAGTACGCGAGGTCCGTGCGGGCGAGCACCTTCTGGGCGGCCAGGAAGTCGTTGGAGCAGTCCTTCACCGCCACGATCCCCGGATGCCCGGCGAGCCGGAGCAGCGTCTCCGGCTCGATGCGCACCCCGGTGCGGGCCGGGATGTCGTACAGCATCACCGGCAGCCCGCAGCCGTCCGCGACCGCCCGGAAGTGCGCCTCCACCGCGTCCTGCGGGGGCCTGCTGTAGTACGGCGCCACCACCAGCACCGCGTCCGCGCCGGACTTCCGCGCGGCCCGGGCCAGTTCGAGGGTGTGCCGGGTGTCGGCGGTGCCCACGCCCGCGATCACCGGGGCCCGGCCGCCGACCGCCTCCGCCACCGCCGCGATCAGCGCCGACTTCTCCGCGTCGGACGTGGTCGGCGACTCGCCCGTGGTGCCGTTGAGCACCAGACCGTCGCAGCCCTCCTCCACCAGCCGAACGGCGAGCCGCTGCGCGCCCTCCGCGTCCAGCGCGCCGGAGGGGGTGAAGGGCGTGACCATGGCGCACAGGACGCGGCCGAGGGGAGGGGAGGCGGGGTTCGTCATGCGGGTAGTCTCGGCGCAGTGATCGTGAAGCTCCACTTAATTCTGCTTAGGGATATCGATAAGCAGAGCGAAAGGGTGGACGTGAGGTCACGTCGAGGTCGGGGCCGGGCGGCATGAGGTTCAGCCACTTGTCCGGGTTTCGGCCATGTACGTCCGGCGGAGGAGAGATGAACCGGGCGGCATGGGTGGAAATCCGTCTAGGCTGAGCCGCCGAGCCCTTCGTACGGCCTTCCAGGCGTCCTAGGAGAACCCGCCGATGTCAGACAGCCCCTCCCTGCCGCCCGTGCGGCTGACCTCCGCAGCGGAGCTGGCGCGCGACGCGCTGTCCACGCCCCTGCTGTCCCGGGCCGTCCGGCTCGCCCGCTGGGCCGGCCCGGACACCCGCGTGGACGCCGGGGGCGCGCTGGCCGACGAGCAGCTGCCGGCCGCGGCCGGCGCGCTCGGGCTGGCCGGGGACGACGCCGCCGCGCTCGCGAGCGAGGCCTGGCGGGTGGCGGTGGACGCCGGACTGGTCGACCTCGCCGACGCGGACGCCGGCACCGTCGCGGCCGGCGAGGACCTCGCCCTGGTCACCGGTGGCTCACCGCACGACGTGCTCGGCGTCTGGCTCGCCGCCCTGGAGGCGGTCCTCGCCGACGCGAGCGTGCCCGACCTGGACGGCCTGGCCGACGCGCTGGACGACGGCGGCCGGATCGACCCGGCCGCCCTGGACTGGAACCCGCAGGCCGAGGCGGAGTTCCTCGACGGAGTGCTCGGCAGCCTCTACGCCCTGACCGCGGGCGAGGACGGTCCCGCCGGCACCGCCCCCGTGCCGCTGCCCGCGCTCGCCGCCTCCGTGCTCGTGCCCGGCGACATGGCCGAGCCCACCGACGCCGTGCTCCGTGAGGTGTCGGAGGCGATGGTCCGGCTGGACGAGCAGTTCCGGACGCTGGAACCGATCGGCCTGGTCGAGTACCGGCCGGTGGACGAGGCCCTGCTGGCCGAGGCCGCGGCCGACGACGACCCGGTGGAGCCCGCCGCGCCGCTGGACGACGCCGACGTCGCCCGCTACGGCATGGTCCGGCTCACGCCGCTCGGCCTGTACGGGCTGCGGGCGCGGCTGCTGGAGGCCGGGTTCACGGCGCCCGTGGTCGGCGATCTCGCGGACAAGGGCGCGGACGCGCTGCTCGACGGCACGGCCGGATACCCGCCGGGCGCCGCCCAGGCCGAGACCGAGCAGTGGCTGGCCCGCCGGGAGGGCCTCGCCGCGGCGCGTGAACTGCTCGCCGCCGCCCGCGGCCAGGACGCCGGGGCCCCGCTGCGCCGGCTGCGCTGCCAGCAGGCCCTGTCCCTGGTCGGCCCCGACGCCGAACCGGCGCTGCGCGAGGTGCTCGACGACCCCGAACTCGGCGGACTGGCCCGCGTCTGGCTCACCGAGCACGGTTTCCCGGACGTTCCCGCACCCTCCGAGGAACTGGTCTTCTGGCTGACCGTCGACACCCTCGCCGCACAGCTCGCCGCCGAGGGCGACTCCGAGGAACTGCACGCCCTGGTCGAGGGCCTCGCGCAGCAGCACGGCGGCTTCTTCACGGCCGCCTGGCGGGTCGACCACCCGGCGACGGCCGACGTCCTGGAGGCGATGGGCCGCATACACCCGGACAAGAAGGTCGCCAAGCAGGCCAGGACCGCGGCCTTCAAGGCCCGCTCCCAGCACGGCGGCTGAGCGGCCCCGGACGAGGCGGCGCCGGGACGACGCCCCGGAGCGGTCCCGGACGCGGTCGCCCAACCGGACGGGATGCCGTCGCCCGGCGTTCAACCCCTGTTCAGCGGTGGGCGGAACGGTGTGGCCGAACCAGGTCGCCATCCTCCACGGCCCGCTCACCGTCACAGGAGACAGCATGTCGCTCAGCCGCAGGGACTTCGCCCGGACGACCGCGATCACCGGGGCCGGTGTCGCTCTGACCGGCAGCGTGGGCGCCCTCGCCTCCGCCCCCGGCGCCCTCGCCTCCACCGAGACGGAGACGGCCGGCGCGGCGCCCGGGCGCGACGCCGCCTTCCACGGCGGCGTCGGCTACGGCCCGCTGCTGCCCGACCCCGACGGCATCCTCGCGCTGCCCGCCGGCTTCTCGTACCGGATCCTCACCCACACCGGCAGGACCCGCCTGGAGTCGGGGGAGTTCACCCCGGCCGAGCACGACGGCACGGCGGCCTTCGCCGGTCCGCGCGGCACCACCCTGCTCGTCAACAACCACGAGATGGACGGGCCCCGCGACGAGCAGGAACACCCCGTGCCGCTCGCCGAGGGCCTGGTCTACGACCCGGCCGCGCCCGGCGGCTGCACCGTCGTGGAGATCCGCCGCGACGGCCGTGTCGCCGAGTGGGTCGGCATCTCCGGCACCGCCAACAACTGCGCGGGCGGCACCACCCCGTGGGGCACCTGGCTCACCTGCGAGGAGAACGCCGACCGGGCCGGTGAGAACGGCATGACCAAGGACCACGGCTACGTCTTCGAGGTCGACCCCGTCGACCGGCGCGCCAACCGCCACCCCAAGCCGCTGAAGTTCTTCGGCCGTTACGAGCACGAGGCCGTCGTCATCGACCCCAGGCGCGGTCACGCCTACCTCACCGAGGACGCCGACGAGCCCAACGGCCTGTTCTACCGCTGGACCCCGCCCAAGGGCTTCGCGTACGGCCCCGGCCGGCTGCGCACCCTCGCCGACGACGCCGGCGTCCTCCAGGCGCCCCGCTGCTTCGACTCCGGCGGCCGGTTCGTGGACGACCTCTCCCGCGCCGCCAAGGTCGGAACCGTCTACGGCGTCGACTGGATCGACGTGCCCGACCGGGACGCCCGCGAGGTCGCCGTGCGCGAGCAGTTCGGGCCCGGGGAGGTCACCCGCGCCCGCAAGCTGGAGGGCATGTGGTGGGGCGACGGCGGCGCATACATCGTCTCCTCGTACGCCCGCGAGGAGAGCCCCGGCCGGCACGACGGGCAGGTCTGGTTCTACGACCCCAAGCGCCGCACCCTCACCCTGAAGGTGCTGCTCGGCGTCAACCCCGACCCGTCGAAGGACGGCGCCCTCGACGGCCCCGACAACATCACCGTCTCCCCGTACGGCGGCCTGATCATCGCCGAGGACGGCGACGGCGTGCAGCACCTGTTCGGCGCGACGGACAGCGGGCGGACGTACCCCATCGCCCGCAACGAGCTGAACATCGGCACCGAGGAGGAGCCGGAGTACAGCGAGTTCACCGGGGTCACCTTCTCGCCGGACGGGAAGACGCTGTTCGCCAACATCCAGGAGCCGGGGATCATGCTGGCGATCACGGGGCCGTGGAAGCGGCAGAAGCGGTGACCTGATCCGGCCGGCAGAAGCCGGGCGCCCTTCCCGGGGAAGGGCGCCCGCGGGCTGCGGCGCCTCTACAGGGCCTGGGCGGCCGGCTTGACCATGTTGCGGACCGTGCGGGCCTTGACGAAGTCGCCCATCGCGGTCATCTCCCACTCGCCGGTGAACTGGCGGATCAGCTTCGCCATCATCACACCGGTCTGCGGCTCGGCGCCGGTGAGGTCGAAGCGGACCAGTTCCTCGCCGGTCAGGCCGTCCAGGAGGCGGCAGTAGGCCTTGGCGACCTCGGTGAACTTCTGGCCGGAGAAGGAGTTCACCGTGAAGACCAGCCCGGTGACCTCCTGCGGGAGCCGACCGAGGTCGACCGTGATCACCTCGTCGTCGCCGCCGCCCTCGCCGGTGAGGTTGTCGCCGGAGTGCCGGATCGCGCCGCCCACGATCGTCAGCTTGCCGAAGTAGCAGCTGTCGATGTGGTTGCGCTGCGGGCCGTACGCGATGACCGAGGCGTCCAGGTCGATGTCCTTGCCGCGGTAGGCGGGCTCCCAGCCGAGTCCCATCTTCACCTGGGACAGCAGCGGGCGGCCGCCCTTCATCAGGGAGACGGTCTGGTTCTTCTGGAGGCTGACCCGGCCCTTGTCGAGGTTGATCTTCCCGGCGCCGGGCGCGGGGGCGGGCGGCGCGGCCGGGGGCGCGGGCGGCGCCGGCGGCGCCGGCGGAGCCGCCAGGCGCGGGTCCGCCGCCGGCGGGGCGGCCGACGGCTGCACGGGGGCGGCCGGCGCGGGCTGGGCCGGGGCCGCGGGCTCCTCGACCGTGACGCCGAAGTCGGTGGCGATGCCGGCCAGGCCGTTGGCGTATCCCTGGCCGACGGCGCGGGCCTTCCAGACGCCGTTGCGGAGATAGATCTCCACGACCACCAGCGCCGTCTCGGCCCCGAGCTGCGGGGGCGTGAACGTGGCCAGCACGCTGTCGTCGTCCGCGTTGCGGATCGTGGCGGTCGGCTCGATGCCCTGGAAGGTCTGGCCGGCCGCGTCCGGACTGGCCGTGACGACGATCTTCTCGATCCCCGGGGGCACCGCCGCGGTGTCCACGGTGATGGCGTCGGGAGCGGCGCCGCCGCCGGAGCGGTAGGTCACGCCGGGGCCGCTGGGCTGGTTGTAGAAGATGAAGTCGTCGTCGGAGCGCACCTTGCCGTCGGCGGTGAGCAGCAGGCCCGAAACGTCGAGCCGCACCGGTGCGGCGACGTCCACCGTCACGCGCGCGGCGGGCAGAGGGATGTTCGAGCCGGGGGTCATAGCTGTCATGCCGGGTCAACGAGCGAGGCCGTTTTACCGTTCCCTTACCGTCCCCATTCGGCGGGGCGGCCGAGGACGCGCGCGGCGGCGGGGAGGGCGCCGTGCAACGTCCCCGGCCCGGCGGCGGCGCCGGACGGGGCCCTCGGCCCGGCGACGGCTACGGCACCACCACGATCTTGCGGCCCACGCCCGACGCGAACTGGGCCAGGGCCTCCGGGTAGCGGTCCAGGGGGACGCGGTCGCTGATGAAGAGGTCCGGGTCCAGGACCCCGGTGGCGAAGAGTTCCGCCGCGCGTTCGAAGCTGTGCAGGACCGCCATCGACCCGGTGATGGTGATCTCCTGGTTGTAGACGCGGTACGGGTCGATGGTCACCCGGGTCGCGTAGTCGGCGACGCCGAACTGGAGGAACGTGCCCGCCTTGGCCACCCGGTCCAGGCCGTCCTGGATCGCCGCCGCGTTGCCCGTCGCGTCGATCACCAGGTCCCAGCCCTGGGGGCGGTCCAGTTCGTCCGGGTCCGTCGCGCAGGCGCTCACCCCGAGCCGGCGGGCGGTCTCCAGGCGGGCCGGGTTGACGTCGACCACGTCCACGCTCGCCGCGCCCGTCCGCTTGGCCAGCTCCAGCATCATCAGGCCCATCGTCCCGGAGCCGTAGATCAGGACGTGGGCGCCGAGGCGGGAGCGCAGGACGTCGTAGCCGCGCACCGCGCAGGACAGGGGTTCGATCAGGGCGGCGTCCTGGGTGCGGACGTGGTCGGGCAGCTTCACGCAGTTCGCCACGGGCGCGAGGGCGTAGCGGGCCGCGCCGCCGGGTGTGGTCACGCCGATCGCCGCCCAGCGTTCGCAGAGGTTGTTGTGGCCGGTGCGGCAGTAACGGCACTCGTGGCAGTAGAGGGAGGGGTCGACCGCGACCCGGTCGCCGGGAGAGACCTCGGTGACCCGTGTGCCGACCGCGACCACCTCGCCCGCGAACTCGTGGCCCGGCACGATCGGCAGCTTCGGGGCGAACTCGCCCTGGAGGATGTGCAGGTCCGTGCCGCACAGTCCGCACGCCGCGACCTCCACGACGACGTCGCGGGGGCCCGGCGCCGGGTCCGGAACCTCGGCGACGACGGCCCGGCCGGCGGACTCGATGACGGCGGCCTTCATTTCACTGCTCCCAACGACAGGCCCTGGACCAGCTTGTCCTGGGCGGCGAACCCCGCGGCGAGCACCGGCAGGGAGACGACGAGCGACGCGGCGCACACCTTCGCCAGGAACAGGCCCTGGCTGGTGATGAAGCCGGTCAGGAAGACGGGGGCGGTCCCGGCGACCACGCCGGTCAGCACCCGGGCGAACAGCAGCTCGTTCCAGCTGAAGATGAAGCAGATCAGGGCGGTGGCGGCGATGCCCGGAAGGGAGATGGGGGCGACCACACGGGTCAGGATCACCGGCAGCCGGGCGCCGTCGACGCGGGCGGCCTCGATCACCGCCACCGGGATCTCGGCGAGGAAGGACTGCATCATCCACACCGCGATCGGCAGGTTCATGGAGGTGTAGAGGACGACGAGGAGCCAGATGTTGTCGAGCAGTCCGGCGTTCTTCGCGAAGAGGTAGATCGGCAGCAGGCCCGCCACGGCCGGCAGCATCTTGGTGGAGAGGAAGAAGAACAGGACGTCCGTCCACTTGCGCACCGGCCGGATCGACAGGGCGTACGCGGCGGGCAGCGCCAGCAGCAGGACGCAGACGGTGGAGACGACCGACGCCACCGCCGAGTTGATCAGGGCGGGCCAGGGGCTCGCGCCGCCGCCCGCGCCGAAGAACTCGCGGTAGCCGTCCAGGGTGAGGGCGGCGGTGAACGACGGCGGGTTGGTCGCGGCGTCCTCCTCCGAGTGGAAGGACGTCAGCGCCATCCAGGCGATCGGCAGGAAGAACACGATGCCGGCCAGCCAGGCGGCCAGGCCCAGACCGACGCCCTTGCGGCGTGCGGTCGTCGCGGCGACGGCGCTCATGCGCGGGACACCTCCTCGCGGAACAGGGACGACACCACGCGCAGCGCGAAGGTGGCGATGACGAGGGAGCCGACGACCACCAGGACGCCGGCGGCCGAGGCGAGGCCGTTCTCGTGGGCCTGGTAGAAGCTCTGGTAGACGGTGTAGGGGAGGTTGGCGGTGCCGAGGCCGCCGGAGGTGAGGGTGAAGACGGCGTCGAAGTTCTGCACGATGTGGATCGAGCCGAGCAGGGCGCCGAGTTCGAGGTAGCGGCGCAGATGCGGCAGCGTGAGGTGGCGGAAGACCTGCCAGTCGCTCGCCCCGTCGACGCGGGCGGCCTCCGCCTGCTCGGGATCGCGGCTCTGGAGGCCCGCCAGCAGGATGAGCATCATGAACGGCGTCCACTGCCAGACCAGCGAGGCCTGCACGGCGAGCAGCGGGGTGTTCGAGATCCAGTCGGGCTGCGGGCCGCCGACGTACTGCAACAGGCCGTTGAACAGGCCGTACTCGGGGTTGTAGAGGACGTGCTTCCACAGCAGCGCCGCTGCCACCGGGACCACCAGGAACGGCGCGATGAGCAGGGTGCGCACCACGCCCCGCCCGCGGAAGCGGCGGTCCAGCAGCAGCGCGAGCAGCAGGCCCAGGACCAGGCTCGTGAGCACCACGCCCGCCGTGAGCAGGGCCGTCGTCCACACCGAGCGGCGCAGGTCCGGATCGGTCAGCACCTCCCGGTAGTTGTCGAGGCCGGTGAAGTGACGGGCGTCCGGATACAGGGCGTTCCAGTCGAAGAAGGAGATCACCAGCGTCGCCACGAACGGCAGCTGGGTCACCACGATCATGAAGACCAGGGCGGGCAGCAGCGGCGCCCGCGTGGACCAGGCGCGCAGCCGCGGGGAGGGCCGGCGGACGGGGGCGGGGAGCGGGGGAGCGGCCACGGGGGCCGGCGTCGGCGTCGTCGCGGTCATCGTCCCTCGTACTCCTCGGAGATCTTCTCGGCGAGCTGCTGGGACCTGCGCAGGGCCGCCTCGACGGACTGGCGTCCCGCGATGGCCGCGCTGATCTCCTGGGAGACCCTGGTGCCCAGATCGGTGAACTCGGGGATGCCGACGAACTGGATGCCGGGCGCCGGGCGCGGCTGCACCCCCGGGTCGGTGGGCCGGGCGGCCTCGATGGCCCGCTTGGTCATCTCCTGGAAGGCGGCGGCCTCCCGGCGGTACGCCGGGTGCGCGTACGTCGAGGCGCGCTTGCCGGCCGGGACGCTGGACCAGCCGATCTCCTCGCCGACCAACTCCTCGTACTCCTTGCCGGACGCCCAGGAGACGAACTTCCACGCCTTGTCCGGGTTGCGGGAGGCCTTCTGGATGCCCCAGGCCCAGGTGTAGAGCCAGCCCGAGGACTCCGTCCGCTCGACGGGCGCGGGGGCGTAGCCGATCCTTCCTTTGACCGGGGAGCCGGCGGACTCCAGGGCGCCGGCCGCCGAGGTGGCGTCGTACCACATGGCGACCTTGCCCTGGGTCATGTTGTTGAGGCACTCCGCGAACCCGGCCTGGGGCGCCCCGGACTCGCCGTGCTCGCGCACCAGGTCGACATAGAACTTCGTCGCCTTCTCGAACTCGGGGGAGTCCAGGCGGGCCGTCCAGTCGCGGTCGAACCAGGTGCCGCCGAAGGTGTTCACGACGGTCGTCAGCGGCGCCATCACCTCGCCCCAGCCGGGCAGTCCGCGCAGGCAGATGCCCTTCATGCCGGGCTTCGCCCCGTCGGCGCGGGCGGCCAGCTCGGCGACCTGGGTCCAGGTGGGGCGCTCGGGCATCGTCAGGCCCGCCTCGGCGAAGACGTCCTTGCGGTACATCAGGAAGGACGACTCGCCGTAGAAGGGCTGTCCGTAGAGCTTGCCGTCGTCGCCGGTGAGCGACTCGCGCATCGGCCTCAGCACGTCCCCCTCGTCGTACGCCGGGTCGGCGGCGACGTAGGAGTCCATCGCGTGCAGCCAGCCGTTGCGGGCGTAGATCGGGATCTCGTAGTTGGAGAGGGTGGCGACGTCGTACTGGCCCGCCTGGTTGGCGAAGTCCTGGCTGATCTTGTCGCGGACGTCGTTCTCGGGCAGCACGGTGAAGTGGACCTCGATGCCGGTCTTCCGGGTGAAGTGCTCGGCGGTGAGCTTGCGCAGGTCGGTCATCTGGGGGTTGTTGACCATCAGGACGTTGAGGGAATCGCCGCCGGATCCGGCTCCGCCCGCTCCGGTCCAGCAGCCGGAGAGCAGCGGGGCGAGCAGCGTCCCTGCGGCGGCCGCGGCGAGCGCGGCTCGCGGCCTCCGTCGGCTCGGGGTGCGCATGGATCGCTCCTGGGTGCGTGAGGGGTTGGGGGAGTGGGGGACGGGGGTGGGGGAGGCGTGAAGGGGCTTATCGGTGCATAAGGGGCATCGGCGGGTGTGGGGGTGCCCTGCGGGCGTGAGGGCGGTGGGTCAGACGCGGATCACCTGGGGGCCGAGCAGGGAGTAGCGGTGGGCCTCGGCGGCCGGGAGCAGCGTGCTGGTGACGATGGCCTGCAGCGCGCCGATCTCGGCGAAGCGGCAGAAGCCGGCCGCCCCGAACTTGGTGTGGACGCCGGTGAACACGGTCCGCCTGGCCGACCGGATCGCCTGCGCCTTGACCTCGCCGACGGCCGGGTCCGGGGTGGTCAGCCCGTGTTCGCGGGAGATGCCGTTGGCGCCGATGTAGGCGAGGTCGAGGACGAACCCGGCCAGCATCCTCGTCGTCCAGTGGTCGACGGTGGCCAGCGTTCCGGCGCGGACCCGGCCGCCGAGCAGCAGCACGGAGACGTTCCCGGCCCCGGCGAGCGCGCCCGCGACCGGCAGGGAGGCGGTCACCACGGTCAGCGGGCGGTCACGGGGCAGGCCCTCGGCGACGAGCTGGGGGGTGAAGCCCTCGTCGACGAAGACCGTCTCGGCGTCGCCGAGCAGTTCGGCCGCGGCGGCCGCGATCCGGCGCTTCTCGGGGACGTGACTGGTGACGCGGTAGGCGAGCGTCGTCTCGAAGCCGGCGCTCTCCACCGGATAGGCGCCGCCGTGGGTGCGGCGCAGCAGGCCGTGGTCCTCCAGGACGCGCAGATCGCGCCGGACGGTCTCCTTGGCGACGCCGAGATCGGCGGCGAGGGCGGTGACGGCGACCGAGCCCTTGGCGCGCGCGGCCCGGACGATCGCGCGCCTGCGCTCCTCCGCGGTCGCCGCCGTTTCCGCCGCGTCCGCCGCCTCCGCCGTCGTCATTGCCGTTCCCCGCTTTCCCGCCGCGTCTTCTGGCCGGCCGACCCGGGCCGAACGGGCCCGGAACCGCCCGTTCGGGCCCGGTGGGGCCTTGGCGGAATTTCTACAGCGGGGGCGGGGCGCTGAACAGGTCTGTTCCGGAACCGATGGCGCCCGTTCGTGCCCGTTCGGTCCGGCGGGGTCCCGTCTCGGACCTGCGCGGGCGGGCACGGGGGCGGGAAAGCGGGCGTCGTGGGTGCCCGAATGCGGCGGCGGGCGGCTCGCCGAGGGGCGGCACTGGCTGGAGCGCGGCCTGGAACTCGGCTCGGACAACGAGAAGTCGCGGCTGAAGGCGCTGTGGGTG
>NZ_JBEXOP010000045.1:0-62380 GCF_040611575.1 Streptomyces sp. NPDC006610
GGCGGTTTCGGGGTGGGTTGTGGTCACCCCCCACGCCCGCGTTCGGGTCCCGGCGGACGCGTCCGCCGGGCCGGAACCCGACGCTGTCACCCTCCCGGGTGACCCCCGGGTCAACGGGGGCGACCTGCGGCGACGATACTGGCAATCGCCCCCGCCCCCGTTCACAGATGGACTCATGCCGACCTCCAGCACTGTCCGTACGACCACTCCCCCCACGGTGTGGCTGGCTCGCGGCCGCCACGTCGGATCCGGCGCCCACGATCTGCTCTGCCGGCGACTGCGACAGCAGCAGGACAGCGGGGCCATCCGCGCCTTCCTCGAACTGCCCCCGGCCGAGGACTCCGGGGACCGGGTGTTCGAGGCGCGGTGGGAGGCGGGCGGCGGTGTGACGGTGCGGGCCCGGCTCACGCTCACCGGTGGGCCCGGGGACGACGGAGCGGAACGGGAGTGGGTGCTGGCCGCCGAGGCCGAGGCCGCCTGGGACCCGCGGTGGCCGTCGCCCGCGACCGTGTTCTGGCCGGAAGCGCCGGGCACCGGCTGGGACCACGCGGCCGACGCCGGGCTGCGGCTGCGGCACGTCAACGCGCTCCCCGAGGACGACAAGGACCTGCGGCGGGTGCTGCGGGCCGCCGCGCGGGACTCCTGGGCCGTTCATGTCGTGGTGCACGAGGCCATGACGCCCGACGCACGCGGTCTGCTGCCGCTGACCCGGCTGATGCCCCCCGGCCTGCGCCACCTGGTGGTCGAGCACCGCGCCGCGCCCCAGCAGCTGCGGAAGGTCAACTACGCGCTGCGGGAGTTCGGCGTCGAGGTGCCCCGCGGCGGAGCCGTGGTGCTGCCGGGCGCACCCGCCGCCGAGAGCTACGACGCCGCCGCCTTCTGTGTGCGGACCGTCTTCCTGGACGGCAGCGAACCGGCCGAACTGAGCGACGCGGTGCGGCGTTTCGCCGCCTCGGCGAGGCCGCTGCCCCGGGGCGCGGACACCGTCCTCGCCGCACTCCGCGACGACTGGCACCTGCTCACGCTGGAGGAGGAACTCGACCGCCAGCGCGCGCTCGTCGCCATGTACGCCGAGGCGCTGGAGGCCATGACCAGGTCCCGGGACCTGTACCGGGAGGCGGCGGAGCGGGCCCACGAGGCGCTGGCCGCCTACCGCGAGTCGGCCGGCGATCCCCCGCCGCAGACGTCCGGGCAGACGCGGGAGGCGGCCGGCGCCTCCCCGCTCCAGCAGCTCACCCGCACCCTCGACCGGCTGCGGACCGGCCGGAAGTCCGCCCGCCCCGCCCGCCCCGCCCTCCCGGCGCCCGCCCAGGAGGCTCCCGGGGAGCGGACCGACACCGTCGGCTGACCCGCGCGGGCACGCCGATTGGGTCACACCCGCGTGCCGCAGGCAATACAGGGACCGTATGCGGGCATTCAAGGAAGGGACGCGCCGGTGTGCGCGCCGGACTGAGGAGGGCCCGTGGAGAACAGCACCACCGTGCTCGTCGTCGTCGCCGTGCTCCTCGCGGCCGTCCTGCTCGCCGCGGCCGTGGCGCTGCTCGTCCGGCTGGTCCGGGCACGCCGCGGACTGCGGCGCGCCGGGCTGCCGACCGGTCCCCGCTGGGTCTTCTGGGGGGCCGTGCTGTACTTCGTTCTGCCGACCGACCTGCTGCCCGACCCGGTGTACCTCGACGACATCGGCGTACTCCTGCTCGCCCTGCGCACGCTCCGCGCCCCCCTCGCCGCGACCGGCCGCCGGGCCACCCCCGCGGGTCACCGGCCCGGGGATGCGGCCTGACGGCACGGCAGATGCACGCCCCGCCGCGGGCGCGCACCGAGAAGAACCGCACCACTTTCACGCCCCACCGAGCACTTCACGCCCCATCCCGCGTCCACGCGCCTGCCTGTCGAGGCGGGTGTGCGGTACGCGTGCTCCACGATCGGTCAACCGGAGGGCCTCCTCCGCCGTCTCAGGTGCAGAGCGACCGAACCGCCGCCGCTCACGGAGCGTAAGGAAACCATTCACTCGTTCGACTCGTATAAGTCCATGGAAGCCCCGGCGTACCCCACGGGAAACGACGACATGGCAGGCCGGCGGCCCGGCCGGGGCAACACCCACGAGGGAGAGACGATGCAACCGTTCGCGCTCGACTACGCACGCCCGGCGGCGGAGTTGGCCGTCGCCACGCCCTACGCCTACGACCCCGGACTGCAGCTGAACGTGCTGCGCGACGGCCGGATCGCCGCCACCGACCTCGCCCTGCTGCGGGAGCTGGGCACCACGACGTCCACGGCCGGCTCCAAGACGCACTTCGACGACTGACCGCGGACCGTCGACGATGACCGTACTGATCCTGACCAGCGAGCAGGACGTCACGGCGGACATGGTGGTGGTGCACCTCAACGCCGCCGGCGTCCCGGTGGTCAGGCTGGACCCGGCCGACCTCACCGGCCGGGTCGCGCTCTCCGGCGAGTACGCACACGGCGGCTTCCGCGGCCATCTGTCGTCCGCCGGACGGCTGGTGAGCCTGGACGCGCTGCGTTCGGTGTGGGTGCGGCGGCCGGGGACCCCGGCCGCCCGGGTGGCCCAGCCGTCCGAGTGGCTCACCGAGGAGTCCGGGCAGGCGCTCTACGGCATGCTGCGCGGCAGCGGGACCCGCTGGATGAACCACCCCGACGCCGCCCGCCGGGCCCGGTACAAGCCCTGGCAGCTCCGGCTCGCCCAGCGCGTCGGGCTGCCCGTTCCGGCGACGCTCATCACGACGCTTCCCGAGGCCGCCCGGGACTTCGCGGCGCGGTTCCCGGACCTGGTGGTCAAGCCGGTGTCGGGGGCGCACCCCCAGGAGCCCCCGCGCGCGGTGCCGACCAGCCGCGTGGCCCCGGACGCCGACTTCGAGGCGGTCGCCTTCGGACCGACCCTGCTCCAGCGGCGGATCGCCAAGCGGGCCGACATCCGGCTCACCGTGGTCGGCGCCCGGATGCTGGCCGCCCGGCAGGCGGTCTCCCCGGACGCGGATCCCGACGAGGTGGACGGCCGGTTCGCCGCCCGGCCCTGCCCCTGGCGGCCGGTGGAGGCGCCGGCACGGGTCGCCGAGGGCGTGCGGGCGTACATGCGACAGGCCGAACTGGCGTACGGCGCCTTCGACTTCGTCGAGGACGCCGACGGGACCTGGTGGTTCCTGGAGTGCAACCAGTCCGGGCAGTTCGGTTTCGTGGAGGCGGACACGGGCCAGCCGATCGCCCGCACGATCGCGCGGTGGCTGGCCCGTCCCCCGGGCGACCTGCCGAGACAGGTCGACGGCAGCAGTACGACGGTCCGCTGACCGGGTGGGTCCGCCTCACACGGCCAGCAGCCCGCTCTCGCCGTCCGTGTCCGGCGTCCTGCCGTCGGTCAGCAGGGCGTCGGCCTTTGCGATCGCGTCCTTGAGCTCGCACTCGCCCATCATCACGCACAGGGTGTAACTGACGTCGTCCAACTCCCGAGCCCTCGCCGGCGTCTCCTTCTCGGCCTGGGCGATGCGCAGCGACGCATACCGGGTCAGCAGCTCTCTGACGACCTTCGGATCCGGAACAAGCACGGGGCGCCCCTCTCTCGAACTTTGCGCTCCGTATGCCCGGCATGCGCCACAGCAATCACCTTCCGTCCGGACCGCTGTCCGATTGACGCGATTCCGTTGCCCGGCAGGCCGCTCAGGCTGCCTGGCCGCTGTGCAGCGCCGCGTAGGCGCCGCCCCGGCTCAGCAGTTCGTCGTGGGTGCCGATCTCCTGGATGCGGCCGTCCCCCATGACGACGATCCGGTCCGCGCCGCGCACGGTGGACAGCCGGTGCGCCACGACGAAGGTGGTCCTGCCCCGCAGCAGCCGGGCGAGGGCCTCCTGCACCAGCGCCTCGGAGCGGGTGTCGAGGGCGGAGGTCGCCTCGTCCAGGATCAGCACCTTGGGATCGCGTATCAGGGCGCGGGCGATGGCGAGCCGCTGGCGCTGGCCGCCGGAGAGACGGGCGCCGTGCTCGCCGACCAGGGTGTCCAGGCCCTGCGGGAGCCGGTCGACGAACTCCAGCGCGTTGGCGTCCCGCAGCGCCGCGCGGACCGTCTCCTCGTCGGTGTCGTCCATGCCGTAGGCGACGTTCTCGAGGATGGTGCCGTCGAAGAGGATCGACTCCTGCGGGACCACCGAGACGAACCGCCGGTAGGTGCGCAGGTCGAGGGTGTTCATGTCGGCGCCGTCGAGCAGCAGCCGTCCGGAGGTGGGGCGGATGAAGCCGATGACGAGGTTGAGCACGGTGGACTTGCCCGCGCCCGACGCACCCACCAGGGCGATGGTCTCGCCGGGCCGCACCGACAGGGTGAAGTCCCGTACGGCGGCCCGCCCGCCGTCGTAGGCGTAGCCGACCTGCTCGAAGGCGACCGCCCCGCGCAGCTCGGTCAGTTCCGCCTTGCCCTCGTTGTCCTCCAGTTCGGGCGCCTGGAGCACCTCGCCGACCGAGCGGACCGACTCCAGGCCCTTGGTGATCACCGGGGCCAGGCCGGCCAGGGTGGTGGTGGAGCCGGTGAGGGTGGTCAGCAGGGCGCTGAGCATGACGACGTCGCCGGGGGTGACGCCCCAGACGTCGTAGTACGAGATGAGGGCCGCGCCGGCCAGGACGAGGACGCCGACGACGTTGAGGAGGACCCAGGCCAGCGAGCCGAACTTGCCGTTGATGAGGTCCAGGCGCATCCCGGAGGCCAGCAGCCGGTGCAGGGTGCCGTCCATCCGGCGCAGCGCCTTGCCCTCCAGGCCGTGGGCGCGGGTGACCGGTATCAGCCGGGTCATCTCGGTCACCCGGGACGACAGGGCCTCCACCTCGTGGCGGAAGTGCTCGTTGTGGGAGCGCAGCCGGGACCGCAGCCGGGCCACGAGAATCGCGGCGGCGGGCACGACGATGAGGAAGACGGGCACGAACTCGGGGGTGCGGACGGCGATGATGATCAGTCCGCCGGTGAGGACCGTGAGCGCGCCGAGGCCGTTCTCGGCGGTCTGCTGGACCATCTGCTCGACGGTCTCCACGTCCCGGACGACCTTGGCCTGGAGGACGCCGGCGCTCATCCGCGAGTGGTAGCCGATGGACAGCTGCTGCATCCGCGTGCACAGCGAGGAGCGCAGGGCGGTGCCCATGCGGCGGACGCTGCCGTACAGCAGTCGCACGTAGAGGACGTGCAGGGGGTAGTTGACCACCAGGATGAACATGATGATCCCGGTGCTGGTCCACAGTCTGCTGATCGGCTGGTGCTGGACGACGGTGTCGATGATGGACGCGGTGATCAGCGGCAGCAGCCAGACCGGACTGTGCTTGACGGTGAAGACTCCGACGGCGGCGGCGAGCCGCCAGCGGTCGGCGTGGAACAGGTAGGCGAGTGTGCGTACCGGGTGTTCACCCTGGTAGCGGTGGTCGAGTGGGCGCTCCGACAGCGACGCCATCCGCGGTGGTCCTCTCCGGTCTGTCCTGGTGGCGGGCAAGCGCTTCCTGCCCACGGCGATCAGAGGTACACCGGGTGGGGCCCACGGCGCGGGTGCCGTCCGCGGGATGAGACCGGGCCGGGCGCCCGGCCCGGTCAGTCGCCGAGGGCGAGGGCGAGTTCGCCGGCCGCGCGCACGACCTCGGGGTCGGGGTCGCACCGCAGGGCCGCGAGGGCGCCGCGTCCGGCGTGCACGGCGTCGCGGGCTGCCCGCTCCCAGACGACGTGGTTCTCGCGGTGGTTGAGCAGCTTGGGGTAGGCGGCCGCGGTGTGCTCCCACTGGCGGGCGTCGGCGATGTTCCGCAGCAGACCGAGGATCCCGGGCCGACAGGCGACCTGCGGGATCCGGGCCAGTTCCCACAGGAAGGGCACGGTGGCCGCGGTGGCCTGCTCCGTCACGAAGCCGTACTGGCAGACACGGCCGCGCAGCTCGTCCAAGGCGGAGTGGGCGGTGTCGGTGGCGCCCCAGGCGATGCTGTTGAGGAGCAGGGGGACGGCGGCGGCCGAGCCGCTGGAGTCCCGCAGCTCGTGCCAGGGCACCTCGCCGAGCGCGCCGAGGGGCGGCACCCGGGGCACGCCCGTCGTCGTCTCGCGGTCGGTGCGCTCGTCGCTCTGCTGTCCCGTCGAAGCGGTGGGCATGGCTTCCGGCCTTTCCGCGGGCGGTCATGTGGACGGGGAGGACCTTCGGAGCCGGCCTCTTTCCCGGCGCGGTCGCTGATGCGACGTCAGAATCGGTCGGCCCTCCGTGGGTTGCGCCGCGGCCATTATTCACGTCGCCGACGCGCCCGTGCAATTGCATGAGAAATTGCGCGAGAATGTGGGTAGGTCTTCGGCCAAGCCAACGCCAGGGAGGTCACGGTGTCACCGATGCCGAACGGAGTGCGGGCCAGCGCGCTGGACGCCCGCTGGATCAAGAGCCGCCACAGCAACGCCGAGGGGAACTGCGTCGAGGTCGCCGCTCTGGCCGACGGGGCCGTCGCGGTGCGCAACTCCCGCCATCCCGACGGTCCCGCGCTCGTCTACACGGCCGCCGAGATGGCCGCGTTCGTCGCGGGCGCCAAGGACGGCGAGTTCGACCATCTCCTGTAGGACCCCCGCTCGTCGCAGGGCGTCCCCGTCTGCTGCGGACCGGCGAAGTACGGTAACGTGACGGTCACTTCCGCCGGTCCGCAGGGAGCCAGGATGTCCGCCGAATCGCAGCGCATCTCACGTCTCCGGCCCTATCTGGACCGGGCCGAACCCGCCCCGATCCTGCTCAAGATGCTCGTCGGCGTGCAGCTCGCGGGCCTGCGCGAGGAGGCCGGGCTCGCCCAGGACCAGGCCGCGCGGGAAGTGGGCTTCAGCCCCGCGAAGCTGTCGCGGATCGAGTCCGGCAAGGGCCGCAGGCCGCCGACCGAGGCCGACGTCCGGGCGCTGCTCAGGCTCTACGGCGTCGAGGAGTACGAGACGTCGGTGCTGCTCGAGTTGCTGCGGCGGGCCGGTGAGCCCGGCTGGTGGCAGCGCTACGACAAGCGGCTGATGCCGGAGTGGTTCGACCGGCTGGTCGGGCTCCAGGAGGGAGCGGCCGCGATCCGCACCTTCGAGATACAGCACGTCCCCGGCCTGCTGCAGATCCCGGAGTACACCCGGGCGGTCGTGGAGCGCGGACTGCCGGTCGCGTCACCGCGGGAGGTGCGCCGCCGGGTCGAACTGCGCACCAGGCGGGCCCGGTTGCTGCACCGCGCCGATCCGCCGCAGCTGTGGGCGATCCTGGACGAGGCGGTCCTGCTGCGCGTGCTCGGCAGCCGCGAGGTGATGCGCGAGCAGCTCGCCCATCTGATCGAGATGGCCCGCCGCCCCCATGTCACCGTGCAGATCGTGCCGTTGGACGTGACCAACGCCTCGGCCCCGTCGTTCCCGATCACCTATCTCCGCTTCGACGGCCTCGATCTGCCCGACGTCGTCTATCTGGAGCACATCAAGAGCGCGAACTTCCTCGAGGACCGTGACGACACCGAGCAGTACCGTCTGGTCCTGGACCGGCTGGCCGACGACGCGCTCACGCCGCGCGAGTCGCTGGCCCTGCTGGAGCGGACCATGGAGAGCCGCTACGCCGCCGGCTGAGCCGTCCCGTCCGGCGGCCGGCTCGGGAGGCTGCGCCACGGCCCGCGGGCCGGGCTACTTCGGCGGAATCCTGCCTATGCCGCCGAACTCGATCCACTCGTGGGTGAGCTGGCGGGGCGCGGACACCTCGGAGTCGGGGCGCCAGGTGGAGACCTCCACCAGTCCGGGCTCCAGGATCTCCAGTCCCTCGAACAGGGCGGCCACGTCCTTCTCCTCGCGGACGCGGCCCCAGCTGCCCTGGGTGGCCCGGTGCATGAAGTCGGTGACGAACGCGCGGACCTCGGGATCGGCGCTGACCAGCTGGCACATCAGCAGGAAGCTGCCGGGGGCGAGCCGCTCGGCGACCCGGCGGACCACGGCCTGCGGGCCGTCGGTGTCGCTGTCCGGGATGCAGTGGAACACCGAGTTGAACAGCACGGCGACCGGCTCGTCGAAGTCGATCAGGCGCTTCGTGTCGGGGTGGTCGAAGATCTCGTCGGTCCTGCGCAGGTCGGCGTGGATCACGCAGGTGCGCTCGTCCTGCTCCAGCAGCGCGCGGCCGTGCACCAGGACCATCGGGTCGTTGTCGACGTAGACGACGTGCGCCGTGGGGTCGACGCTCTGTGCGACCTGGTGGACGTTGTCCTGGGTGGGCAGGCCGGAGCCGTGGTCCACGAACTGGCGTATGCCGAACTCCCGCGTCAGCGTCCGCACGGCGCGCTGGAGGAAGCGGCGGTTGTTGACCGCCAGCCGGCGGGTGCTGGGGACCACCTGGTCGAGTTGCTCGCACGCCGCGCGGTCGGCGGCGTAGTTGTCCTTGCCGCCGAGGTAGTAGTCGTACATACGCGCGGCGGTCGGGACGTTGGCGTCGATCTCCGTGGACAGCGGTTTGTCGGTGTGCATGCATCCCCCAGCTCGGTGCCGAGCGCCAACTCGGTGGAAACGACGGGCAGTCCGCCATCCTAGGGAGTGGACGATCGCCGGTGCCAGTCCGCGTGCGCATGATCGCGGAACGCCTCGCGGCCGTCCGCCGCGCTGCCCGTCCTCTTCCGCGTCGATGGCACGCCGCCCGGCCCGCGCCCCGTGCCGCGGGCCGGGCGGCACCGTCGTCAGCCCCTCGACGCGAGGTAGTCCTCGGCGCCGGGGATCTCCTTGGCGTCCTCCTCGATCACGATGTTGCCGACCGCCTTGGCGTCGGGCTTGAGGATGTAGGCGGACAGGCTCGCCGGGCGGGAGACGTCGGAGAAGTTCTGCGGGGTGCCGAGGCCGGTGTCGGCGCGGTCCTGCGACCGGTGGGCCGCGACCACGTCCTCACGCGCCAGGCTGCCGCGCGCGCACGCCTTCTCCAGGTCGTCGCCCAGCAGCTTGGCGGCGTTGTACCCGGACAGCACACCGGAGTCGACCGGCGAGCCCGGGTACTTCTTCTGGTAGGAGGCGACCATCCGCTGTACCCCGACGATGTCCGCGCTGACCGCGGGCGCGGCGCTCACCACGTGCACCATGGCCTCCAGGGCCTTGGCGGCCGGGGTCTTCATCAGCTGGGGCGCGTAACCCGGGGCGCTGCTGACGATCGGCACCTGCAGTCCGCGGGAGGCGGCCACGCCGGCGAGCGACGCCGTCTGGGCGGGACCCGCGCTGATCAGGACGGCCTTCACGCCGGCCTCGCGCAGCGCCGACACCTGGGCGGTCAGGTCGGTGTCGGTGGCCTTGATCTTCTGGTCCACGACCTTCAGGCCGGCCTGCTCCGCGGCCCACTCGGAGCCCTCCAGCGCATTGGCGCCGTAGTCGCCCTCGAAGTAGACGTGTCCGATCGCGTCGCCCTTCTTCAGCCCCTTGGTGCGGGTCAGGTAGTCGACGGCGGCGATCATGTCGATGTCGTAGGTCGTGCCGAGGACCTGCACGGACTCCTTGCCGAGCAGGGAGGCCGCCCACGCCTGCGGGAAGGTGAGCACCTTGTCCTTCTCGATGTCGTCGATCAGCGCGGCGACCACCGGGGAGCCGATGACCTGGGGCAGCGCGACGACGTCCGAGGACATGTCGGCGTACGCGGTGACCGCCTTCTGCACGTCGTAGCCGTGGTCCTCGACGACGATCTCGACCTTGCGGTCGCAGATGCCGCCGTCGGCGTTGACCTCCTCGGCCCACATCTGCTGCGCCTGCACGATGCTCTTGCCGAGGGTGGCGTAGGGGCCGGTCAGGTCGGTGAGGGCGCCCAGCCGGATGGTCTTCTCGGTGACGCCGGGGCCGGTCTTGACGCCGTCGGCGCCGGCCGTCGGCTTCTCGTCCTCCCCCTTGGAGCTGCAGCCGGTGGCCGCGATGAGCAGAGCCGACAAGGCCGAGGCGAGGAGGATGCGGGAGGTGCGGGTTCTGTGGTGCGTGAGGTTCACGGGGTGTGCTCCTTGGCTCGAACGGCTGAGGCGGGTGGAGGAGTGGAGGGTGGGGAGTCCGTCGCCGGGGGCCGGGTTCGCCTCCGGCTCAGACGGGCGCGGAGCCGGCCGGTCAGGCCGTGCAGTCCGTCCGGCGCGTACAGCAGTACGAGCACGATCGCCGCGCCGTAGAGGTAGCGGGCGGCCTCGGTGGGGCCGACCGATCCGTCGCCGGAGCCGGGCGCCGCGACGAACGGCAGCTGGTCGGCGTAGCGCGTCATCAGCAGGGGCAGGGCGGTGACGAAGACCGCGCCCGCGGTGGCGCCGGCCACGGAGCCCAGGCCGCCGATGACGATCATGGCGAGGTAGTCGACGGAGAGCAGCAGGCCGAAGTAGTCCGGCACGATGCGGCGGAAGCCCAGGGCGAGCAGCGCGCCGCCGAGTCCCGCGTACATGGAGGACACCACGAACGCCGCCGAGCGGTAGCGGGCCACGTCGACGCCCATCACGGCCGCCGCGGTCTCGCTGTCGCGCACGGCCACCAGGGCGCGGCCGGGGCGTCCGCGCAGCAGTCCGCGGGCGGTGAACCAGGTGAGGGCGAACAGCGCGAGCCCCAGGTACCACAGCCGTTCCTCGGCGCCGAAGGGCACGCCGAGCACGGTCAGTTCGGAGGTGTCGTCGAAGGCGAACCCGCCGACGGTCAGCGGCGGCACGGAGCGGCCGTTGAAGCCGCCGGTGACGGAGTCCGCGGTGAGCAGGATGTGGTGGCCGAGGAAGACCAGCGCGAGGGTGGCGACACCGAGGTAGATACCGCGCACCCGGCCGGCGACGGGGCTGAACAGGCCGCCCGCGACGCCGGTGAGCAGCACGGCCAGCACCAGGGCGAGCAGGGGCGGCAGGCCGAGCCCGGGGTCGCCCGCCAGCCAGGAGTAGCCGTACGCGCCGACGGCGAGGAAGAAGGCGTGGCCGAGGGAGAGCTGGCCGGCGGTGCCGGAGAGCAGGTTGAGGCCGACGGCGCCGATGGCGGCGGCCATCGCGAACAGGCCGATGCGCAGCCAGAAGGCGTCCAGGTAGAAGGGCAGGGCGCACAGCAGGACGAGGGGCAGCGCGAGGGCGAGCAGGCGCCGGGGGGCCGGGATGCCCGGGCGGGCGGGGCCGGCCTTGGGGGCGCGGGCGGGCTGGTGGTCAGACACGGACGGCTCCCTTCGCGCCGAACAGTCCGGTGGGGCGCACGAGGAGCACCAGAACCATCACGGCGTACGGGGCGACATCGCCGAATCCCTCGCCGAGGACGTGGAGTTGGGTCTGGTAGCCGGCGACGAGGGACTCGGTGAGGCCGATGAGCAGGCTGCCGGCCAGGGCGCCGGTGGGCGAGGCCATGCCGCCGAGGACGGCGGCCGGGAATGCCTTGAGGGCGATCTGGCCGGTGGTGCGCTCCAGTCCGGGCGCGGGGAAGGCGACGAGGAACACCGCGGCCAGCGCGGCCAGCGCGCCGGCCAGGCACCAGGCGATGGTGCGCACCCGCACCAGCCGGACGCCCATCAGGGAGGCGGCCTCGACGTCCTCCGCCGCCGCCCGCAGGGACAGGCCCCAGGAGGTGAAGCGGAAGAGGGCGAAGACGCCCGCGATGACGAGGGCGGAGACCGCGATGGCGGCGATCCGGCTGTCCGCGACGGTCACCGGGCCCAGTTCGGTCACCGCGTCGCCCCAGGGGTCGCCGAGGGAGAGCAGGTCGCCGCCGATGCGCCGGGCCAGATCGGTGACGAGCACGATGTCGACGCCGATGGTCACGATGGTGGCCACGTGCGCGGCCTGGG
Source organism: Streptomyces sp. NPDC006610 (assembly GCF_040611575.1). Lineage (NCBI taxonomy): Bacteria > Bacillati > Actinomycetota > Actinomycetes > Kitasatosporales > Streptomycetaceae > Streptomyces > Streptomyces sp. NPDC006610. Next base: position 11,743 of record NZ_JBEXOP010000045.1, read on the forward strand.
CGTCCTGGCCGACGCGCTGCAGCAGGAGCCGGTCGACGGCGCCGGCCACCAGGGCGGTGGCCAGGACGGCGACGGCGAGGGCGCCCGCGAAGCCGAGGTCGTCGTGGAGTACGGCGGTGAGGTAGCCGCCGAGCAGCAGCAGGGAACCGTGGGCGAAGTTGAGCACGCCCGACGCCTTGAAGATGATCACGAAGCCCAGGGCGACCAGGGCGTAGACCGAGCCGAGGGCCAGCCCGTTGAGCACGTGGTCGAGCAGTTCGGTCATGCCGCCTCCTCCTCGGGGTTGCCGGTGCCGAGATAGGCGCGCAGCACTTCGGGGTCGCGCTGGACCTCTTCGGGGGTGCCGTGGGCGATGCGCCGGCCGAAGTCGAGGACGGTGACCTCGTCGGCCAGGCGCATCACCAGGCCCATGTCGTGTTCCACCAGGACCACCGACAGGCCGAGCCGGGCGCGCACGTCGCGGACCACCTCGGCGGTGCGGGCGCGTTCCTCGGCGTTCATGCCGGCCACGGGCTCGTCGAGCAGCAGCACGCGGGGCTCCAGGCACAGGGCGCGGGCGAACTCCACGCGCTTGCGGTCGCCGTACGACAGGACCGCGACGGGAGTGTCGAAGTGCGGTCCGAGACCGACGAGTTCGGCGATCTCCCGGACTCGCGCCCGGTGTTCGCGCTGTTCGCGGACGGCGCCGGGCAGGCGCAGGGCGCTGGCGGCGAATCCGGCGCGGGACAGGGCGTGCCGGCCGAGCATCAGGTTGTCGGCGACCGTGCCCTCGGTGGTGACGATGTTCTGGAAGGTGCGGGCGACGCCGAGCGCTGCGATCCGGTGCGGGGCCAGCCGGGTCAGTTCCACGTCGCCGAGCCGGATGGAGCCGGCTGCCGGACGGTACAGGCCCGAAAGGACGTTGAAACAGGTCGACTTGCCCGCCCCGTTGGGGCCGATGACGGCGTGCACGGTGCCCGGGGCGACGGTGAGGGAGACGCCGTCGAGGGCGGTGAGTCCGGCGAACCGGACGGTGACGTCGCGGACTTCGAGGACCGGTGGCGTGGAGCTGCGAGTCGTCACGCCGCCCCCTGGTCGTCGGCGGCCTCGCCCAGGTACAGGCGGCGCACCGCGTCGGTGCGCGCCAGTTCGTCGGCGGGGCCGGACAGCTGGACCTCGCCGACCTCCAGCACATGGGCGTGGTCGGAGAGGGACAGCGCCATGCCGGCGTTCTGCTCGACGAGGAGTACGGCGGTGCCCTGGGCGTTGATCTCGCGGATCACCTCGGCGATCCGCTGCACCATGAGCGGGGCGAGCCCGAGGGAGGGCTCGTCGAGCAGCAGCAGGCGGGGGGCGGCCATCAGGGCGCGGCCCATCGCGAGCATCTGCTGTTCGCCGCCGGAAAGCAGGCCGGCGGCCTGGCCGGTGCGCTCGGCGAGGCGGGGGAAGAGCGTGAAGACCCGGTCGCGCGCCTCCCGGACGAGGGCGGGGCTGCGGCGGCCGAGACCCAGGCCGCCGGAGCGGAGGTTCTCCTCGACGGTGAGCCCGGCGAACACGCGCCGGCCCTCGGGGACCTGGACGACGCCGGCGCGGACCGCCGCGACCGGGTCCTGACCGTCGAGCGCGGTGTCGCCGTAGTGGATGCGGCCGGCCGTGATCGCGCCGCGGTGCAGACGCAGCGTCCCCGACACCGCCCGCAGCAGCGTCGACTTGCCGGCGCCGTTGGCGCCGAGCAGGGCGACCACGCCGCCGGGCGGGACGGTGAGGGACACGTTACGGAGGGCGGACAGGGAACGGCCGTACGTCACGTCGAGGTTCTCGACGCGCAGAGCGGTCTGCTCGTCCGGTGGTGCTTCGGGCATCACGGCTCCTCGGATCCGCGCCACGGACGGCACGGGCTTCGGGGGAATGAGCGCTCACGACAGCACGGGGGGCCGACGCCGGTACAGGCTGAGGCGGGTGGTCGCTGCGCGGTTACAACGGGGGGGCGGTGGGCTTGTGTGGGTGCCCAGGGGGCGGCGGGGGCGGGGGACGGGGGTCGGCTGCGGGGGCGGGACCCGGCTGCGGGGCGGGCCGGTCGGGGTGCGCGGCATGGAGGCGGAGGTGTCGCAGTGGGCGGGGCGGTGGGCCCGCCGGTGGACGTGCGGGCGCGAAACGGCGGGCCGCGTAGGCGGCGGTGTGACGGGACCGGAGCCCGCGTGCGGCGGGCGGGGGCCGAGCGCCCAACCGGGGCGGGTGTCCGGGGCGGGCAGGTGGTGGAGCTCCGGGGCTGGGCGTGCGGGCGCGAGGGGCGTGCGGGGCGGTGCGGGAGGGGGCGGAGGTGGCGTGGACCCGGTGCCCGAAGGCGCGGTCGCCGTGGGCGAAGTCGGCACCGAGTCGCGCGAGACGGCTCGAAGCGCCGTCACCGGACCGCGGCACGGACGCGTTCGACGCGGCAGTGGCCGGGGAGGTCACGACCCGCCGTGTCGGCGCGGACGCGGCGGGTCGGCGGACGCCCGCGAAGGGGCGGGCCCACCCACGGGACGGCCAAGGGCGCGACGGGGTCGGGGTCCCCACGCGGCGGGTGCGGTGCCGAGCGCCCCGACCGGGGCGGTTGCAGGGGGTGCGGGGACATCCCGAGCACAGCGCCGAGCAGCCGGCCCGAGCGGGAACCCGCGGGCGGCAGGTGGGCCGGGAGCGCACCCCGGGCGCCGGATCGCCATCGCAGCCGTCGCACGCCGACCTCACGGGGCCCCGCGCGGACGCCGACGGGCGTCGGGCCGGACGCGACCGGCGTCGGGCGTCGGGCGTCGGGCGTTGGGCGGATGCCACAGGCGGCGGGCCGGAACCCGCGGGAGGCGCGCCCGCCCGGCGTACGGGCTCGCCGCCCGAGCCGCGACGCCCGGCCTCCTGGACCGCTGGGCTTTGGGGCTTCCGGGTCCCTGGACTCCTGGCGAAGTCGGCCGAAAGTCGTCCTCAGTCGCGCAGGAGGCGACGGGCCGTCAGGGCCAGGCTGATCTCGACGACGTCGGACGGGCGGGCCAGGGAGCGGGAGGTGAGCTGCTCGAAGCGGCGCAGCCGGTTCAGGACCGTGTTGCGGTGGCAGTACAGCTGCCGCCCCGCCCGCTGCGCGGAGCCGTCGCACGCGAACCACGCCGCCAGCGTGTCCAGCAGGACCTCGCGGTCGGCCGGCTCCAGCCGGTCCAACGGTCCGAGGACCTGCTCGGCGAGCGCCGCGCCGAGCTCCGGGGAGGAGACGACGAGGGCCGCGGGAAGGTGCTCGTCCAATCTGATCGTGCCGCCTTCCTCGGGGCAGATCTCGAGCGCGGTGTCCGCCAGTCTGCGGGCGTCGCCCACCGCGGCCAGCCCCTCGACGACACCGCCGATGCCGATCCGCACCCCCGCAGCGGTGTCCACGGTGTCACCCCCGGCCCACGGCGACTCCCCCTCGGGCAGCAGGACTATGCCGTAGTCCACCTCCGCGCCCGTGTGCCAGTGCACCTGCACACCCGGGGGCACGGCGGCGGCCCTGACCTCACCGGTGCCGAGGACGGCCGGCCCGGCGGCCACCGCCACGACGGCGTACCGCCCCTGCTCGGGCAGGTCGAGCACGCTCGCGGCCTCGGGCAGGTCGGCGATCCTGCTGGTGCCGTCGAGCAGCGCGGCGAGCAGCAGCCGCGCCCGGTTCTCGCGCCGCCAGGCCAGTTGCCGCTCCACCTGCCGGTAGGCATCGGCGACGAGGGTGCAGTGCTCGTCGACGAAGTTCCACACGTCGGACGCCACGTGCACCAGCAGCCGTACGTCCTCCGGCGCCGACCGTGCCGTCTCCTCGACCAGACCCTGCCAGACCAGCGAGCCGCCGAGCCGGAACGCGTGCAGCAGCGCGTCCAGCGGCAGCCCCTGCTCCGCGCGGACGGCGCCGATCCGCCAGGAGCAGCGCAGGGCGGCGTCCCGGGCGCCACGCGGGTCGAGCAGCGAGGCCACGCTGTGCCGCAGGGACCGGTGCACCTCCTGCCAGGTCCCGGTCGGATCGCTCGCCACGGCGGACCGGTAGGCGGGTTCCTGCTCCTGCAGCTGGGCCACGAGCCGGTCGGTCAGCTCGGGCAGGTCGTCCAGCAGCACGCGGGCAGCGCGGTGCAGGACGCGCAGGGCGTCCGCGTCCATCAACGACCGGCCGGTGCGCGTCCGCGTGGGCGGGACGGCTCCCGGTCCGGGCCGCAGCGTCGTTCTCGGCCGAAGGGCTGGCTGCATCGCGGTCCTCCCCCAGGGTGACTCGTGCTGCCCCGAAGGATGGCATACCGTCCGGTCGGTCCCTAGGGTTGTGCACCGGACTTTTCGGCGCGGCCGACGATACGCGCCAGCTCGACCCGGGATCGCACCCCCAGAACCGCGAAGACATTGCGCAGGTGGTAGTCGATCGTCCGGGTGCTGACGGACAGCGTGCGGGCCACTTCGCGGTTGGTGGCGCCGGCCGCCACACACCGCGCGACGCGCCACTGCTGGGGCGTCAGCCGGTCCAGGGCGCCGGCCCCGTCGCCGCTCGGCGCCGCCCCGTTGGCCCGCAGTTCGCCCCGGGTCTGCTGCGCCCACGCGCCGGCGCCGCACCGCTCGAAACCCATCAGCGCGGCCCCGAGCCGGTCCCGCGCCTCCCGCAGCCGGCGCCGGCGCCGCAGCCATTTGCCGTACGCCAGCTCGGTGCGGGCCCGTTCGAAGTCCCCGGCCGCGGCGTCGTGCAGGTCGAGGGCGCGCAGGTAGAGGGCGTCGGCCCGGTCGGGGGCGGCCAGCAGGGCGTGGCAGCGTTCCAGCAGGGCGGGGGCCTGCGGGTCGGCGCCCAGGCCGGCCCAGGCGGCGAACTCGCCGACGACGGTGCGCGCGTCGTCGGGGCGTCCGGCGAGCACCGCCGCCTCCACGAAGCAGGGCACGGCGAGCATCCACACCGCGAAGTGGCCGCGCCTCGGTCCGGGCAGGACGAGCGGGCCGAGCCGGTCGGCCGCCTCCAGGGGACGGCCACGGCCCAGGTCGGCGCGGGCCGCGGCCCAGTGGGCGAGCGCGGCGGCCTGGGCGAGTCCGTGCCGGCGCGCCGTCGCGAGCGCGGCGGTCACGTGGTGGGCGACGACGGCCGACTCGTCCTCGATCGACGCCGCCAGGGCGAGTACGGCGTGGTGGTGGGCGGCGGTGTTGCGCTGGCCCGCCCGTTCGGCGGCGCGCAGTCCCTCCTCGGCGTGGGTGCGGGCCTGGGCGTGGCAGCCGGCGCGCAGTTCGGCGTAGGCGAGGTACTCCAGCGCCCGGGGTTCGACGGCGCCGGATCCGTGGGTGCGGGCCGATGCGAGCGCCCTCGCCCCGGCACGGGCGGCGGTGGCGGCGTCGCCGAGCAGCAGCGCCGCAGCGGCGGCGCGGAGGAGGGCCTCGGCGTCGTCGGCGGCGAGGGCGTGCCGGACGACCCGGCCGAGGGGGGCCGCCGCCCGGTCGAACCGTGCCTCCAGCACGGCCCGCATGCCGACCCGGTAGTCGGCGGTCGGATCAGGGGCCGCGGCGACGGTGAGCGGGCGGTGCCCGTGAGCATGAGAGGCGGCGTGCGGGATGCTCCCGCTCGCCGCGGCCGGGGCAGGACGGGCGACGTCGAAGGCGGGCAGGCCGTCCGCCGTGCGGCCCCTGTCGCCGGCGGCGAGGACTGCCGCGGCGGTACGCGGGCGGTCCCGGCTTGGCAGCGCCTGCGCACCGAGACGGTCGCGCCGCGCGCCTGCGGCCTCGGGCATGCCCGGCCTGTCGCCGCCGGTCGCCCGCGACGCGGCCTCCGGCCCGCCGAGCCCTTCACCACCGGCCGCCCGCGGCACGGACCGGGGACAGCCCCCGCCGGAAGCGGCGTCCGCACCGAAGCCGTCGCGCCGCACACCCTCCGTCTCCAGCCCTCCGAACCCCTCGCCGCCGGTCACCCGCGGCACGGACCGGGGACAGCCCCCGCCGGAGGCGGCGTCCGCACCGAAGCCGCCGCGTCCCTCTCCCCCGGCCGCATGGCACCCCACCGACGCCGACACCGGTGCCGCGGACACCGATCCCGCGGACCGCACTCGCTCACCCCCGGACAGGCCAGCACCGCGCATTCCGCACACCACCTCGCGGTCGCCCCCGGACAGCGCCCCGCACACCGCGCACACCTCCTCAGCTGCCTCACGGCGACCGGCGCTGCGCGCCGCGACCACGCCCGCCGACGCCGGCCGGACCGGCGGCTCCAGACCCGGCAGTCGCAGACGGCCGATGGCGCCGGCCGGGTCGTCGGCCGTCAGGGCCTCGTGGCAGTCCGTGATGCGGCCGGCCGTCCAGGCGGCGTCCGCGGCGGCCAGGGCCGCTGCGGCCGCGCGTGGGGGGTCGTCCGCGGCCAGCAGTGAGGCGGCGGCCAGGAGGGAGGCGTGGGCGTCGGCCACCGGGCCGTCGTACCGCTCGGCCAGGCCGCGCACCAGTTCGGCGCGCCCGCGGACCGCTGCCGGGACCACGCCGTCGGGGACCTCGGCGAGCAGCCGGAGGGCGCGGCGGGGGCTGCCGGCGAGCAGGGCCTGCTCGGCTGCGGCCACATGGCGCGCGGCGCGCAGGGGCAGCGCGGGGGTCAGTTCGGCGGCGCGGGCGTGGGCGGCGGCGCGCAGTCGGTGGGAGGCGGGGAGCGCCGGGTCGTCGGCCGCCGCCGACAGTTCGGCCGCGACGGGAAGGTCGGGCGCGGTCGTCGCCCAGGCGCGGTGCAGCAGCGCGGCCGGGCGGCGTCCGGCGCTCTCGTGGGCGTGGGCGAGCGCGCGGTGGGCGGCGCGCCGCCGACTGGGGGGCGCGGCGGCGTAGCAGGCCCGGCGGACCAGGTCGGAGGCGAAGTGGAAGCCGCCGTCGGCGGCGACGACCGTCTCGGGGACGGGCGCGGGGCGTCCCAGGGCGGTCAGGACGAGGCCGGCGTCGGCGGACTGCGCGTCCGCCTCGCGCAGGGCGGCGGCCACGGTCAGCGCCAGGTCGTCCGCTTCGGTCCAGGTCCCGCCCGGCCGGTATCCGGCGACGCTCGTCAGGACGGCGGCGTCGGCCAGGGGACGAGGCGGAGTCCGGCGGCCGGCCAGTTGCTCGGGGGACAGCCGGTCCAGCAGGGCCAGCAAGAGGGCGGGGTTCCCGGCCGCCTCCGTCAGGAGTTCGCCGCGGACCGGGCCGGTCACGCCGCCGCCGGTCGCCTCGTCGAGCAGCGCGCCCGCGTCCGTGTCGGACAAGGGGTGCAGGGCGAGGACGGGCAGCCCCGCCAGCTCCCGGTCGGGCGCGGGCCGGTGTCCGCCCGTGGTGAGCAGCAGGCCCACCCGGCCGGCGGTGTGCAGTCGGCGGGCGGCCCCGGCGAGCGCGGCGCGGGACGGGGCGTCCCACAGGTGCACGTCGTCCACGCAGACCAGCAGCGGGGCGGGTCCGGCCGCGGCCCGCAGCGCTTCGAGCAGGGTCCGGGCGACCGTCTCGGCATCCTGGAGGCCGCCGGCGGGAGGGTGACCGCCGGTGGGAGTGCGGCCGGGGGCGGGAGGGCGGCCGTCGGGGGCGGCGCGGTCGCTGCCGGTGAGGGCCGCCGCGGCCCTGCACAGCGCGTGCGGGCCGTCGTAGGGCCGTGGTGTCCCGGCGGAGTCGGCCCGCAGATGGAGCACGGGACCGGTGGAGAAGGAGCGGGCGGCGTGGTCGAGGAGGACGGTGCGGCCGAGGCCGGGTTCCCCGGTCACGACGAGCACGCCGCTGCCCGTCCCGATCCGTTCCAACAGCGCGGCAAGGGCGCGCAGCTGGCTGTCGCGTCCGTGGAGCCGGGGTGCCGTCCTCGCGGTCGTCTGTCCGGTCATTCCCGCGACGTTACGCGCGGGTAACGCGTAGTGGAAGGGTCGGGTCCAGGTTGCCCCGGCGGCGTATCCGGGCGGTCACCTGCCCGTTCTCCCGCCGCCGGGGACGTACGACGTGTGCGGGCGCCCAACGAGGCGCCGGTCCGCCCGTGCAGTGGCCCAACGCGAAGGCGGCGGCCGCCGAGGTGCGGCCGCCGCCTCGTCACCCGCGGATCAGGAGCGGATCACGAGGTGTGCGGGCAGTTGCCCCGGTACTCCTCGATCGTCAGGCTCGGCCGCGGCAGCGGGCAGAGGAACTGCTCGTAGCGGGTGTCGTTGTCGATGAAGCGCTTCAGCCAGCTGATGCTGTACTTCGCGATCGTCGTGTTGGACGAGTTGGGCGTGAAGTGCGAGGCGTTGTTCAGCTCCAGGTACGCCTTGTCGAGCGTGGAGGGCAGGTTGTTGTAGAACGGCTCGGCGTGGCTGGAGACCGAGGCGACCGTGTCTCCGTCGGCGCCGACGATCAGGGTGGGCGTCCTGACCTCGGGCCAGGTCTTGTCGGTGTTCCACGGCGTCAGCGGGATGGCCGCCTGGAGGGAGGGCCGGGTCTTGGCCGCCTCCAGGCTGCCGCCGCCGCCCATGGAGTGGCCCATCACGCCGAGGCGGGTGCTGTCGACGCGGCTGCGCACGGAGCTGCGCTGGGTGAGGTAGTCCAGCGCGGCCAGCAGCTGGTCGCCGCGGGAGTCGGGCTGGTCCATCGTGGTGTTGGTGTCGATGGTGAACACCACGAAGCCCTGGGAGGCCAGTCGCGGGCCGAGCCAGGCGATGGAGGACTCGTAGGCGGTGAAGCCCGGCGAGATGGCGACGGCGCCGAAGGTGCCGTCGGCGGTGCTGGTCGGGTAGTAGATGGTGCCGCCGCCGAAGCCGGTGACGGCGAGGGAGGAGACCGAGGTCTGCGAGACGGCGTAGGGGCCGCGCGTGGCCTCGATGCTGGCGTTGGTCGGGGCCGGGCCGCGCTCGTAGGGGTTGTCCGCGGCGTGCGCGCCGGGCCCGGTGAGGGTGGTGAGCCCGACGACGGCGGCGACGGCCGCGGCGGCGCCGGCGAGCCGGCCGGTGCGCCGGAAGGGCCGGGTGGCGGGGGAAGCGGTGCTGGGGACGGAGTGCTGCTGCACGACGAGTCGTCCTCTCGGTCGTGGCGAGCCGCCCACCGCACGCGGCACTCGGGGACACGACACGGGTCGGTCCCCGCGGTGCGCGGGGCGGGCGCCGCCGACTGGCTGGCCGTGCCACTGTCGGCGGGAAGCACCGGCCCGGGGACCGGCAATGTCACCAGTCATCGACGAGGATTCGACCGACGCGCCGGACGAGGGCTCGCGCCGGCCGTCCCTCCCCCGTCCCGTCCCCGCGGGCCCCTCCCCCGTGGCCGGGCCTCGGCTGTGCCGCCGTCGCGCCGGTGTGAAACGCTCGCCGGGCAGGAACGACCACTGTGACGAGGGAAGAGGAGCGGCATGCGGATCGGACTGCTCGGCACCGGCCCCTGGGCGGGGATGGTCCACGCCCCCGCCCTGAGCGGGCACGACGAGCTGGAACTCACCGGCGTCTGGGGCCGCCGCCCCGAAGCGGCCAGGGAACTGGCGGAACGTCACGGCACACGCGCCTACGAGGACGTGGACGCCCTGCTCGCCGACGTGGACGCCGTCGCGGTCGCCCTGCCCCCGGCGATCCAGGCGGAACTGGCGGTGCGGGCCGCCCGGGCGGGCTGTCATCTGCTGCTCGACAAGCCCGTCGCCGTGTCGGTCGAGGCGGGCCGGGCCGTGGTCGAGGCGGTGGAGGAGGCGCAGGTCGCCTCGGTCGTCTTCTTCACCACCCGTTTCCAGCCGGAGCCGGACGCCTGGATCGCCGAACAGACGGAGCGGGGTGGCTGGTTCGTCGCGCGGGCGCAGTGGCTGGGCGCGGTGTTCACCAGCGACAGCCCGTTCGCCGCGTCACCGTGGCGGCGGGAGAAGGGCGGGCTGTGGGACGTCGGCCCGCACGCGCTGTCCGTACTGCTGCCCGTCCTCGGGGACGTGACGCGCGTGGCGGCGGCCGCGCGCGGCGCCGAGGGCACGGTGCACGCCGTGCTGGAGCACGCCGGGGGCGCGACCGGCACGCTGGTGCTGAGCCTGAACGCGCCGCCCGCGGCGGCCGGAGCGCTGGTGGAGCTGCGCGGCGAGTCCGGGGTGACGTATCTGCCGGAGGCCGCCGACCCGCCGGTGACCGCGTTCGGCCGGGCCGCCGACGCGCTGCTCGCCGCGGCGCGCACCGGGCGCGCGCACGCGTGCGACGCGGCGTTCGGGCTGCGGGTGACGGAGGTTCTCGCCGCGGTGGAGGAGGAGCTGGGCCGGTCCACGACCTGACGGCGCGGGGGCACGGAACGGCGATGCGTTCCGTGCCCCCGCGTAGCCGGGCCGGTGCGGCCCTTCCGGGCGCCTCGCCCGTCAGGCGTGACGGTGCGTGTGCCGACGGCCGCCGCCGCCCGCGATGGCCCGGTAGAGCACGAGCAGGATCAGGGAGCCGACGATCGCGGCGATCCAGGTGGACAGGTCGAAGAACCCGTCGATGGAGTCGACGCCGAAGATGACCTTCCCCAGCCAGCCGCCCAGCAGACCGCCGGCGACGCCGATCAGCATGGTGACGATGATTCCGCCCGGGTCCTTGCCCGGCAGAAGCAGCTTGGCGATCGCACCGGCGAGCAGTCCGATCAGAATCCAGGCGATGATGCCCACGGCTCCTCCACAATCCTTCGGAAATGTGTTCCCTTACCGGATGCGCCGAGATTGCGCCATCAAACCCGGAATGTGTGACCCCCGGGTCCGGTGCCGTACGGTTTCCCCAGGCCCGGCGGTTCAGGCCTCGCGCCAGCGGAACCAGGCGCGGTCGCCGCGGATGTGCAGCAGGAAGTCCGCGACGGGGCCGTCCGGCGAGGACAGCGAGACGCGCCGGCCGATCTCCTCGTACACCGTCTCCCACTCCCGCCAGTGCCCGTCGTCGTCCCCGTCGTCCCGCTCGGCCAGGGCCAGTTCGCGGGCGAACAGGTCCCGTACGGCGGGGTAGGCCGGGCCGGGGGTGAACCGTCCGGCCAGCCACGGGAAGTCGGCGTCGTCGACGGCGATCTCCCCGACCAGGTCGTCCCCGCTGCGCACGTACCAGGTGTCGTTCTCGAATCCCATGCGCCCAGCCTGGCCTCCGGATGCGCGGCGCGCCTCGGGGATGAATGGTGTTAGTGGACCCTGTCGCCCCTGTGGGTACACGGGACCGAAGCACATCCCCGGACCGGAGGAGCAGAGATCATGTCGACGCCACAGCCCGAAGCTTCCCGGCAGCCCGCCGACCGCGTCACCCCGGACGCACTGCTCCACACCCGCACCGGCACCGACGTGTCCCCCGAGGATCTGGTCCTCGCCTCGGGCAAGGACATCACCCCGAAGAACCTGGAATGGGCCCGCCGCAAGCTGGACCAGGAGGGTCCGGCGGCGATGGACAAGCTGCTGCCGTAACCGGGCGCCCGCGCCGAAGGCGACCAGGGGCGCGCCCTGGTCGTCCGTCCACGCCCGGCCGTCCCGGCCGGGCGTCGCGCATCACGTCGTGTCCGGGCCGCTTCCAGCGGCCGGAACGGTACGGCCGGCGCATCGGCCCGGCCCGGAGGAGACCGCCGAGGCGCTGTCGGCGGTCTCGCGGGGCCGGCCGGGCGACGGGCCCCGCCACGCTCCTACAGCAAGCCGGCCGCGCCCGCGCCCGACCGCCGAAGGCCGCGCTCGGCAGTCCCGGCCCCGCCGATGCACCGCGGGAGCACGCCGACCCCGGCCCCCCGGGCGATCCGTGGGGCCGGGGTCGGCGTGTCACCGTGCGACCGCCTGTCAGGGCAGGTCGCGGTCCTCCACGACGTGGACCGCCGCTTCCTCCGCGCCCGCCGCGCCCGCGTCGATGCCGACGTCGTCGGCGATCTCCTCGCGGGTCGTGTCCGTGCGCAGGCCCTCGTCCGGGGCCACCAGGCGCCCGGCGCGGTCCTGCCCCGCCTCCGGGTCCACCGGTTCTCCCTCGCCGTCCGGCAGGTCGCCGATGCCGTCGCCCTGCGGTTCGCCGACGTCGGGCCGTTCCTGGGCGAGCCGCTGGTCCAGGGTCTCGCCCTCCTGCTGCTCGGCGGCCGTGGTGCCGTGCTTGGTGACGCCGAGCGGCTTCTCCGGGGGCGAGTAGCCCTCGTCCAGGGTGTCGTCGTAGGTCCGCTCGTCGAGCGCGTCCTGCATGTCGAGGGGGGCGGCGTCCTCCTGCTCCTCATTGGTCCCGGTGGGCTGGTAGGCGTCGTCGGCCATCGGTTCGGGGCTGGTGCCCATGGCTGTCTCCCTCCATGTCCGCAGTCCCGCGTTTCCCGATCCGCACGCCCCAATCCCGGCTCGCCCGGCAAGATCGCCGATGCGGCCCGGCGCGGCCCGCCGAAACCATCCTGAACGCCCTGTTCGAACTGCCGGTGCGACTACTGTCGCGGCGAGCGCCGTGGGCCGGGTGCGGGAGGGCGAACGCCGTCGGTCGGAGGCTGGTGTGTGGACGCCGCCCGTCGGAGTCTGGGGTGCGGACGCCGTGGGCCGGAAGAGAGGGAAGGCATTCCGCGGGCGGGGGCCGTGGGCGGGAAGGATGGGGGCATGAAGTGCTCGCAGTGTGACGCCACGGGGCTGGAGGCCGGTTTCGTCGAGGATTCCGGCGACGGGTCGAAGGGATTCGCGCGGTGGATCCCGGGGGCCCTGGAGCGCGGTCTGTTCGGCGGGGCCAAGCGGTTCGGGCGGACCCGGTTCCAGATCGACGCCTACCGGTGCCCGAAGTGCGGACACCTGGAGCTGTTCGCCCACCACGAGGTGTGACGCGCCACGGCGCCTTCGTGTCGTCAGTCCCCGTCGTCCAGGTCGTCCAGGTCGGCCAGTTCGGCCAGTTCGGCGAGGTCCGCGACGACCCGGTCGGCGCCGTGCGCGTGGAGGGCGTCGGCCTGTCCGACGCGGTCGACGCCGACGACGTACCCGAAGCCGCCCGCGCGTCCGGCGTCCATCCCGGCCAGGGCGTCCTCGAAGACGGCCGCCCGCCGTGCTGCCACGCCCAGGTCCCGGGCGGCGGCCAGGAAGGTGTCGGGGCGGGGTTTGCCGGGCAGGCTGCGCTCGGCGGCGACCACGCCGTCGATCCGTACCTCGAACAGGTCCTCGGCGCCGATCGCGCGCAGCACGTCGCGGCAGTTGGCGCTGGAGGAGACGACGGCGGTGCGCAGCCCGGCGGCGCGGACGGCGGCGACGTAGCGCAGGGTGGTGTCGTAGGCCTCGACGCCGCCGGTGCGGATCCGCTCCAGCAGGAGCGCGTTCTTGCGGTTGCCGAGGCCGTGCACGGTCGGCGCGTCCGCCGGGTCGTCGGGGCGGCCCTCGGGCAGACGGACGCCGCGGGAGGCGAGGAAGGTGCGGACGCCGTCCGCGCGAGGGCGCCCGTCGACGTACTCGTCGTAGTCGGACGGGGTGAAGGGCCGGAATGCCGCGCCGTCGCGCTCCCGCAGGAAGGCGTCGAACGTCTCCTTCCAGGCGGCCGCGTGCACGACGGCCGTCCTGGTGATCACTCCGTCGAGGTCGAAGAGACAGGCCTGGATGTGGCGGGGAAGTCCGAGCTGCGTCATACCGGACACCGTTCCCCGCGCGGTCCCGTCCGGTGGCCGCCGGGGGCCGGACGGCACGCGGATGGCAGACTCTGCCTGTGTCCGTGACCTTCCCCGGCCTCCTCACCCGCGCCCGCGCCCTGGCCACCGGCCGCCGACGGGCCCTGCTCGGCATCGCCGGCGCTCCCGGCTCGGGCAAGTCGACGCTCGCCGAGCGGCTGGTGCGGGAGCTGAACGGCGACGGCGAGCCCTGGGCCGCGTCCGTCCCCATGGACGGTTTCCACCTCTCCGACGCCGAGCTGGAGCGGCTCGGCCGCCGGGGCCGCAAGGGCGCGCCGGACACCTTCGACGCGGCCGGGTACGCGGCGCTGCTGCGGCGGCTGCGGGAGGAGGCGGACGGCGACGACACCGTGTACGCCCCCGCCTTCGAGCGGGACCTGGAACAGCCGCTGGCCGGCGCGATCCCGGTGCCGCCGGCGGCCCGGCTCGTGGTGACCGAGGGGAACTACCTGCTGCTGGACACGGGCGCGTGGGCGAGGGTGCGCCCGCAGTTGGACGAGGTGTGGTTCTGCGAGACGGCCGAGCCGGAGCGGATCCGCCGCCTGACCGCCCGTCACGAACGGTTCGGCAAGAACCCCGAGCAGGCGGCGGCCTGGGCCCAGGGCCCGGACCAGCGCAACGCCGACCTGGTCGCCGGCACGCGGGCACGCGCGGATCTGGTGGTCACCGTCTCCTAGGCCGTCCGATGAATGCCCGCGGCGGCGCGGCTCTTCGCGGGTGGCCCCGCGTGACGTGTGATCCCCTTCTCGGGACGACGGTGCGGTCCTGCACACGCCCCCGTACCGCAGACTGGTCCGGACGCGTCGAGCCGGACTCCGCCCACCGCGTGCACCGGCACCGCCCGCACCCACCCGCACCCGCACCCACCCCCCGTCGCCTGCCACCGACCGCCCGCCGCTTGCCGCTTGCCGCCCGCCGCCGCACGACGGGACGCCTGTTCACCCGCCCCCTCCCACCCCCCTGTTCCGGAAGGGCCGGGCGGCATTTCCGCCACGGTGCGTGAGCTATGTTGAAGCTCCGTTGGGGAGACGAAGGAGGCGCACCGGTGCCATCGCCGCAGCAGGCACGCGCACAGGCGTCCGCCATCACCTCGGGGAGGACGGTGGCGGAAGCGGCCGCTCCCGCCTCCCAGCTCCGGGCGCTGTTCGACCGGCCGCGGCTGTCGCCGGGGCAGCGGCGCATCGCGCAGTACCTGATCGAGCACCTCACCGAGGCGGCGTTCCTGTCGATCACCGACCTCGCCGAGCGGGCGGGAGTCAGCCAGCCCTCGGTGACACGGTTCGCCGCGGCGGTCGGATTCAGCGGTTACCCCGCGCTGCGGGAGAGGCTCCAGACGATCGCGCTCGGCTCCCTGGCCGGCGGCCCGGTCGCGGCCGAGGAGGAGAGCGGCAACGAGCTTCAGGCGGCGGTGGACGCCGAGATCGAGAACCTGGAGAACCTGCGGCGCGACTTCGCCGATCCCGCGCGGGTCGTCGACACGGGCAGGCGGCTGTCGGAGTCGACGCCGCTGACCGTACTGGGGCTGCGCATCTCGGTCTCCCTGGCCGAGTACTTCGCGTACGCGGCCCGGCGCATCCATCCCGACGTGCGGCTGGTGACGCGGGGCGGCAGCGTCGCGTACGACGCGCTGCTCCAGGCGCGGGAGGCGGGCGGGACATGGGTGCTGGCGTTCTCGCTGCCCCGGCACGCGCAGGAGACGCTGGCGGCGGTGCGGGTCGCGCGCGATGCCGGGCTGCGGGTCGCGCTGATCACCGACCTGGCGCTCGGACCGGTGGCCGACGCGGCCGACGTCACCTTCGCCACCGGCACGGGCTCCCGGCTGGTCTTCGACTCGTACGCGGCGCCCGGCGTGATGGCGGCGGCACTGCTTCAGGCCATGACCGACGCCGACCCGGAACGCACCCAGGCGCGCCTCGACGCCTACGAGCAGCTCTCCGACCAGCACCAGTTCTTTCTGCGGGACTGAGCCGGGCCGGTCCGGGGACCGTCGGGATCCCGTCATTCATGAATGTTTTCATACGTCTTGCAAACCGGACGGCATATATAAATACTGCTCGCGGGCCGCACCCCCGCCCGGCTCACCGGGCCGCAGCACGAACATCCGAGCCGTCGTCCCCTACCCACGGCGGTGCCCGGGTGTTCGGCCGGGCGGTCCCGGCCATCCCCTAGGCCGGGGCCGCCCTCCCCGTCCGCGCCGCCGGACCGCCCTGGCGACCAGCACACCGGAAGCGATGATCATGTCTCTGACGTCCACGCGCCCAGGCCCGGACTGGCCGTGCCAGGTGAAGACCCCCGGCAGTTACGACTGGGAGCGGTCCGCCGCCAAATGGCTGCGCGAGCTGGTGCCGGCCCGTTACGCCGGCTACCCGGCGCTGATGCGGCACCCGGTGCTGCTCGCCCGCCACGCGCACATCCAGGTCCAGCAGGAGATCCGGATCGCCCGCACGGCCCTGCAGACCGCCCGCGCCGACCTGCCGAGGCTCGGGGTGCCCGAGTCGGTCATCGAACACACGATCACGATGTACGCGGCCGAGGTCGGCCAGCTCCAGCATCTCGCGCGCAGCGTGCGCGCCGTCACGCAGGCGCTCGCCCATCGCAACGCGGCGCGCTGAGCCGCAGGTGCGGCCGTACGCGCATCACGACGTGCGGTCAAGCCCGCGCTACGGGCGGGACGACTGTGCGATGCTCGTTCGGTGACGAGCGAGCCCGCCCTTCCCGCGGAGTCCGGCGCCGGATCCGACACGGTCGGATCGACGGGCGGCGTGATCCGTCAGCGTGCCGACACGGACCGGCTACGGGACCTGACGGCCACGTCGGCGATCCTGGAACGCGCCAAGGGCGCCGTCATGGCGCTCGCCGGCTGTTCCGCGGAGGCGGCGCACCAGGAGCTGCTGGGCCGGGCCCGGGCGGCCGACCGCACCCTGATCGAGGAGTGCTGGATCACGCTCGGCGCCTTCGGCGCTCCCGCGCCCCCGCCCGCCCGGGGCTTTCCGCCTCCCGGCGCCTCCCCCACCGTGCCCCTCTCCCGTGCGCCGGGCGGCGACGCATCGGATGACCTGGCGCGGCTCGGGGCGGCACTGTCGGGCGTCGCCTCCCCGCAGGAACTGGCGCGCCGGCTGCTGGAGCATCTCGCGCGGACGGTGGCGGCCGACGCCGTGATGGTCTTCGGGCGGCTGCCCTCCGGCGGCCTGGAACTCCTCGGGCACGCCGGGATCGGCGACGTGCTGGCCGACCAGTGGCAGCGGGTGCCGCCGCTGGACGGGCTCGCGCCGCTGGAGGCGCTGACCACCGGACAGGCCTGCTGGGTGGAGGACATCGACCGGGAGCGCCGGCGTCCGCTGATCGGCGACCCTCCGGAGCGATGGCAGTCGCGGGCGTGGCTGCCGGTGCCCAACGGAAACGCGGCCGAGGGCGTCGTCGGGGTGCTTCGCTCCCGTCCGGGGCCGTTCACCGCGCGCGCCCGCGAGCACCTGCGGGCCGTGGTCCGGCGCTGCGCCGGGCGGCTGCGGGCCCCGGAGGCCCGGACGGCGTCCGTCGGCGACGACGCCGCCGGGGCCGTGCGGGCCGTGTTCGACGCGCTGCCGGGGTCCGCGCTGCTGCTCACCCCGCTGCGCGGCCCCTCCGGCGACGTCGAGGACTTCCGCGTCGACGCGGCCACCCCGGACGCTGCCGCCGCCGACGGCCGCACCGGGCGCGAGCTGCTCGGCGCGCGGGTCCTGCACTGCTGGCCGCCGCTGGCGGACGGGCCGTTGTGGCGGCGGTGCCTCGACGTGCTCGACACCGGCCGACCGTACGAGGGGGAACCGTTCGCGGGGCAGGAGCCGGCGGACGGGTCCGCGGAGCCGTCGGTCCGGTCGGTGCGCGTGACGCGCCTGGGCGCCGGCCTGGTCGTCGGCTGGACGCGGCACGATCCCGCCGAGCGGCAGGAGCAGCGGCTGGCGGACGTGCAGCGGCTGGGCAACCTGGGCTGGGCGAGCTGGGACCTGGTCACCGGCGAGGCCGCCTGGGCCGCGCAGGTCTTCACCGTGCTCGGCCGCGATCCGGAGGCCGCCCCCGTCCCGCTGGGCGACCTGCCCGGCCTGGCCCTGTCCGAGGACCGGCCGGCGCTGGCCCGGGCCCTCGGGGAACTGGAGCGCGCGGGGACCCCCGCCGCCGTGCCGTTCCGGATCGAGACGCGGGACGGCGTACGGCATCTGCGGATCGTGGCGGAGGCGGTCACGGGCCCGCACGGCACGCCCGTCGAGGTGCACGGCTTCCTCCAGGACCTCACCGCGCAGCGCAGCGCCGAACTCGCCCTGGTGGAGAGCGAGCGGGCGATGCTGGCCCAGCACGGCGTGCTCCAGGCCGAGCGGGAGCTGGCCGGCCGGCTCCAGCACGCGCTGCTGCCGCTGCCCAGCGAGCCGCTGCGCCCGGCGGGACTGCGGGTCGAGGTCGCCTATCTGCCCGCGCAGTCGGGCATCCACGTCGGCGGCGACTGGTTCAGCGCCATCGAACTGGCCGACGGCTCGGCCCTGTTCGTCGTCGGCGACGTCGCCGGACACGGCATCGACGCCGTCGCCACGATGGCCCAGCTCCGGTTCACGGCCAAGGGCATGGTCAGCACGGGGTCCTCGCTGACCGGCGCGCTGAGCCGGCTCAACACCCTGCTGCTGCACTCCCGGGACGCGCACGGCACGGCGACCATGGTGCTGGCGCTCTACCGGCCCGACGAGCGCCGGCTGGTGTGGGCGCAGGCCGGTCACCCGCCGCCGGTGCTGCTGCGTGCCGGACAGGTGCGCCGGCTGGAGCGGCCGCGCGGGATGCTGCTCGGGGCGTGCGCCGCGCCGCCGTACGAGGAGGCGGAGTGCCTGCTCGAGCCCGGCGACCGGCTGCTGCTCTACACCGACGGTCTGGTGGAGCGGCCCGGCGAAGGGCTGGACCTCGGCCTGGAGCGGCTGGCGCGGGCGATGGGCGCGGAGCACACCGACGAGCCCGGCTCGCTCGCCCCGCTGCTGGACGCGATGCTGGAGGGCGAACTGCGCGACGACGTCTGCGTGGTCGACGTCCGTGTCCCGCGAGAGGCGGACGTCGCACACCGCTGACCCCGGCGGCGGCCGTCCGGTTCAGCCGTCGGCGACGGCCGCGGCGCCACTGTCCGCCACCTCCCGGCCGCGGTCCGCCTCGTCCCTCACCAGCAGGGCGAGCAGGGCGGCGACGGTCAGCCCCGCCTCCGCCGGGTGCCGCAGCACCTTGTCCGGCTCGATGCGGTACGTGTTCGTCCGGCCCTCGCGCCGGTGCGAGAGGTATCCGGCGTGTTCCAGGTCGGCGATGATCTTCTGCACAGCCCGCTCGGTGAGTCGGCAGTACGCCGCGATGTCCCGCACGCGGGCGTTGCGATCATCGGCGATGGCGGCCAGTACGCGTGCGTGGTTGGTGAGGAAGGTCCATCCGGTATGCGGCTCAGGCACTGCACCCATGCGGCCATCATAGGACCTCTGCTTCCCGTATTTCAAAACGCGAAATCTGTTTCGTGTATCGCTTGACGCGTGACACCTCGGGGCAGACGCTGGGAATGACGGCAGGCAGGAATCACGAGGGAGAGGCGGTCATGCGGCCCGACGCGCCGGTGATCGACAGGCGGCCCGACGGCGCCCGGACGATCGTGAAGGTCCGCGGGGAGCTGGGGCTGCAGTCGGGCGACGTATTGCGCGGCACCCTGGAGGCCGCCCTCACGACGTCGCCGGAGGGCCTCGACCTGGACCTCGGCGACGTGGACTTCTGCGACTGCTCGGCCCTCAATGTCCTGCTCGGCGTCCGGGAGCACGCAGTGGCGGAAGGAAAGACCGTGACCGTCCGTGCCGCCGGCCCCGTCGTCGAACGCCTGTTCACCCTGACGGGGACCCGGCCGCTATTCCGACCCGGCGCCGCGGACGGCGACGACCGCGAGGATCTCGGGGCGGAGGTCGCCCAGCTGCGGCGCGCCATGCGGACGCGCCCGACCATCGACCTGGCGCGCGGGGTGCTGATGGCGTCGTTCGGACTGAGTCCGCAGGACGCCTGGCACGTCCTGGTGATGGTGTCGCAGCACACCAACACCAAGTTGCACCGGCTCGCCGAGGACCTGGTGACGGCCGTGCAGGGCGACCCGCTGCCCGAGGAGACGCAGCGGCAGGTGGCCGCCGCGGTGGCCCGGCTGTCGGCCTCCGATGGGCACTGAGTGCCACCATCGCCCGGCGGTCCGACACCCCCCACCCCCTGAGCCTCCTGCCGAGTAGAAGAGCACCGGAACGCAGGCCGGATTTGGCGGTACCCAGTACCTTTACGCCTGACACTCAGTGCCATACGCTGTCGGCCGTGCACGGTGGCACGGTGAGCCGCGCACATGCGTGTGCGGGCGCCGCGCACGCGGATTTCCGGCCGAGCGCAGGGAGTTACAGCGTGTACCAGACGTCATCAGGAAGCGCCGCTCAGCAGGCTTTCGGCTCCGCGGCGGGCGTTCTCGAGCACCGGAGGGGCGACTCGGACGCCATGCTCTTCCAGCGCTGCACCTGGTGCGGCACCGTCATGTACCACCGGCTGCTGTGCCGGGTCTGCCAGGGCAGCGACCTGCGCACCGAGCGCAGCGCGGGCGTCGGCACGGTCCGCCACACCACCGTGGTGCACCGCAACACCCCGGCCGCGCGCAACGTCTCCCTGATCGAGATGGCCGAGGGTTTCGTGGTGCGGGGCCGGGTCATGGGCCCGCCCGTCGGCATCCACAGCGGGGACCGGGTGCGGCTGTCCACGGCCAAGGACCCCGTGCGCGGGGAGCCGGTGTTCCAGCTGGTCGACGAGCCCTACCGCGCCTGGACGTGACCGGCCCGGCAGGGTGTCCGGCGCGGGGCTTACCGCGTCAGTCGGCGAGGGTGACGCGGATGCCGACCGTGCCGTCGAGCCCGCGCCGCAGCCGGCTGCCGAGCAGGGTGAGCCGTCCGGTGACGCCGTACTTGCGGGCGATGAGGGCGCGATAGCGGGAGGTGGTGCCCGGGTCGCAGATCCGCGCGGTGGCCGGGACCTGCTCCCCCGTCGGGTTGCCGCGCAGGTCGCAGGGGCCGACCAGGACGTCGGCGCGGCGGCGGATCCGCTTGACCTTCCAGGAATCGGCCGCCGTCCACACCCCGAGCGCGTCCCCGTCGGGGACCACCCAGACGGGGGTCGGGACCGGGGTGCCGTCCTTGCGATAGCTGGTGAGCAGCAGATACTTGCCGACGCCCAGCCGGTCCGCCGTGTCGTTCATGCCCGAAGTCTAGGCGTTCCGGGCGCTCCGGCACCCGTCCCGGGACGGGCGGAAATCGCTCAGGACTCGGCAAAGATCAACTCATCGGTCTAGATTGCATCTTGACGCCGCACCAGGCACCCCCAATCACCGCACAGGCACCCCCAGGAGCTGCACCGTGACCGAGAACCCGCACGCCGCCGACGGCGTGGCCGAGTCGCTGCGCGAACGCATCAACACCGCCCAGGCGCACACGGCGCGCATCTGGAACTACTGGCTGGGCGGCAAGGACAACTACGAGGTCGACCGCGCGGCCGGCGACCAGATCCGGCAGCTGCATCCGGGCATAGGCGAGTACGCCCGCGCGGACCGGCTCTTCCTGGGGCGCGCGGTGCGCCACCTCGTCGAAGAGGCGGGAATTCGCCAGTTCCTGGACGTCGGCACGGGCCTGCCGACCGCCGACAACACGCACGAGGTGGCCCAGCGGCTCGCCCCGGACGCGCGGATCGTGTACGTCGACAACGACCCGCTGGTCCTGGCGCACGCCCGCGCCCTGCTCACCAGCACGCCCGAGGGCCGCACCGACTACCTCGACGAGGACCTGCGCAACGTCGACACGATCCTGGAGCACGCCGCCAGGACCCTGGACTTCAGCAAGCCCGTGGGTCTGATCCTGCTCGGCGTGGTCATCTTCATCGGCGACGACGAGGACCCGTACGGGGTGGTCCGCCGACTGGTGGACGCGCTGCCGGAGGGCAGCCACCTGGTGCTGTCGCACACGATCACCTCGCCGTCGATGCCCGACGTGGACGAGGCGGTGAAGTTCTGGAACGAGCACGGCACCCCGAAGCTGACGCAGCGCACCGGCGAGCAGATCGCCCGCTTCTTCGACGGGCTGGAGCTGCTGGAGCCGGGTGTGGTGTCGTGCTCGCGCTGGCGTCCGGAGGGCGGCGACGGATCGCTGCCGGACGAGGTGGCCATGTTCGGCGGCGTGGCCCGCAAGCGCTGACGCGCGCCGCCCGGCGCTGAACACGGCCGGACCCCGGCCCGTACGGAGAAGGGGCGCCCGAGCACCCGGGCGCCCCGCGGCCTGCCGCCGCGCGTTCGGGTTCGGGAGCCATCCATGAGGCACGCACGACGACGGATCGTCCGGCGCACGGCACGACTGACGGCGGTCGGCGGCCTCCTGCTCGGGGTGGCCATGATCGCGCACGCCGTGGCGAGCGAGCCGCCCCGCGCGCCGGGCGGCTCCGCCCGCGCCCTCGCGGATCCCGCGACCGGCCTCGTCGCCCGGCTGGGCGCCTCCCGTACGGCGGGCAGCTGGATCGACGCCGACGGACGCCGGGTCGTCGCGGTCACCGACGAGGACGCGGCCGGTGAGGTGCGGCGGGCCGGGGCGCGGGCGAAGGCCGTCCGGCACAGCATGCGCGAGCTGATGTCGGCCACCCGGGCGCTGGGTTCGGCGCCGCGCGTGGCGGGCACCGCCTGGACGGTGGACTACCGGTCGAACGAGGTCGTGGTGCGCGGTGACCACACGGTCTCCGCCGCCGACTGGTCGGAGCTGACCGAGGTCGCGCAGGGCATCGGCGGCTTCGTGCGCATGGAGCGCACCGGGGGCGTCTTCACCACCCGCCTGAACGGGGCGCGTCCGATCCTGTCCACCGCAGGCCGCTGCTCCGCCGGTTTCAACGTCACCGACGGGCGGCGCGACTACATCCTGACCGCCGGGCACTGCGGTCCGAACGGCTCGGTGTGGTTCGCCGACGCCACCGCCCGGCGGCAGGTGGGCCGGACGGTGGACGGCAGCTTCCCCGGCGACGACTACTCGCTGGTGCGTTACGACGCCGGGCGGGCGGGCGACGGGGCCGACGTGGTCGCCGTCGGCGGCGACCGGGGCGTGCGGATCACCGGGACCGGCGAGGCGTCGGTGGGGCAGCGGGTGTTCCGCAGCGGCAGCACCAGTGGGCTGCGGGACGGCCGGGTGACCGCGCTCGACGCGACGGTGAACTACCCCGAGGGCACGGTCACCGGGCTGATCGAGACGGACGTGTGCGCGGAACCGGGAGACAGCGGGGGGCCGTTGTTCGCGGGAGGCATCGCGCTGGGGGTGACCTCGGGCGGCAACGGGGACTGCCGGGCGGGCGGTACGACGTACTTCCAGCCGGTGACGCCGGCGCTGACCGCCCTCGGCGTCCGGCTGATCACGGCGACGCCTCCGGCCGCCGGGGACGACGCGGCGAGCGCGGGGGCCCCGGCGGGAGCGGCGGCCGGCGGCGGCACGGGTTCGACGGCGCCGTCGCGGCTGACGGACCCGGGGAGCACCGGCCCGGGCCTGCTCATCGTCGCCGGCAGCCTGGTGGCGCTGGCGGCGACCCGCCGCCTCCGCACGGAGCTGGACCGCAGGGACTACCGGCGCCGGTACGCGGCGACCTGGGGACGAGGGTGGGGATGAGGAGATCGGTGACGGAGACGAGGAGAAGGACGGCTCAGGCCGCCTGCGCCGGGTCCGGGTCGGGGACCGCGGCGGCCCACTCCATGACGAGGCGCTGGTACTGCTCGCGCTGCTCGGTGCTCAGGGTCCCGCCCGCCCGGCGCCACAGCGCCCGGATCTCCTCGTTGACCTCCGCGGCCGATCGCTCGGAAACGGCTTCAACACTGGTGGACATGTTGTGAAGCATACGGCGACCGAGGTGAAGGCGATGTGAGCCATCAGGCACGAACCGGACATAACGGGCCGTGTCCCTGATCACGTCCGACCGCCTGAACCGGTCGCCGCGCTCCGGCGTCCGCCGGTGACCGGTCAGGTGCCCGGCTTGCGGCCGTACACGAAGACGTCGTCGCCGGTCTTCAGCAGCGACCAGTACTTCTGGGCCGTGGTCTTCGTCATGTTGACGCAGCCGCGGGAGCCCGGCGGGTTCCACATGCTCACGCTCGCCGAGTGGAAGGCCTGGCCGCCGTCGAAGAACTGGGAGTAGGGCATCGGCACGTCGTAGATGGTCGAGTGGTGGTCGATGTTGCGCCAGTAGATCTTCTTCAGGCCGGTGCGGGTCTCGTACCCGTCCCGTCCGGTGCGCACGGGCACGGGGCCGTACACGAGACGGCTGCCGTCCTGGATCCAGCTGATCTGGAGCGTCAGGTTCACGCAGGCGATGCGGCCCTTGTTGACCGGGCACTTGCCGGCCTTGTTCGGCGTGTTCCCCACCGCCTTCTGCTTGTTCATGAGGTCCATCACACCCCAGGTGACGGGCCCCGCGTAGCCGGCGTTGGGCTGGATGCCGTGCTTGGTCTGGAAGGCCTGGATCGCCTTGCAGTCGGTCGACGACTGCACGCCGTCGACCGGGCGGCCGAGGAACTTCTCGACCTGCTTCTGGTACGGCCCTGTCTGCGTCGTGCAACTCGCCGCCTGCGCGGGCGCGGTGCCCAGCGCGAGTGTGAGCGGCGCCATCAGCGCGGTGGTTCCGAGAACGACGGTCGCCCGTCTGCGCATGTCCCCCATGAGCCAGCCTTTCGGTCCGCGGTGCGGGTCTCGCACCATCCATGCCAGTTGGACGGCCTGTAGGGAAACCGGGTTGTAGGCCAACCTCGACTGCTACCGAACGGTGACATTCGGGGCTGCCGGCGAGGGCTACCGTGGCGATCATGTCCGCGTTCGTACAACAACTGCCCGCGCTCCTCGGTGTCGTGATCGGCGCCCTCGGCTCCTATCTGGTGGTCGTACGGGGCGACCAGGTCCGCTTCCGGCGGGAGCAGGCCGCCCGGTGGGAGGAGCGGCGGCTGTCGGTGTACGCCGAGTACGCGCGAGCGCTGAAGAAGACGGTGACGCTGACCTACCGGGTGGCGTCCCACCTCGGCAACGACCCGCATCCCCATCCCCTCACCGCGCAGCAGGCCGAGCCGCTGTTCGCGGAGGCGACGGTCGGACGGGACCCGTCGGGCGAGGCGCTGATCCTGCTCGGCAGCCCGGAGGTGGTGGAGCGGGCGCGGGAGTGGGTCGTCGTGGTGATGGAGATGGAGCGGTTCCTCCGGGAGGAGAGGCGCGATCCGGCGGCCTGGCGGGCGCTGCTGGAGCGGCAGCGGGCCGCGCGCGAGCGCTACTACGCGGCCGTGCGCGCGGATCTCGCGCTGCCGCCGGGTCACGCGGCGCGTCGGCCGCTGCCGCCCGCGAACGGTCAGCGGTAGCCGGTGGTGTCGGCCGGCCGGCCCGCGTCCTGCACCTCCACCAGATAGCGCCAGGCATCCGGGCGGCTGCCGTCGAGATCGGTGAAGCCGTAGACCCGTGCGAGCCCGCCGCTGGAGAGGGACTGCCCGTTGAAGCGGGCCGCGTCCGGGTCGGCGGCGAGGGCGGCGACGGCCCGGCCGACATAGCGGGGCGTCTCGGAGATGGCGAAGTGCGGGACGTTCTCGAGGGCGTCGCGCCAGTTCTCCTCGCGCACCCCGTAGTGCTCCAGCATCATCTCGGAGCGCAGCCAGCCCGGGGTGAGGGCGAGGGCGGTGGCGCCGTGCGGGGCGAGTTCATGGCCGAGGGCGAAGGCCATGCGCAGCACGGACGCCTTGGCGAGGTCGTAGAAGAAGTTCACGCGGTAGTGGTCGCGGTTGTACTCGGCGGTGCCGTCCGTCATCTCCACGACCAGCCCGCCGGGCCGGCGCAGCAGCAGCGGCAGGGCGTGGTGGCTGGTGATCGCGTGGGTCTCGACGGCGAGCCGCAGCAGCCGCAGGCCCTTGTCGAGGTCGTGCTCCCAGACGGGCTTGTCCCATTCGAAGAGGGTCTCGCCGCCCCAGATGTCGTTGACCAGGACGTCCAGCCGGCCCTGCTCGCCGGCGATCCGGTCGACCACGTCGCGGACGGCCGCCGGGTCGAGGTGGTCGGCGGGGACGGCGATCCCCCGGCCGCCGGCCGCGGTGACCAGGTCGGCGGTGTCCTCGATCGTCTCCGGGCGGTCGTACTCGGAGCGGCGGGCGCGGGTGCTGCGCCCGGTGACGTAGACGGTGGCCCCGGCCGCCCCGAGTTCCACCGCGATCCCGCGCCCCGCGCCCCTGGTCGCCCCCGCGACCAGCGCCACCTTGCCCCGCAACGGCTCCGACATGTCCGGCCTCCTGTGCTGTTCTCGTGCTCTCGCCTTCGACGTCGTCGAGAGTGACGGGTAAGCCGGACATCCTCTGTCGCCTTTTCCGGGGAGATCACCTCTCTGGGGGATCACCGGCGGTCAGTGGCCGCGGGCGATCCATTCGTCCAGGTGCGGGGCCTCGTCGCCGATCGTGGTCGGGTCGCCGTGGCCGGTGAGAACCTTCGTCCCGGGCGGCAGGGTCAGCAGCCGGTCCCGGATCGAGTCGATGATCGTCGGGAAGTGGGAGTACGACCGCCCCGTCGCCCCCGGACCACCCCGGAACAACGTGTCCCCGGTGAACACCGCGCCCAGGGCCGGGTCGTACAGGCACACCGCCCCCGGCGCGTGACCGGGCGTGTGGATGACCCGCAGATCCGCCCCCGCCGCCTCGATGACCTGGCCGTCGCTCAGGCGGGCGTCGGGGGCGCGGCCGGGATGGGTCTGCCGCCACAGCGGCAGATCGTCCTCATGCAGCCAGATCACCGCGCCGGTACGCTCCGCCAGTTCCGGAGCGGCGTTGACATGGTCGTCGTGGGCATGGGTACACACGATCGCGGTCAGCCGCCGCTCCCCCACCGCCGCCGCGATCGCGTCCGCGTCATGCGCCGCGTCGATCACCACCACCTCGCGGTCGTCGCCCACGATCCACACATTGTTGTCCACCTCCCACGTCCCGCCGTCCAGACTGAACGTCCCGGAGGTGACGAGGCGTTCGATCCGCGCACGCATCACAGCACCACCACCGAACGCAGCACGTCGCCCTCGTGCATCCGCGTGAACGCCTGCTCCACCTCGTCCAGCCCGATCGTCTCCGACACGAACATCCCCAGATCCAGCCGCCCCTGCAGATGCAGATCCACCAGCACCGGGAAGTCCCGCGAGGGCAGGCAGTCGCCGTACCAGCTCGACTTCACCGCCCCGCCCCGCCCGAACACGTCCAGCAACGGCAGCTCCACCCGCATCTCCGGCGTCGGCACGCCCACCAGCACCACCGTCCCCGCCAGATCACGCGCATAGAACGCCTGCCGGAACGTCTCCGGACGGCCCACCGCATCGATCACCACATCCGCGCCGAAACCACCCGTCAGCTCGCGGATCGCGTCCACCGCGTCCGTCTCCCGCGAGTTGACCGTGTGCGTGGCACCCGCCCTGCGCGCCAGCTCCAGCTTGCGGTCGTCGACATCCACCGCGATGATCCGCGCCGCCCCCGCCAGCCGCGACCCCACGATCGCGGCGTCCCCCACACCACCGCACCCGATCACCGCGACCGTGTCACCGCGACCGACGTCGCCGGTGTTGACCGCCGCCCCGATCCCGGCCATCACCCCACACCCCAACAACCCCGCAACCTCCGCAGCCACCCCCGGATCCACCTTCGTGCACTGCCCCGCCGCCACCAGCGTCTTCTCCGCGAAGGCCCCGATGCCCAGTGCCGGCGACAGCTCCTGCCCCGTGGACGCCAGCGTCATCCGCCGCACCGCGTTGTGCGTGTCGAAGCAATACCACGGCCGCCCCCGCCGGCACGCCCGGCACCGCCCGCACACCGCACGCCAGTTCAGGATCACGAAATCACCGGGCGCCACCTCCGTGACCCCCTCCCCCACGGCCTCCACGACCCCCGCCGCCTCGTGCCCCAGCAGGAACGGGAAGTCGTCACCGATCCCGCCCTCCCGGTAATGCAGATCCGTATGGCACACCCCGCACGCCCGCACCCGCACCACCGCCTCCCCCGGCCCCGGATCCGGCACCACAACCGTCTCGACCCGCACCGGCTCGCCCCTCCCCGGAGCGATCACGCCGCGCACTTCCTGCGTCATGCTGCTGGCCCTTTCCCTGTGCCTGGTGTCCGTCTCCACCGACCGTACGCGCACCTGATCGGCAGGCGCACGACGGCGTAGCCTGAACTCCAGTCCGAGCGGCGAAGGAGCAGCGTGAGCAGTGCACAGACGGAGACCGCCCCGCCCACCTGGCGGCTCCTCCTCGGCTATGTACGGCCGCATCGCCGGGCTCTGCTCGCGGGCGCGGTGCTGTCGCTCGTCACCGGGGCGACCGGGCTGCTGCTGCCGCTGGTGGCACGGGAGTTGATCGACGACCTGTCCCACGACCGGCCGATCACGGGCGCCTTGCTGTTCATGTCCGGGCTGGTGGTCGCCAACGCGGCGGTGGGCGCGCTGGGTTCGTACGTGTTGCGGCGCACCGCGGAGTCGGTGGTGCTCGGGGCGCGGCGCGCCCTGTCGTCGTATCTCCTGCGGCTGCGGATATCCGCCGTGGACCGCACCGAGCCGGGCGACCTGATGGCGCGGATCACCTCGGACACCACCCTGTTGCGCGAGGTCACCACCGACTCGCTGGTGGGCCTCGGCACGGGCGGGCTGACGCTGGTGGCGACGGTGGTGATGATGGGACTGGTCGATCCGGTGCTGCTGGCGGTGACGCTGGCGGTGATCGCCGCGGCGGGCACGGTCCTCGGGGTGATCGTGCCGCGCATCAACCGGGCCAGCCGGCAGGCGCAGGACGCGGTCGGTGTGATGGGGGCCTCGCTGGAGCGGGTGCTGGGCGCGCTGCGGACGGTGAAGGCGTCCGGCGCGGAGGCCCGGGAGGAACGGGCGCTGCACACGGCGGCCGAGGAGTCCTGGCGGCAGAGCGTGCGTGCCGCCAAGTGGTCGGCGGCGGCCGGCAACACGGCTGGACTGGCGATGCAGATCGCGTTCATCACGGTCCTCGCGGTGGGCGGGGCGCGGGTGGCGACGGGTGCGGTCGACGTCGGCACGCTGGTGGCGTTCCTGTTGTACGTCTTCTATCTGATGTCGCCGATCCAGCAGGTCGTCGGCGCGATCACGCAGTACCAGACCGGCGCCGCGGCCCTGGCGCGGATCCAGGAGGCGCTGCGGCTGCCCGCGGAGCCCCCGGCCGCCGCGGTCGCGCTGCCGTCGCACGGCGCCGAGCCGGCCTCGGTCGCCTTCCGCGACGTCCGTTTCCGCTACGCCGACGATCTCCCGTACGTGCATCACGGGGTGACCTTCTCGGTGCCCGCGCGGGGGATGACCGCGTTCGTCGGCCCGTCCGGCGCGGGTAAGACGACCGTCTTCTCCCTGATCGAGCGGTTCTACGACCCGGAGGCGGGCGTGATCACGCTGGACGGCCGGGACGTCGCCGAGTGGGAGCAGGCGCGGCTGCGGTCGGTGATCGGCTATGTCGAACAGGACGCGCCGGTCCTTTCGGGCACCCTGCGCGACAACCTGCTGCTGGGCAATCCGGAGGCCGACGAGGGCGCCGTCGCCGAGGTGCTGAAGACGACGCGGCTGGACGGGCTGGTGGAGCGGCTGCCGCAGGGCCTCGACACACTGGTCGGGCACCGGGGCACGAAGCTGTCGGGCGGTGAGCGTCAGCGGGTGGCCATCGCGCGGGCGCTGCTGCGCCGTCCCCGGCTGCTGCTGCTCGACGAGGCCACCTCGCAGCTCGACGCGGTGAACGAGGCGGCGCTGCGGGACACCGTCGCCGAGGTGGCCCGGACGACGACGGTGCTGGTGGTCGCCCACCGGCTGTCCACGGTGACGATGGCCGACCGGATCGTGGTGATGGACGCGGGCCGCGTCCGTGCGGTGGGGACCCACCGCGAACTCGTGGCCGCCGACCCGCTGTACGCGGAGCTGGCGGCCACGCAGTTCCTGGCCACGGCCGGGTAGCCGGCCGGGCGGGTGGTTCAGTGGCCCTGGCCCGGGACCAGGCCGGTGACCGGGGCGGCGGCGCCCGTCACGGGGCTGAGCTGGTCGGACGGCCGGGGGACGTCGTCCTTGTGCTCATCGGGGATTTCGCTGACGGCGAGGGAGTCGAGCGCGGTCAGCGGGGCGCTGGTCAGGGCCCCGGTCTCGGCGGCGCCCGCGAGCGGGGCGGCGAGGCCGGTGAACCCGGCGGCGAGACCAACGGCGGCGATGATACGACGTGTTGAGATCATGTCCTGAGCAACGCCGGGCGGCGGCGGACGGACACGGCCACCCGGCGTCCCTCACCCGTCAGGCGGAGCGCACGCCGGGCTTGCCGGGGCCCGTGGGGCGAGGACGCTCGTAGTGAGGCCCTCGCCGGGCCGCGCCCCCTCGCAGGAGGTCGTGACGGGCACTGCGACAGGTCCCGCCTTCGGCACCGACGCGCTGCGGCGGGGCATCGAAGGGCACGACGCCGCGACGTTGCCGTCGCTCTACGCCGACGACGCGCGGGCGCGCGTCGTGGACCGGAACACCCGGCCCGGCCGTCCGCGCACGCTGCGGAGCGGGGAGGGGAGGGGATCGCCGAGCTGCCGGATGACGTCCACGCCCGCGAGACGTCGCACACGCTGGAGGACTGCGTCGTCCAGGGCGACCGCGCGGTGTTCCGGCGAGTCCCGCGCGTACCCGGGCGGCGCGCGGGTGCCGGCCGAGTCGATGATCAGGCCGCGCGACGGGAAGATCGCCGAGCAGACGATATCCGGGCCCGGGACGAGTGACGCGGACGACGCGGCATGCACGGCACCGCCGGTCGCCCTCGGGGGGTCCGGGGCCGCCGCCGTCTCAGCCGTCCCCGGGCCATCCGCTGGGCCGCAGGATGCCCAGCAGCTGCCGCACCAGTTCGTCCACCACCTCGTCCAGCGTGGCCGGGACCCAGCCCGCGCTCCAGTCGTGGAGGAGGCCGTTGACGCTGCCGATGAACGCCGTCGCGGCGAGCCGGTAGTCGCGGACGACGGCCTCGCCGCGGTCGGCCGCCGCGGTCGCCTCGGCGCAGATGATGTCGACCCAGCGGGAGCGGCGGGCCAGGCGCTGGCGCTCCAGCCGGGGGCTGACGCCGACGATCTCGACGAAGGTGATGCGGATCCGGCGGGGATCGCCGGTGACGTCGGCGGCGTAGGCGCGGAAGATCCGGGCCGCCCGGTCCTCGACGGGCAGTCCCTCGGCCTCGGCCGCCGCCTTCAGCACGGCCCGCTCGGCCCAGTCGTTGACCTGGAGGTGGAGGGCGGCCAGGACGTCCTCGAGGTTGCGGAACTCCTCGTAGAACTGGCGGGTGGACAGTCCCGCGGCCTCGCTGAGGGCGGCGACGGTGGTGGAGCGGTAGCCGGGCGTGTCGCCGAAGAGCCGGAGTGCCGCGTCCAGGAAGCGCCGGCGGCGCTCCGCCTGCCGTTCCTCGGCCGATCTGCCGCCGTAGCGGCCTTTCGGTCCGCTGAGCCTGCCCGTCAACGTCCCTCCCGTCGGCCTCCGTTGGCCGATTTTGTCGTGCACGCGGTCTTGTGAACAGGACGCCTCTTCCTTACTTTCCAGTAGGAAGACTCTGAACGGCCCCCTTTTCAGATTTCCCCCACTCGGCGTGATCACGCCAGAGGAGACAGTCATGCCTGCCATCCGCACCAGGCACGTGTGCTCCATCGCCGCCGCCCTCGCCCTCACCCTCGCCGCCCCGGCGACCGCCTCCGCCGGCGCCCCCTCCGCACCGGCGGCCGACCGGTCCGCCGCGGCGCTGCGCGAGGTGCTGTTCGTCGGCAACAACTGGGACGGCACCGCCGACGTCATCGAGTCGTCCGGCGACTTCTCCCGGATCGGCCGGGTCGATGTGATCCCCGACAAGGAACAGCGGCTGGCGGAGATCAAGGCCGACCCGATCCGCTGGATCTACTACACCGCGATCCGCAACGGCGTCGGCGAGGGCCACGACCAGTACGTGGACGACATGTACGCCACCCCGGACGGCACCGCGATGGTCGTCTCCCGCCCGAGCTTCGCCGACGTCGTCTCCATCGACCTGGCCACCGGGGCCGTCAACTGGCGATTCCCGGTGTCGGGTTACCGCTCCGACCACATGGCCGTCTCCCCCGACGGCACCCGCGTCGCCGTCTCGGCCTCCACCTCCAACACGGTGCATGTCCTGGACATCGTCACCGGCCGGCAGCTCGGCTCGTTCGCCACCGGCGACAAACCGCACGAGAACGTCTTCAGCCGGGACGGCCGGTACCTGTGGAACATGTCGATCGGCGAGGTCAACACCTCTCTGGACGCGCCCTGGCTCGACTGGACGAAGGGCGACCGGCGCATCACGGTCGTGGACACCACGACGTTCCGGCAGGTCAAGGTGATCGACATGCGGCAACGGCTGGACGCCGCGGGCCTCGGCGCCTACTCGGACGCCGTCCGCCCCGCCGCCTTCAGTCCCGACGAGAGCAAGCTGTACTTCCAGGTGTCGTTCTTCCACGGCTTCTTCGAGTACGACGTCGCCACCGACCGGATCACCCGCACCAAGACGCTGCCGAAGAACCCCGCGACCAGCGAGGACCGCACCACCTGGATCAACGACTCGCGCCACCACGGCATCACCATGAAGCCGGACGGCACCAAGCTGTGCGTCGCGGGCACGATGGACGACTACGCCACCGTGGTCGACCGCACCACCCTCCAGGAGGGCCCGCTGGTCACCGTCTCGAAGCCCTACTGGGCGACCGTCAGCGGCGACGGCAGGGCGTGCGTGGTCTCCGAGAGCGGCGCCGACCAGGTCACCGCGATCGACTTCGCGACCGGCCGCAAGACGGTTTCGGTCCCGGTCGGCGACCACCCCCAGCGGGTGCGCCTGGCCCGCGTCCCCGCCGACTGGAGCGGCCCGCGCCCCTGAACCGCCCGCTCAGCCCGCCCCGCCGGGCCGGCGGGGCGGCAGGCGGTGCAGAGTGACGTCGGTGAGCCGGCCGTCCGCCACGGTCGCGGTCATGTAGGTGCAGTACGGCTGACGGCGGCGGTCGGTGGGCGAGCCCGGGTTGAGCAGCCGCAGGCCCGTCGGGGCGGTGGTGTCCCAGGGGATGTGGCTGTGCCCGAAGACCAGGACGTCCAGCTCGGGGAAGCGGGCGGCGCAGCGGGCCTCGCGCCCCTGGGCGGCGCCGGTCTCGTGGACGGCGCCGAACCGCAGCCCGCCGAGTTCGGCGTAGGCCACCTCGGGCAGCCGGGCACGCAGTTCGGGACCGTCGTTGTTGCCGTAGACCCCGACAAGCCGGCGGCTGCGGCTCTCCAGCAGGTCGAGGGTGGCGGCGTCCACCCAGTCCCCGGCGTGGAACACCACGTCGGCGTCGGGGAGTTCGGCGAGCAGCCGGTCCGGGAGGGCCTTGGCGCGCTTGGGCAGATGGGTGTCGGACATCAGAAGCAGACGCACGCCTCCACCCTAGGACGGTCACCGGCTCAGGGCCGCCCGCTCCCGGCGCGGGCCAGGAGCGGCTCCCACCAGGCGCGGTGGTCCCGGTACCAGGCGACGGTCTCGGCGAGGCCGGTGGCGAGGTCGCGGCGGGGGCGGTAGCCCAGTTCGGTGCGGGCCTTGGTCCAGTCGACGCAGTACCGGTGGTCGTGGCCCTTGCGGTCCTCGACGTGCTCGACCCTGTCCCAGCCGGCTCCGCAGGCGTCGAGCAGCAGCGCGGTCAGTTCCCTGTTGGTCAGCTCCGTGCCCCCGCCGACGTTGTAGATCTCGCCGGGACGGCCCTTGGCGCGCACGAGCTCCACGGCCCGGCAGTGGTCCTCGACGTGCAGCCAGTCGCGCACGTTCAGCCCGTCCCCGTACAGCGGGACCCGGCAGCCGCCGAGGAGGCGGGTGACGAACAGCGGGACGATCTTCTCGGGGAACTGGCGGGGGCCGTAGTTGTTGGAGCAGCGGGTGACGCGGACGTCGAGTCCGTGGGTGCGGTGGTAGGACAGGGCGAGCAGGTCGGCGGAAGCCTTGGACGCGGCATAGGGGGAGCTGGGGCGCAGCGGGTGGTCCTCGGGCCAGGAGCCCGACGTGATGGAGCCGTAGACCTCGTCGGTCGAGATGTGCACGAAGGGGGCCGTGCCGTGGCGGAGGGCGGCGTCCAGCAGTGTCTGGGTGCCGAGCACGTTGGTGCGGACGAACGCGCCCGCGCCCTGGATCGAGCGGTCGACGTGCGACTCGGCCGCGAAGTGCACGATCTGGTCGGCGCGGGCCGTCAGCCGGTCGACGAGGGCGGCGTCGCAGATGTCGCCGTGCACGAACTCCAGCAGCGGATGGCGCGCGGGCAGGTTGTCGCGGAAACCGGCGTAGGTGAGCTTGTCCAGCACGGTGACACGGGCCGTGCCGGCGTCGAGCAGGGAGCGGACATACGCAGAACCGATGAAGCCGGCGGCCCCGGTGACCAGGAGGTTCATGAGGGGATTCATACCCTGCCCTGGTCACCGGGGCCGCAACCGGGTTCGTCACGGTGGTTCGCGCCGCTGCCGGCGGCCCGTCCGTGCGGCTAGGCGCTCCAGCGCGGGCGGTCCTGGTCGTCGCGCCGGGTTCCGCCGGAGGTCAGGTCGTGCGGGCCGAGGCGGCGGCCGTCGGGGGCCGGCCGGACCTCGTCCGGTTCGCGCTGCTCGTACACCTCGTGGACCGCGCCGGTGGGCGGCAGCTTCGGCTGCTCCTCGGGGCGCGGACGGCGGGGCTCGCGCCGGCGCGTCTTGATGCCGAGCAGGACGGCCCAGATCAGGGCCGCGGTGATGACGACGCCGCCGATGAGAATGGCGGCCGCGCCGAAGGCGAAGTCGGATGCGGCAAGCTCGTGAGCGCTCGTGTTCATTCCCCACGGGTACCCGCAGTCGACGGGTCGATGACCGGCGTCGGCGCCGGGATCGCCCGGGGGCCGGGGCGGTCAGGTGTTGGGGCGGGCCGCGCTGATGTCGCCGAGCGCCGAGTCCGGGTCGCGCTCCATCGCCAGGTCGCCGAGGGAGACGATGCCGACGGGGCGGCCGTCCTCCACGACGGGGACCCGGCGCACCGCGTGCTCGCGCATCGTGCCCACGGCCCGGTCCAGCGCGTCGTCCGGCCGGACGGTCACCAGGTCGTCGCTGCACGCGCGGGCCACGGTGGTCCGTTCCGGGTCGGCGCCCTCGGCGAGGACCCGCACCACGAGGTCGCGGTCGGTGACCAGGCCGCGCAGCCGCTCGCCGTCCGTCACCAGCACGGCGCCGAGGTCCTGGTCGCGCATGACGCGGGCGACGGCGGCGACGGACGCCCGGGGCTCGACGGTCACCGGAGCCGAGGTCATGATGTCGCGGACGTACTGGGCCCTGGCGGGCGCCTCCCGGTCGTCGGCGGTCCGTGCGGCCCGGGTACCCCTCAGTGTCCCGGGTCGTCACCGCCCCAGCAGATCTCGCTCCACACCTGCTTCCCGCCACTGACCGGCACCGCCCCCCAGGCCGCCGACACGGCCTCCACCAGGAGCAGACCGCGCCCGCCCGTGGCCTCCCAGCCGATGTTGGTCGGCTTCACCGGCGTGCGCGGCGAGGAGTCGGCGACGGCGACGCGCAGCCGCTCCCCCACCAGCGTCAGGTCGAGGCGGATCTGGCCGCCCGTGTGGACCAGCGCGTTGGTGACCAGTTCGGAGACGACCAGCAGGGCGGCGTCCGTCTCGTCCTCGGGCACGCTCCAGGCCCGCAGGGAGCGCCGGGCGAAGCGGCGGGCGTGCCGTACGGCCTCCGGCACCCGCCAGACCGTCCAGCTCTCCCGGCGCGGGCGTACGGCCATCCCGTCGTAGCGCATCAGCAGCAGGGCGACGTCGTCGTCGCGCTGGGCGTTGCCGAGCAGGGCGTCGGCGACCAGGCCGAGGTGCGTGGGGTCGGAGACGGCCAGCTCGTGGGCGAAGCGGGCCATGCCCTCGTCGATGTCGGAGCGCGGCGACTCGACCAGGCCGTCGGTGGTGAGGGCGATCAGCGTGCCGGGCTGCAGCCGCAGCGGGCTCATCGGGAAGTCGGCCCGGTCGGCGACGCCCAGCGGCGGGCCGCCCTCGGCCTCGGCGATGTGCGTACCGCCGTCCGGGTGACGCAGCACCGGCGGCAGGTGCCCGGCGCGCACGCACCAGGCCGACCCCTCCTCCATGTCGACGTCGACGTAGGCGCAGGTGGCGAAGAGGTCGGTCTCCATGTCGACGAGGAGCCGGTTGGCGTGGGAGACGACCACGTCGGGCGGGTGGCCCTCGACGGCGTAGGCGCGCAGGGCGGTGCGCATCTGGCCCATGAGGGTGGCGGCGCCCGCGCTGTGGCCCTGGACGTCGCCGATGACGAGCGCGACGTGGTTGTCGGGCAGCGGGATGACGTCGTACCAGTCGCCGCCGACCTCCAGGCCGGCGGTGGCGGGCAGGTAGCGGGCGACGGCGACCGCGCCGGGGAGCCTGGGCAGGCGGCGGGGCAGGAGCTGCCGCTGGAGCATGCCGACGAGTTCGTGCTCGGCGTCGAAGGCGTGGGCGCGCATCAGGGCCTGTCCGGCGAGGCCGGCGGAGGCGGTGAGCAGGGCGCGTTCGTCGGGGCCGAACTCGTGCGGGCGGTCCCAGCCGATCAGGCAGGCGCCGGCCATGCGGTCGCCGGCGGGCAGCGGCAGCACGGCGAGCCCGCCGGGGCCGACCTCGGCGAGCGCCGGCTCCAGGACGGTGCCGGCCGGCCAGATCTGAGCGCGGCCCTCGCGCAGGGCGGTGGCGAGGGTGGGCATGTCGCGCACCGGGGCGTCGGGCCATTCGGTGCGCCATTCCAGGCGCCACACGTCGGGCCATGCCTCGGGTTCGGGCGGGTCGAGGACGGTGACGACGAGCCGGTCGTGTTCCAGTTCGGCCAGGGCGATGCGGTCGGCGTGCAGCGGGCGGCGCAGGGCGGTCACGACGGCCTGGCTGACGTCGCGGACGGTGCCGGCGGTGGCCAGGGCGGCGGCCAGACGCTGGACGCGGGCGACGTCGGTGACGCCGGAGCGGAGCTTGGCGGCGTCGTCGACGGTGCCGACGAGGCGGGCCGGGCGGCCCTCGCCGCCGGGCAGCAGCCGCCCGCGCAGCCGCAGCCAGGCGGGCCGGCCGCCGGGCTGGAGCACGCGGAACTCCAGCTCGCGCTCGCCGATGGTCATGTGGTCGGCCTCGACCACGGACATCAGGGCGGGCACGTCCTCGGGAACGGTGTGGCCGAGCAGCGTCTCGACCTTGCCGTCGAACTCGGTCCGGGTGAGCCCGAACAGCTCCAGGATGCGGTCGCCGACCTCCACCCGGCCGCTGTCCATGGCGAGGCTGAACGCGTCCGGCGGCAGCTCGCCGCCCTCGGCGCGGGCCACGGGGACGGGCAGGCCCACGGCGTCGGCGATCAGCTCCAGGCACTTGCGGTCCTCCGGGTCGAATCCGTCGGCGCGTTCGCTCACCGCGACCAGGCAGCCGCCGCCGTCGCCGGGGTGTGCGGGCAGCGCCGCCAGCGAGAAGCCCCGCGAGCCGGTCCGCCGGGACTCGGCGCGGTCGGCCAGCTCGCCGGGGCCCAGCCACACCGGTCGCCCGGTGCGGTAGGCGTCCGCGAGGGGGGATCCGCCGGGCAGCTCGTAGCCGTCGCGCAGCCCGTACAGGGTGCGGGGCACTCCGACGGACTCCGCGAGGCAGAGCAGGTCGCCGCCGTCGCCGCCCGGGGTGTACACCCCGGCGAAGGTGGCGCCCGCGAAGACGAGCGCGAGCTCGAGGACGCGCCTGGGCCGGACGGGTGAGTCGGGATCGGCCATGAGCGTGTGCAGGGCGTCCTCGGCACGCAGCACCCTGGTTCCGCGTTCCGCAGCGCCGTCACT
Source organism: Streptomyces sp. NPDC006610 (assembly GCF_040611575.1). Classification (NCBI taxonomy): domain Bacteria; kingdom Bacillati; phylum Actinomycetota; class Actinomycetes; order Kitasatosporales; family Streptomycetaceae; genus Streptomyces; species Streptomyces sp. NPDC006610. Next base: position 49,126 of record NZ_JBEXOP010000045.1, read on the forward strand.
GACCACGTCCGTCATTACAGCGCGTATGCCACGAACGCGCAGCCCCTGTGCGCGTCCGGCGCACCGACGCGGCGACTCCGGGCGGCGGACGGGGCCGGGTCCCGCGCCCTGCGCGCCGCGCGCGGGGCGCGCTCCGCGCGTGGCCGGGACACGTGACCGGCGCGGAGCGGGCCGCCGCGCGCCGCGCTCGCCGTGCGCGCCGGGGCGCGGGGAGGGAGATTTGGGGCTGGGGACGTTGCGCGGCGGCGAGGAGGTGGCGGCATGTCCGATGGGCGAACGGCCGTGGGGCGGACCGCACCGGCCGGGAGCCCGCTGCTGTCGCTGGCGCTGGCCACGATGATGGACGGCGTCGACGCCCACTCCGGCGCGGTCTACCTGCTCTCCCCGGACGAGCCCGTGCTGGAGATGGCGATGATGGCGGGGCTGCCGAGGGCGTTCGCCGCGCCCTGGGAGCGCGTCGGCCTGAACGCCCGCCTCCCGGTCGCCGACGCGGCGCGCGAGCGGCGGCTGGTGTGGGTCGGCGGCGAGGAGGACATGGCCCGCCGCTACCCCCGCGTCGCGGTCGTCCTGCCCTACCCCTTCGCCCTGGCCGCCCTGCCGGTCGCCACCTCGACGACGGTCCACGGGGCCGTCTTCGTCACCTGGCCGGGCTCCCACCCCCAGGAGCTGACCGACCGGGAGCGCGAGCACCTCACCGCGGCCTGCGAGCGGCTCGCCGTACGCCTGGAACGGGCCGCCGGGCAGAGCCGCCCGGTGATGCCGGAGCCCGACCTGCTGGCCGCGGCGCCGTCCGGCCCCCTCGCCGGCGCCCTCGGCACGGTCGAGGCCGCGCAAATGGTGGCGCGGCTGCCGTACGGGCTGTGCTCGCTCGACCTGCACGGACGGGTGGCGTACGCGAACACGGCGGCGGCCGAGCTGATCGACGTGCCCGTCTCCCGCATGCTCGGCACCCAGCTGTGGGCCGTGGCGCCCTGGCTCAACGACCCGGCCTACGAGGACCGCTACCGGGCCGCCCTGTTCAGTCAGCAGCCCACCTCGTTCGTGGCGCTGCGCCCGCCGGGCGAGTGGCTGTCGTTCCGGCTGTACCCCAGCACGACGGGCCTGACCGTCCGCGTGACCCGGGCGAAGGCCGTGTCCGACATGAACCGGGCCCGGCCCCCCGCCGACGACGCGCCCTCCCGCCTGGTCACGATCTCGCAGGTGCTCAGCCTGGCCAGTTCCCTGACCGAGGCGGCGGGCGTGGACGACGTCGTCCAGCTGGTCGCCGAGGAGATCACCCCGGCGATCGGCGGCCGGGCCCTGGTGATCCTCGGCTCCCGGGCCGACCGGCTGCACGTGCTCGGCCACCGCGGCTATCCCGACCCGCGCGTCGTGGAACGCTTCGACGGTGTGCCCATGAGCGCGCCGACGCCCGGGGTGCACGTCCTCAACAGCGGCGTCCCCGCCTTCTTCGAGTCGCGCGAAGAACTGGAGCGGCTGTACCCGCTGCGCCACGCCACTCCGGACGGCTTCGCCGCCTGGGCGTATCTGCCGCTGATCGCCTCCGGCCGCCCGGTGGGCACCTGCGTGTTCGCCTACGCCGAACCGCACCCGTTCCCCGCGGACGAGCGCGCGGTGCTCACCAGCCTCGGCGGGCTGATCGCCCTCGCCCTGGAACGCGCGCTGCTCTACGACGCCAAGCACCGGCTGGCACACGGCCTCCAGGCCGCCCTGCTGCCGCCGTCACTGCCGCCCCTGCCCGGCATCGGCGCTGCCGCCCGCTATCTGGCGGGCACCCGGGGCATGGACATCGGCGGCGACTTCTACGACGTCCTGCCGGTCGGCGGAGGACTCGCGGCGGCGGTGATCGGGGACGTGCAGGGGCACAACGTGACCGCGGCCGGGCTGATGGGCCAGATCCGTACCGCCGTACGGGCGTACACGACCGTCGGCCAGGCCCCGGAGGAGGTCATGCGCAGCACCAACCGGCTGCTGATCGACCTCGGTTCCGACCTGTTCGCCAGCTGTCTGTACCTGCGGCTGGACCCCGCGCGCGGGCGGGTCGTGATGGCCCGCGCCGGTCATCCGCCCCCGCTGCTGCGCCGGCCGGACGGGCGGGTGCGGGTGCTCGACCTGGCCGGCGGCCCGCTGCTCGGCATCGACGGCGACGCGAGCTATCCGACGACCGAGGTGGAGCTGCCGCCCGGTTCCGTGCTCGCCCTCTACACCGACGGGCTGGTGGAGGCGCCCGGCGTCGACATCGAGGACGCGCTCGCCGATCTGGGGCGGCGGCTGGCGCAGGCCGGGGACCTGCCGCTGGACGAGCTGGCCGACGTGCTGGTGGGGCGGGAGGCGGGGGCGCCGGAACGGATCGACGACGTGGCGCTGCTGCTGTTGCGGGCGGGGCCGGGCGGTTGAGCCATGCGGCGGACCCCGGCGGCTCAGCCACCCGCACGGACCGCTCGGTCACGCGGGCCGGGCCGGGGCCGCCCGGGTCCTGGGCGCTGCCGTGTCCCGGGCGCCGTCCTGGGACGCGCCGGCGCTCGGCGGCAGGAGGGCCGCCGCCCCGAGCGCCGCCACGCCGCCCACCGTGATCGCGGCCCTGTGCCGGGGTATTCGATGGTGACTCACGACTCTTCGACCTCCTGTTGGGGGGCGCCTGGATGGCCACTGATACGCGGGAGGCCGCCCTGGGCGTTCAACTGCGCTGCCGCGGGGGCCGGTTCGCGTCACCGGATCGGCCCATCGGCCGCGCGCGGGGGCGTCCGGCCGGGAACAATCCCCCCATGACGATGACCACCGCCGAGGCGGACCGCATTCTCACCGACAACTTCGCCCCCTGGGTCCTCGATCTGGGCCTGTCGGTCGTGGAGTTGGGCGATCACCGGGCGGTGCTGCGGCTGCCCTGGTCGGCGCGGCTGGCCCGGGAGGGCGGCGGGCTGTCCGGGCAGGCCCTGATGGCCGCCGCCGACACCGCGACCGTGATCGCCGTCTCCGCGGCGCGCGGCGCCTACGGTCCGATGACGACGGTCCAGCAGTCGACGTCCTTCCAGCGCCCGGTGACGGACTGCGACGTCCTCGTCGAGGCGGTCCTGACCAAGCTGGGGCGGCGGACGGCGTTCGCGGAGATCGCGCTGACGGCCGAGGCGACGGGCGCACTGGCGGCCCGCGCCACCACCGTCTACGCCCTGCTCGGCTGACACGCTCCGCGATCGCCCCCTGACCCTGTGGTGTCCATCCGGAACGGAATCCCCGCTTCAGCGAATCTGCACATCCCGTGCCCAACCAAGTCACCGGCGCGCGAGGACCTTTACCGGCGTTCCGTCCGGGTCGCGCCGTTGTGGGCCAAGTGCCGGGTTCGCCGCAGGGCCGGCGCGTGAGGAGTCCGCGACGATGCCGGACACGGTGTGAAGAAGTCACCGACAAGCCGTGCCCGGCCCTGCACCAGTGCCCCAAGCCGGACCGCAACAGCCCTGGTGGGAGCGGTGATCGAGTGGAAGGGCCCGGTCGGCGCGTGCTTTGATCCATCGCACCGCGCAGCCGCAGGGCGCCCCGGCCGCCGCGGTTCGCGGCCGTCCCGTCCGTCGCCGGACGAGGCCGCTCCCCCTTGAAGAGCATTCATACGAAGGGAAGTTCCACCATGAACTCCACCCCCCAGGTCGAGACCGCCGAGATCTCCGACGCCGACCTCGACGCCGTCTCCGGCGGTCTGCACGTGAACGCCGTCGGCACCGTCACCGGCCTGGTGGACGGCATCGCCCCGGTCTCCGGCGTGCTGAACACCGCCGTCGGCACCGTCGAGGGCGTCACCGGCCTGAACACCGCGCCGATCACCGGCCTGGTCGCCGGTCTCTGACCCGCCCGAGTGCCGCCGGGTCCCGGAGTCTCCCCCACGGCTCCGGGACTCGGCGGCTGCCGTCCCGCACGTCCACCCGGTGAGGGAAAGTCCCGTGCAGTTCCGCCAACAGGCCCTCGCCAAGCTCCAGTCGCCCGAGGAGCTGGACCTCCCGGTCCGTCTCGCCCGGCCGCAGGGCCGGTTCGTCCTGGCCGTGACCGTGCTGGCGCTGGCCGCCGCGTCCGTGTGGGCCGTGACCGGATCGGTCGCCACCACCGTCGCCGCGCCCGCCGTGCTGACCCACGGCAGGGGCAGTTACCTCGTGCAGAGCCCCGTCGCGGGCCAGGTGACCGCCGTGCTCGCCGAGGAGGGCGAACGGCTCCCCGCCGGCTCCCCGTTGATCAGGGTCCGCACGACGCGGGGCGAGACCGAGGTCCGCACCCTCGCCGCCGGCCGCGTGACCGCGCTCGCCGCCGACCTCGGCCGGATCGTCACCACCGGGGCGAACGTCGCCGCCGTCGAGAAGACGGCGCACGCCGGCGACCCGCTCTACGCGACGGTGTACGTCCCCGCCCACGACGCCGGCGCCATCCCCTCGAACGCGCCCGTCGACCTGACCGTGGAGTCGGTCCCCGCGCAGCGGTACGGCGTGCTGCGCGGCCGGGTCGAGTCGGTCGGCCGTTCCCCGCAGTCCGCGCAGACGATCGCGCGGTTCCTCGGCGACGACCGGTTCGGCGAGCAGCTCACGCGGAACGGCCGCCCGGTGGCCGTCCTGGTCCGCCTGGAGAAGTCGGCCAGGACGAAAAGCGGTTACCGGTGGTCGTCGGCGGGCGGGCCGCCGTACGCGCTCGCCTCCATGACCATGGCCACCGGCTCGATCCGGCTGGCCGATCGGCGTCCCGTCGATTGGCTGCTGCCGTGACCACCGCACAGGAGACCCGGGGCCGCCGCCGCGCCGCCCCGCCCCGGCGCGCGGTCCCCAAGAGCCGCCGGAAGGCGGTGCGCACGCCCACCGTTGTCCAGATGGAGGCCGTCGAGTGCGGCGCCGCCGCCCTCGCCATGGTCCTCGCCCACTACGGCCGGCACGTCCCGCTGGAGGAACTGCGCATCGCGTGCGGCGTCTCGCGCGACGGCTCGCGCGCCTCCAACCTGCTGAAGGCGGCCCGCGGTTACGGCCTGACCGCCAAGGGCATGCAGATGGACCTGGCCGCGCTCGCCGGGGTGAGGGCGCCCGCGGTGCTGTTCTGGGAGTTCAACCACTACGTCGTCTACGACGGCATGGGCCGCCGCTACGGCCGCCGCGGCGTCTTCGTCAACGACCCCGCCAAGGGGCGGCGTTTCGTGCCGATGGAGGAGTTCGACGGCAGCTTCACCGGTGTCGTGCTCACCATGGAGCCCGGCGACGGCTTCACCGAGGGCGGCCGGAGGCCGGGGGTGTGGGGCGCGATGCCCGCCCGGCTGCGCGGCACCGCCGGCACCCTGCCGGCCGCCGTACTGGCGAGCCTGCTGCTGGTCCTGGTCGGCGCCGCGGTGCCCGCGCTGAGCCGCACCTACATCGACACGTTCCTGATCGGCGGTCAGACCTCCCTGCTGGGCGTGCTGTTCACGTCCATGGCCGCCTGCGTGCTGCTCACCCTGGTGCTGACATGGCTCCAGCAGGCCAATCTGCACTACGGCCGGATCGTGTCCTCCACCCTGTCCAGCGCCCGCTTCCTGCGTCATCTGCTGCGGCTGCCGGTCACCTTCTTCTCCCAGCGCAGCCCCGCCGACCTGGTCCAGCGCCTCCAGTCCAACGACGCCGTGGCCGAGACGCTGGCCCGCGACCTCGCGACGGCCGGCGTGGACGCGGTGGTCGTCGTGCTGTACGCCGTCCTGCTCTACACCTACGACCCGCAGCTGACCTTCGTCGGCGTCGGCGTGGCCCTGCTCAACGTCGTCGCCCTGCGCGTCGTCGTACGGCTGCGGGCGACCCGTACGGCGAAGCTGCGCGCGGACAACGCGCGGCTGACCAACACCGCGTACACCGGCCTCCAGTTGATCGAGACGATGAAGGCGACCGGAAGCGAGGACGGCTACTTCCGCAAGTGGGCCGGACAGCACGCCACGACGCTGGAGGAGCAGCAGCGCCTCGGCGTGCCGAGCGCCTGGCTGGGCGTGGTCGCGCCGACGCTGGCGACGCTGAACAGCGCGCTGATCCTGTGGATCGGGGGGATGCGGGCGATCGAGGGGCACGTCTCGGTCGGTCTGCTGGTGGCCTTCCAGGCGCTGGTGACCCGCTTCACCGCGCCGCTGACCCGGCTCAACGGCGTCGCGGGCCGCATCCAGGACTTCGCGGCGGACGTGGCACGGCTGAAGGACGTGGAGGACTTCCGCGCGGACCCGCTGTACGCCCGCAGGACGGACGGGTCGGCGCGCCGGCTGCGGGGCCATGTCGAGCTGATCGACGTCTCCTTCGGATACAGCCCGCTGGACGAGCCGCTGCTGACCGGGTTCGACCTGACGGTCGCACCGGGGCAGCAGGTGGCCCTGGTGGGCGGCTCGGGCAGCGGGAAGTCGACGGTGTCCCGGCTGATCGCCGGCCTGTACACGCCGTGGGAGGGCGTGATCCGCATCGACGGGCGGCGGCTGGAGGACATCCCGCGCGGGGCGCTCGCGGCCTCGGTGTCCTTCGTGGACCAGGACGTGTTCCTGTTCGAGGGCACGGTCCGCGACAACGTCGCCCTGTGGGACCCGTCGGTGCCCGACGAGGCGGTGGTGGAGGCGCTGCGCGACGCGGCGCTGTACGACGTCGTGATGCGCCGGCCCGGCGGCATCCACAGCCCGGTCGAGCAGGACGGCCGCAACTTCTCCGGCGGTCAGCGCCAGCGCCTGGAGATCGCGCGGGCGCTGGTGCGCCGGCCGAGCATCCTGGTGCTGGACGAGGTGACCAGCGCCCTGGACGCCGAGACGGAGCTGGTCGTCATGGACAATCTGCGCCGGCGCGGCTGCGCCTGCGTGGTGATCGCGCACCGGCTGAGCACCGTGCGGGACAGCGACGAGATCGTCGTCCTGCAGCACGGCGCGGTCGTGGAGCGCGGCCGGCACGACGAACTGCTGGCGCGCGGCGGGGCGTACGCGGCGCTGGTCGGGGAGCGGTGATGACGGTCTCCCACGACGGCGGCGATCTCGTCCTCGGCGCGTTCGGATCGCTGGGCGAGCCGGTCGACTGCTCCGGGTCCGCGCGGCTGGACCTGGCGGGGCCGCAGGTGCTGTGGCTGGTGACGGCGGGTGCGCTGGACGTGTTCGCGGTGGACGCGGCGGGGCAGGGTCACTGGCACCACCTGGGCCGGCTGGAGGCGGGCGCGCTGCTGCTCGGCCCGGTCGAGGGGGCGCGGCACACGCTGGTGGCCCGGCCGGTGCGGGACTGCGTGGTACGCCGCATCGGGTTGCGGGAGCTGTACCGGTCGGCCGCCGAGCAGACCTGGTCGTACGACGCGTACGGCGTCCCGCAGTACGCGCCCCCGGCGGCCGGTCCGCCGGAGCACGCCCTCTCGCTGGGCGTCGGCCGCGGTCTGTCGGTCCTCTTCCAGGCGCCGGCCGGCGGCGATCCGGCCGCCGGGGTGACCGACGAGGACGTGTTCTGGATGCGGGTGCCGCCGGGCGGCGTGCGGTACGGCTCGCCGTACGGCACACAGGCCGCCGCCGACCTGCTGGTGGACCCGGCGGTGTGGCAGGGCATGGTCGAGCAGCAGTACCGGCTGCTGACCGTGCTGGACCGCTGGATCGAGCAGTTGGAGCGGGCCCACGAGGCGCGCACGGCCGCTGGGATCAGGGCCGGTGAGCAGGCGCGGTCGCAGGCCGACCGGACGCTGCTCGCGTCGATCGGCGGCGCGTCGGGGAGGCGTACGACGGCCGCCGACGCGGACGCCACCTTCGCGGTGTGCGAGCTGGTCGCCCGGGCGGCCGGGATCGTGCTCGCCGACCCGGCGCGCGGCGGCGCGGAGAGCGAACGCCTCGACCCGGTCGAGCGCATCGCCCTCGCCTCCCGGGTGCGCACCCGTGCGGTGCGGCTGGAGGACGGCTGGTGGCGGGAGAACGTCGGCCCGCTGGTCGGTCGCCGCGCCCTGTCCGGGGCGCCGGTCGCGCTGCTGTGGCGGCGCGGCGGCTACGCGGCGGTGCATCCGGCGACCGGCCGGGAGACACCGGTGGAGAAGGCCAACGCGGCCCAGTTCGAGCCGCGCGCGGTGATGTTCTACCGGCCGCTGCCGCAGCGCCCGCTGGGGCCGCTCGGGCTGGCGCGGTTCTGTCTGCGCGGGGCCCGCGGCGACCTGGCCGCGCTGCTGCTCGCCTCGCTGGTGACGGTGGCCGTGGGCGCGCTGGTGCCCCTGGCCACGGGCCGGGTGCTCGGCGAGTACGTGCCGAAGGCCCAGGCCGGGCCGATCGCGCAGGTCTGCCTCGCGGTGCTGGCCGGCGGGGTGGTCGCGGCGGCGTTCCTGCTGCTGCAGAACCTGACCATCCTGCGGCTGGAGGGCCGTATCGAGGCCACGCTCCAGCCGGCCGTGTGGGACAGGCTGCTGCGGCTGCCGACCGGGTTCTTCGCCGGGCGCTCCACCGGGGAGCTGGCCAGTGCGGCCATGGGGGTCGGCGCGATCCGCCGGCTGCTCGCGGGCGTGGGCCCGACGCTCGCCCAGTCGGCGACGGTCGGCGCGGTGAACCTGGGGCTGCTGCTGTGGTTCAGCGTGCCGATGGCGCTGGCGGCGATCGGGATGCTCGTCGTCGTCGCGGGCGTCTTCCTGGGACTGGGGCTGTGGCAGGTGCGCTGGCAGCGGCGGCTGACGGTGCTGTCCAACAAGCTGAACAACCAGGCCTTCCAGACCCTGCGCGGGCTGCCGAAACTGCGGGTGGCGGCGGCCGAGAACTACGCCTACGCCGCCTGGGCGGCCGAGTTCGCGCGCAGCCGTGAGCTGCAGCAGCGGCTGGGCCGGGTCAAGAACCTGACCGCGGTGCTGGGCGCGGTGCATCTGCCGCTGTGCTCGCTGCTGATGTTCATGCTGCTGGCGGGCCCGGCGCGGGGGGCGATGTCCGCCGCCGACTTCCTCGCCTTCAGCACGTCGGTGACGATGCTGCTCACCTCGGTCACCCAGATCACCGGCGCGTTCGTGTCGCTGGCGGCGGCGCTGCCGCTGTACGAGCAGATCAAGCCGGTGCTGCGGGCGGCGCCCGAGGGCGGCACGGGCAGGACCCGGCCGGGTCCGCTGACGGGGGCGCTGGAGGCGCGGCGGCTGTCGTTCCGTTACTCCGACGACGGCCCGCTCGTCCTGGACGACGTGTCGTTCGAGGTGCGGCCCGGCGAGTTCGTGGCGATCGTCGGGCCGAGCGGCTGCGGCAAGTCCACGCTGCTGCGGCTGCTGATCGGCTTCGACCGCCCGCTGTCGGGCAGCGTGCTCTACGACGGCCAGGACCTGGCCGCGCTGGACCGGTCCGCCGTGCGCCGCCAGTGCGGGGTGGTGCTCCAGCACGCGCAGCCGTTCACCGGGTCGATCCTGGACGTCATCCGCGGCACGGAGCCGTACACGCCCGAGGAGGCGATGGCGGCGGCGGAGATGGCCGGGCTCGCCGAGGACATCGCGCGGATGCCGATGGGGCTGCACACCGTCGTCGCGGGCAACGGCGCGATCTCCGGCGGGCAGCGTCAGCGGCTGATGATCGCGCAGGCGCTGATCCGCCGCCCGCGCATCCTCTTCCTGGACGAGGCGACCAGCGCCCTCGACAACGAGACCCAGCGGCGGGTCATCGAGAGCACCAAGGCCCTCGACGCCACCCGCGTCGTCATCGCGCACCGGCTGTCGACCGTGCTGGACGCCGACCGGGTCATCGTGATGGAGCACGGAAGGATCGCCGAGCAGGGCCCGCCCGGCCGGCTGCTCGCGGACCCGGCGGGCCGGCTCCACGGGCTGGTACGCCGCCAGATGGCCTGAACGTCCGGTCGCATCCCCGGCGCATTGCCGCACGGATGAGGGCGCACGGGCGCGGATGGCGGTTCGGCGGGACTGGTGTCCGACCCGACCGGGTACCCGCTGCACATGCGAATCAGCGTGGTCGACGTGGGATCGAATACGGTCCGCCTGGTCGTGGCGGACGCGGACGACGGAGTGCCGCTGCCGGTCCACACCGCCAAATGGCGCCTGCGCCTGTCCGAGCAGGTGAAGCCCGGGGAGGCGATTCCCGAGGAAGCGGTCGAGCGGCTGGCCGAAGCGGTGTCCGAGGCGAGCCGCACCGCGGCCCGGTGGAAGGCGGCCGAGCCGCTCGCCTTCGCGACGGCCGTGGTGCGCGGCGCCCCGAACCGCCAGGAGGTGCTGCGCACGGTCCGCACGCGCACCGGCGTCGACCTGTGCACACTGCCCGGTGAGGTGGAGGCGGAGCTGACCTTCCTCGGGGCGCGGCGCTGGATGGGCTGGCGGTCGGGGCCGCTCGCGCTGATGGACGTCGGCGGCGGCGCCCTGGAGGTGGCGTTCGGCCGGGGCCGGCTGCCGGACTTCGTGGCCGCGCTGCCGCTGGGCGCCGGGCGGCTGACGCACGAGTTCTTCGCCGGGCAGGACCCGCCGACGCCGGAGCAGGTGCGGGCGCTGCGCCGCAAGCTCCGTCACCAGCTGCGCGACGTCGCCGCGCGGATCCGCTGGGAGGGGCCGCGCACCGCGGTGGCGACCTCCAGGACCTTCCAGCAGCTGGGCCGGCTGTGCGGGGCGGCTCCCGGAAGACGCGGGCCGTTCGTCGAGCGGCAGTTGCACCGCTCCGACCTGCGGGAGGCGGCGGCCCGGCTGGCCGCGCTGCCCGCCGCCGAGCGGGCCCAGCTGCCCGGCATCTCAGCCCCGCGCGCCGAGCAGAGTCTTGCGGGCGCGGTGATCGGGCACACGGTGATGAAGCTGACCGGACTGAAGACGGTCACGATCTGCCCCTGGGCGATCCGCGAGGGCGTCCTGCTGCGGCACATCGAGGACGGCGCCGCCTGGTGGGCGGAGATGTGCCGGCTCAGCGAGGAGACCGTCCCGCCGGACCCCGTGCCGCTGCGGATCGCGTCCCTCACGTCCTGACCGCACCAGAACGCATCGATAAGACGAGAAGGCAAGGAGTGCCGCCCGTGTCCGACGCCGACAAGCACGACGACGACCGCCCGGAGACCGCCCTGGAGGAGGTCCTGCACGAGATCCGCGACGCCGGGACCCGCTCCGACGACTCCCCCGAGGATCGCCGCCACCGGGGCGAGGCGGGCGAGGCGATCACCCCGAACACGGACGCCCAGGAGCAGTCCGAGGGCGAGTGAGGCCGGGCCGGGCCGGGACGACGCCCACGGGGCCGACCGCCCGGCCCCCGGTCACCCGTCCGGCCGGCCTGCCGCCCCCACCCCGCGGATCCAGGTCAGCCGTACAGCCCTCGTCCAGGCACGTTCCCGCCCCCGCCGGGTACTCGCTCCGCATGACGCACGACCTTCCAGGACCACGCCTGCCCTCCGCCCGCGGCCCGCTCTCGGCCGCCGTGATCGACCATCTGCCGGACGCCGGACCGCTGCCGGGACCCGAGGACGTCGCCGGGGCGGACCCCTTCGGCGACGATCTGCAGCTCGCCCTCTACGTCTGCTACGAGCTGCACTACCGCGGTTTCGAGGACGTGCCCGCCGACCGGGAGTGGGACCCCGACCTGTTGCGCGCCCGCGCGGCCCTGGAGCGGCAATTCCTGACCGCCCTGCGCGACGGCGCCCGGGTGCACGACGACCTCGACGACGCGCTGGCGGAGCTGCTCGTCGAGCCGGTCGACGGCACGGGCGTCAGCCACTTCCTCCGGGACAAGGGCGAGCTGTGGCAGCTGCGCGAGTACGCGGCACAGCGCTCCCTCTACCACCTCAAGGAGGCCGACCCGCACGCCTGGGTGCTGCCGAGGCTCTGGGGCCGGGCCAAGGCGGGCATGGCGGCCGTGGAGTTCGACGAGTACGGCGGCGGACGCGCCGACCGGGTGCACGCCCGCCTGTTCGCCGACCTGATGACCGACCTCGACCTGGACACGACGTACGGCCGCTATCTGGACGCGGCCACCGCCGAAGCCCTCGCCACGGTGAACCTGATGTCCCTGTTCGGTCTGCACCGCTCGCTCCGGGGGGCCCTGGTGGGCCACTTCGCCGCCGTGGAGATCACCTCGTCGCCCGGGTCCCGGCGGCTGGCCGAGGCGATGCGCCGCACCGGGGCCGGCCCCGCCGCCGAGCACTTCTACGACGAGCACGTCGAGGCCGACGCGGTGCACGAGCAGGTCGTACGGCACGAGGTGATCGGCGGCCTGCTGGAGGAGGAACCGCACCTCGCCCCGGACCTGGCGTTCGGCATCGACGCGACCGTGTACGTCGAGGACCGCCTCGGGGCCCGGCTGCTCGCCGACTGGGAGGCCGGGCGGTCCTCGCTGCGCACGCCGCTGACGTGCGATGCCTCCCATACTCCGTGACGACCGGGGTACCTGGGTTCCGTGAATCCTCTGGTACCTCCCGGGGTGTACACCCCGCAGGAAGACACCGCCCTCCTGGCGGACGCCCTGTACGACGAGCCGCTCCCGCCGGGTGCCGACGTCCTCGACGTCGGCACCGGCACGGGGGCGCTCGCCCTGGAGGCCGCACGCCGCGGAGCGCGGGTGACGGCCGTGGACGTGTCGTGGCGGGCGGTCGCCGCCGCGCGGGTCAACGCCTGGCGGTGCGGGCTGCGCGTCCGCATCCGGCACGGGCACCTGTTCGCGCCGGTGCGCGGGCAGCGATTCGATCTGATTTTGGCCAACCCGCCGTACGTGCCCGCCCCCGAGAGCGGCGGGAGGCCGCGGGGGGCGGCGCGGGCGTGGGACGCGGGGGCCGACGGCCGGCTCGTGCTGGACCGCATCTGCCGGGAGGCGCCAGGGCTGCTGCGCCCCGGCGGGGTACTGCTGATCGTCCACTCGGCGCTCAGCGATCCCGGCCGCACACTGCAGCATCTGCGCGGCGTGGGGATGAAGGCGACGGTGACCCAGCGGCGCCGTATCGCCTTCGGCCCGGTCCTGCGCGGGCGGGCCGACTGGCTGCGCCGGCGCGGGCTGCTGGCGCCCGACGAGGACAAGGAAGAGCTGGTGGTCGTCCGTGCCGAACTCCCCGTCTGACGCGCCGCGCCGGATCCAGGTCCGGCGCAAGGGGCCCCTGCTGGTGGAGGGGCCGGTCGAGGTGGAGCTGGAGGACGGCACCACCGTGTGCTCCGACCGCTTCCGCGTCGCGCTGTGCACCTGCCGCCGCAGCCGCCGTTATCCGTGGTGCGACACCAGCCACCGCGACCGCGGTTAGGTCTTCCGTTCGAATCAGGCCACGGACGCGGGGGCCGGCACGCACATCGGCCACCGCGGTCGGTGACCGCCGACGGTCGCCGGCCGCGGTGGCCGAAGAGAATCCCGGGGTCCGGCGGGCGG
>NZ_JBEXOP010000046.1:0-62059 GCF_040611575.1 Streptomyces sp. NPDC006610
GGCCGCCACAACAGGATCTACACGCCGCCGCGGGAGATCATCGGCCGGGTGCCGGGCCTGCGCAACGAGGAGATGCACCGGCACAAGGAGCGGGGTTTTTGCTGCGGCGCGGGCGGTGCGCGGATGTGGATGGAGGAACGGATCGGCAAGCGCATCAACAACGAGCGCGTCGAGGAGGCCCTGGCCCTCGATCCGGACATCGTCTCGACCGCCTGCCCGTTCTGCCTGGTCATGCTCACCGACTCGGTCAACGGCAAGAAGAACGAGGGCACGGCGAAGGAGACGGTCCAGGTCGTCGACGTCGCCCAGCTCCTCCTCGACTCCGTCAAAACCCCGGTGACCGACGAGGAACCGCCCGCGGGCGAGGCCGGCTCTCGGTCCGAGGACGCGCCCGAGCCGCAGCCGGTGAAGTAGCACGCCGGCCGGCACGAGAAGCACGGCGAAGGGCCGCCCCCCATGGGGCGGCCCTTCGCCGTGCACCAACCGGTCGCCGCCCCGCACGCCCCGGTCGCCGCCCCGCACGCCCCGGTCGCCGCCTCCCCTCCGCTCCCCGCACTTGCCGTACAACCCTCACCGCCCGGCGCGGGTCTCTTGATCGCCACCACATCGTGAACGCGGGGAGAACTCACGGACACCTCCCGCCGAACCCGGCGCTCGCGGTCGTCGGTCGCACCCATCGACCGCGGATGCCCGCTGGCCGGGCGTCCCCGTACGCCGCAGGAGAACCCGTATGACGCACACCCTGCGCATCGCCCTCGCGACGGCCACCGCGGCCGCGCTGACGGGTGGTCTGCTGACCCTCACCGCCGGCACGGCGACGGCCGCCGACTCCACCCGCATACCGCAGGCGGACTTCAACGACGACGGCATCGGCGACGTCGCCTTCTCCGCCTTCGGCGCCTCCGTCAACGCCAAGAGCCAGGCGGGCCAGATCATCGCCCTCTACGGCACCCCGGAAGGCGTCTCGGACGGTGACCTCACCGGAGACCTGTCGGGCGACACCCCCAGCGACACCATCAGCCAGAACAGCAACGGCGTGCCCGGCGCCGCCGAGGCCGGGGACGAGTTCGGATTCGACTCCGCCTACGCCGACTTCAACGGCGACGGCTTCGACGACCTCGCCGTCAGCGCCCCCGGCGAGACCGTCGGCACCGACACCAACGGCGGCCAGGTCGTGCTCCTGTGGGGCTCGGCCGACGGGCTGACGGCGGGGCCCGTGATCACCGACCCGGCCCGCTCCTCGCACGACTTCTGGGGCAAGACCCTCGCGGCCGGCGACTTCGACGGCGACGGCAGGGACGACCTCGCCGTCGGCAGCGACACGCCGACCGTCCACGTCTTCCGCGGCGGCTTCGGCCCGGCCGGCGCCCTGGGCGGGCGCTACACCGTCAAGCCCCCGATCCTCGGCGGCGACGCCGGCGGTCCGCTCAACCTGACCGCGGGCAACGTCGACGGCGGCCCGGCGACCGACCTCGTCGTGGACGGCTTCGAGACGCAGACCGGGTACGGCTGGAACCGCAACTACTTCATCCCCGGCACCGCGAGCGGCCTGGACTCCTCCGCCGCCGAGGCCCTCAAGCCCGGCGTGATCACGGCGATCGGCGACATCGACGCCGACGGTCACGGCGACATCGTCAGCGGCGCCTACTGGAACCCCACCACGCAGGACGGCACCTCGATCCCGTACTCCGGCAAGGGCGGCAAGGTCTGGGTGACGTACGGGTCCGCCGACGGCCCCCGCACCGGCGACGCCACCGGCATCACCCAGAGCACCGCGGGCGTCCCCGGCACCGCCGAGGGCAACGACTTCTTCGGCTACGAGCTGGACCTCGGCGACGTCAACGGCGACCGCTTCCTCGACCTGGCGATCGGCGTCGCGGGCGAGAACCTCGGCGACGACACCGACACCGGCTCGGTCACCGTCCTCTACGGCTCGGCGAGCGGACTGGACACCGTGACCCGGGCGCAGTCCTTCCACCAGGACACCGCGGGCGTGCCCGGCACCGGCGAGGACAACGACCGGTTCGGCCTCGACGTCAAGCTGGACGACGTCACCGGCGACGGCAGGGCCGACCTGCTGGTCGGCTCCGCCGAGAACAACGGCAACGGCCTGGTCACCTTCCTGCCCTCCACCGGCACGAGGATCACCGCCACGGGCGCCGGTGCCGTGGCCCCGCAGTGGACGAACGTCTCGACGAGCGGATACCCGTACTTCGGCGCGAACTTCGCCGACTGACCCCCTTAAGGGAACGGCTGGACGCCCCCGTAAGGGATGTCACAGCTCGGCCGCAAAGCCGGGCCCGGAAGCCCGGGCCCGGCACGTCCCTCCGCGGGACCAGGTACGTTCGAAGGCGTGGCTGGATTCAGGATCGGACGCGGCGGCCGGGACGACCGCGCCCCGCACACGCGACCGCAAAACCCCCCGTACGGTCAGCAGGCGCCGCAGGGCCCGGCGTACGGCTACCCGCCGCCGCCCCAGCCGGGACCGGGATACGGCGGCTACGGCCCCGGCGGCGGCCAGTACGGCGGCCCACCCGCGGGCCACGGCGGCCGTCCCGGCGACGAGCCGGAGTACTTCGGCGACCACCACGCCGCCCCCGACCCGTACGCGGCCAACCACCCCGGCCACACCCAGGCGTTCGCCGTCGGCGAGGACCCGTACCACCAGAGCGAGACGTACCGTGCCGGCTCGGCCGCGCCGTCCGGCCCGATCGGCCCCCGCCTGCACTGGAAGGCCCTGCTGAAGGGCATCGTGACGTCGCCCCGGCGGACCTTCCTGCAGATGCGCGACTACACGATGTGGGGCCCCGCCCTCGTCGTGACCTTCCTCTACGGCCTGCTCGCGGTCTTCGGCTTCGACGGCGCCCGCGAGGACGCGATCAACGCGACCCTGTCGAACGCGGTGCCGATCGTGCTGACGACCGCGGTGGCGATGGTGCTGAGCGCGTTCGTCCTGGGCGTGGTCACCCACACCCTCGCCCGCCAGCTGGGCGGCGACGGCGCCTGGCAGCCGACGGTCGGCCTGTCCATGCTGATCATGTCCCTCACGGACGCCCCCCGCCTGGTCGTGGCGATGTTCCTGGGCGGCGACGCGTCCTTCGTCCAGATCCTCGGCTGGGCCACCTGGGTGGCGGCCGGCGCGCTGCTGACGCTGATGGTGTCCAAGTCCCACGACCTGCCGTGGCCGCGGGCGCTGGGCGCGTCGGCGATCCAGCTGGTCGCGCTGCTGTCGATCGTGAAGCTGGGCACCTTCTAGGCACGCTGCGCGGAGGGGGCCCGCCCCCTCCGCCACGCTCCCGATCCCTCTCGGGCGCTGCCTCTCGGGCGCTGCCTCTCAGGCGCTCTCAGGCGCTCTCAGGCGTCGAGAACCTGTCCGTCCCGGCGCACGACGGGGGGCTCGACGGACCAGGGGAAGTTGATCCAGTCGTCGGTCCGCTTCCACACGTAGTCGCACTTCACCAGCGACTGCGACTTCTCGTAGATGACGGCGCTGCGCACTTCGGCGACGGCGTCGAGACAGAAGTCGCGCACCAGCTTGAGCGTCTTGCCGGTGTCGGCGACGTCGTCGGTGATCAGGACCTTCTTGTCGGAGAAGTCGACGACATCGGGCACGGGAGCGAGCATGACCGGCATGTCGAGGGTGGTGCCGACACCGGTGTAGAACTCGACGTTGACCAGGTGGATGTTCTTGCAGTCGAGGGCGTAGGCGAGCCCGCCGGCGACGAAGACGCCGCCGCGGGCGATGCTGAGCACGACGTCGGGCCGGTACCCGTCGTCGGCGACGGCCTGGGCCAGCTCACGGACGGCCCGCCCGAACTGCTCGTAGGTGAGGTTCTCGCGTACGTCACTCACGTCGATCGTGTCCGTCCCGCTCAGACCTGGGTTCGGTGGAAGTTGAGGAAGGACCGGGAGGCCGTGGGCCCGCGCTGCCCCTGGTACCGGGACCCGTACCGCTCACTCCCGTAGGGCGCCTCGGCGGGCGAGGTGAGCCGGAACATGCACAGCTGGCCGATCTTCATACCGGGCCACAGCTTGATGGGGAGGGTGGCGAGATTGGACAGCTCCAGGGTGACGTGCCCCGAGAAGCCGGGGTCGATGAACCCGGCGGTGGAGTGGGTCACGAGCCCGAGCCGCCCGAGCGAGCTCTTGCCCTCGAGCCGGGAGGCGAGATCGTCGGGAAGCGTGATGACCTCGTACGTCGAGGCGAGCACGAACTCCCCGGGGTGCAGAATGAACGGCTCGTCCCCCTCGGGCTCCACCAGACGCGTGAGATCCGCCTGCTCGACGGAGGGGTCGATGTGGGGATAGCGGTGGTTCTCGAACACCCGGAAGAAGCGGTCGAGTCGTACGTCGATGCTGGACGGCTGCACCATGGATTCGTCGTAGGGATCGATCCGCACCCGCCCGGCGTCGATCTCGGCCCGGATGTCCTTGTCAGAGAGAAGCACGCCCCGAGGATACGCAAGGCGCGCGGAGCCGCCACAACCGGACGACTCCGCGCGCTTCGGTCTGCCTGCCGCTGCCTGCCTCGGCCCGTCCGCTACCGCTTCTGCAGGCTGACCGGCACCACGCTGCGCAGCCGCGCACAGCGAGGACACCGGACGAGCCGCCCGGGCCCGAGGCGCTCGGCCTGCTGCATCGGGAACGAAGCGGTGCTGAACACGTGCCCATCGGCACAACGGACGACGGTGCGCTCCATCAAGTCCTAGAGTCCCTTCCCCAAGAGCCGCGTCTGGCTGGGATGCCGTGACGACGAAAGCCACATTACGGGACGATCAGGACGACCCTCCAGGCGGCACTCCGGTCCCCACCGGACCCTCCGCCCACTCCCCCACCGTACGCCCCAACTCCGCTTCCCCGCCTGCCCCGTCCACCCCCGCGAAAACACACGGGCCCCACGGCGCGAGGCACCGGGGGCCTGGAATGAGGTACAGTATCCGAGCATTCGACACCGACCCGGAGTCGGCGTCTTACGCGGGTGTAGTTTAATGGTAGAACATCAGCTTCCCAAGCTGAGAGCGCGAGTTCGATTCTCGTCACCCGCTCCATGAAGAAGGCCCAGGTCAGAGACCCGGGCCTTTCTGCTGTCCTCGGCGATCACTCGCCGCGCGCCAGCTTCGCGCCGAGCGCTTCACGGCGTTCATCCGGGCCGCATGTTCCTGAGCCTTCCATGCGGTGACCTCAAGGCCGACGGTGCTCTCTCTTTCGCTGTCACGGTCCGGAGGCCGGATGTCAGAGGCATGCGGCAGAGTGCCGGAGAACGACACCAGCCCCGGAGCCAGGGGCGGGCGAGAAACCTTCCGGAGAGATGGCATGCCGAAGATCCCGAAAGGACGGCGCGTGGCGCAGGCCGCCGTGAACGCGCTGCGCGCTCTGCTCGAGGAGCACGATCACATCGTCCAAGAGATATCCGGGCAGAACGACTTCGGCGAGGACTTCTATGTCACCTTCACCGCCGACGGAGATCTCACAAGTGACACCATCAAGGTGCAGGTGAAGGGTGGCGAGAGTTGGCGCCGGGGCAACGGCTACGCGGTGCCTGTCGACCAGCACGGCGGCACCTGGGCGGACGGGAACATCCCCGTCTTCTGTGTGGTGTACGACCCGGACACCAAGGGCCTCTACTGGGCGAATGCCACCCAGCAGCTGCGTAGATCTGGTCCTTTCAATCCGCCACGCCACATCGGTGTCAGCCCCAACGCCATTCTGAATGACGCCACCATGGTGTCGTTCGTCACCCGGGCCCGCCGCTACGTCGGACGCTACCGAGGCCGACAGGCGGTTCTCACACACCTGAGTGAGATGTCCGGCGTCGACTTCGATCCGGCGGACCACGTCCTGCACTTCGTCAACGGCTACGACGAAGACCTCATCTTCTGGAGGCGCCCCGGGGACGCGTTGGCAACGCTGCTTCTCAGTGCCCACGACTGGGAGCCGTATCTGGTCAGCCTGCAGTCTCTGATGAGATCAGAGATCCCGCCGCCAGGTGATGAAGGCGGCAGTCCCGTGGATGATTGGGGCGACATGGATCTGCCGACCGCTGAAGACCTGGAGTTGAGTCGAACCGAAGTGATGTGGGTGGCCTCGTGCTTCTTCTCCACTCGGCAAGCCGACCGAGGGCCGGAGGACTCGGCCAGCATCAGCGAATGCGAGGGGTGCCCCAACTGCACGGGCGAGGAGACCAAGGAGCACGCCAACATCGCGGCGGACGTCCTCCACGAATACGTTCTCGCCCGTATTCTCGACCGGATCGAGCTTGAGCCCGACTTGCTGCAACGCTCAATCCTGGCCATGCGCGAGGACCGCGAGCTCACAGCGGAGATCGTCGACGAGCTCGGCCCTCTCGAAAGCGACCCGCGGGTTGTCCGTCAGGTGAACAAGCTGAGCCGGGCTACCGTGGCGACGGTGTATGACATCGAGCCGGCGGCATTCCGGCTGGCCGTCCACTATTTCATCCGCCACATCTACGTCGGCGGCCCCTCGCTTCCACTCGACGAGCAGGTCCGAATCGTCTGGCGCGTCCCCGAGCCCACGGAACCCAAGGAGGCTTGGGACCAGTAAGGCTTCTGACCGGGATCCGGCAGGCTCCATCCCTGAAGGGCCAAGGACGGATGAGCCGATCTGGAGCGTTGTCAGCCAGGTACTCGCCAGCTATGTGAGCGGCGCAGATGACAGTCGCCTCAAGCGACGGTGTACTCCGCATCCCCGAAATCAGCGACCACGCGCAGCCGGCCACCGAGTGCTTCCACATAAGCCCGGAGTGTCGCCACCTCGGCCCGGTCCAGCTCGCCATGCTCGATCGCGGAGACGCGAGGCGCCGAGACCCCCATGGACGCGGCTACCTGGCGCTGGGTCAACGCCTGCTCGCGCCGGACCTCGGCAAGCTTGTGAGCGCGCACCTCCGCGGTCAGCCTGTCCATGGCTGCCTGCTTCTCCTGAGCCGAACGCACCGGCAGCCCAGCGGCCTCGCGCCGCTCGCGCGCCTTGCGCTTGGTCTCCTCCCAGCTGACCGTGCTCATTCGTACTCCCTGGTTTCAAGATCGGCCACATGCGCCCGGTAGCGCTCCTCGGCGATCGGGACGTTGACGTCGTACCAACGCTGCCAGTTTCCGGCCTTGTCGCCGGCCACCAGCAGCACTGCCCGGCGCACCGGATCGAAAGCGAAGAGGATCCGGATCTCGCTGCTCCCGGACGATCCCGGTCTCAGCTCCTTCAAGTGATGATTGTCGGCACCCTTGATCCGGTCGACCAGTGGACGACCGAGCGTCGGGCCCGTGGCCGCCAGCATGTCGATGGCGTCTTCCACCTGTTCGGCACTGCCCCAGTCCTCCCCGGCCAGCGCCTCGAACCACGCCGCGACCTCCGCGACGAGGACCACTTCCCATTGAGCCACGAGCACCATGTTAATGCAAGCATTAACATGGGCTGCATTGACAGAGACCGGTGGCTAGAGGCCGACACAGTGATCCAGGGTGCACCCGACCAGCCATTCCATGAAGATGGAAGGCGTAACAGGCGATATCTGGCCGTTGCCCTGGGTGGCGCAGGTCGGCACAAGAACGGGGTGCCTCCGCCTCACCCCTCGCATCCTCGTGAACGGTAATTCGGGCAGGGCCGTCAGCGACTTCCCGGGGTAGCGCCTGTGCGGCTGCAACGACCATCCCAGGGGCACTCTCCACGACAGGGCACCGAGCTCGCCGCGCACCGCCACACGCAGCTTGCGGCTCGGTGCTTCTGACGCGTGCCCACAGCGTGCCCGTGAGAGCGGACAGCTACGGTGAACAACAGTGTGATCCAGCACGCCGACGGCCCGGTATCAGCCGCGTATGACCAGGTCAGAGGCCACATGGCCTGACAAGCGCCGTCGCTTCCCAAGCTGAGAGCGCGAGTTCGATTCTCGTCACCCGCTCCATAGAGAAACCCCAGGTCAGCGACCTGGGGTTTGTGCATGGTCCAGACCATCCACGGGGTGCGTGGCCTCCCCATGCCCAAAGTCGCCACGTGAGTCACCTGGAACCAGGTCTCCGAGGCCCCGGCTCCGACGTCCGGACCTCTGACTGGCCGTCACGCCGCCCTTACGCGCCGGGGAGTAGACTGAGGGGACCGAGGGCATTCGGCGCGCCGGTGGCGGACCGGCTCCACCCCCGGTGTCCACTGGCGGCCCGTCACCCGGAACGGTCCCCGCGTCCCGCCGTATACGCCCGCACCCCGAACTCTCGGTGGCCGCCGGCGCTGCTCTCCTTCGACGAGAGCCGGCACGTCCGCACGACTTCCACCGCGCCGTCCCCGACCGACAGCACACCGCCGGTTCCAACCGAGGCAGGTCGACCGTCGGCCGCCGTCGATGCGCGTTCTCGAGCTCCGCGGTCCGGGGTGCGATGCGCCGGTCCGCAGCGGACCGTCTCGCCGCCCGCCGTACGGCCGGACCACCCCCACCGAACCATCACCCACCGCGGCGGCCCCCCACCCTGCCGAAGCGCCCCGGCAAACCCACCTCGTCAGAGAGAACCCTCACGTGATGAACGCAAGCCAGGCCGCGCAGTCTGCCCCGCCCCTCCCCCTCCCTCTCCTTCGTCTGCGTCTCGCGCCCCGCGGCGTGCTGCCGCGCCGGATCGACGGAGTGTGGTGGCCTCACTCCCGCGACCTCCTGGCACAGCTCCCGCAACTGCTCGCCGCGCTGCCGACCGCGTGGGGCGACATCGTCGGCGTCACCGTGAACGCCACCGCCTGGTCGGTGGCACCGGGGCGCATGCTCGTCGCCAACCAGGTCGTACGCCTGCACAAGGCCGCCGCGCCGCACGCCCCGGACACCGTCGTCCTGCTCTCGCCCGGCCACGGCCGCTGGGACCTGCTCGTCGTCCCACCGGAGGCGACGGAGGAAGCCGCCGTGTCCCTCATGGCCACCGCGCTGGACGACCGCGCACCCCACGGCGGCGGGGGAGTCCGAGGACCGTTCCCGACGACCGTGTGACATCCCCGGGCAGGGGACCCCGTTCGTGTACGCCTTCATCCCGCGCCCGCCTCACCCGGGGCCGCTCCGAGCCGCCCGCCCGCTTCGCAGAGAGTTTCGCCGTCATGACCACTGTCAGCACCACCGCCCCTCGCTCCGGCACACCCGGCACCCCCGGCAGCGACTTCGCCCGGCTTTCGAGGAAGATCGCGGATGCCGGACTGCTGAGGCGCCGCCCCGGCTACTACACGTTACGGATCACCGCGGTGACCGCGCTCTACGCCGTCGGATGGGTCGCGTTCGTCCTCGTCGGCCCCTCGTGGTGGACGTTGACGGTCGCCGCCTTCATGGCCGTCATGTACGGGCAAGTGGCCCTGGTCGCTCATGACGTGGCCCACCGGCAGGTGTTCCGCAGGCGCCGTGCCAGCGAGGTGTGCGGGCGGATCGGGGGTGCGTCGATCGGCATGGGGTACGGCTGGTGGCAGGACAAGCACACCCGTCACCATGCCAACCCCAACACCGAGGACCTCGACCCGGACATCGCCCCCGACCTGCTCGTCTGGTCCCAGGACCAGGCCCGCGCCGCCACCGGACTGCCCCGTCTGCTCGGCCGCCGGCAGGCTTTCCTGTTCTTCCCCCTGCTCACGCTGGAGGGCTTCAACCTGCACGTGGCGAGCGGCAGGGCGATCGCCGACCGCCGGCTCAAGCACCGGAGGCTTGACGGCACCCTGCTGTTCGCGCACTGCGCGCTCTACCTGACCGCCCTGTTCTGGGTCCTGCCGCCCGGCATGGCGTTCGCCTTCCTCGGCGTCCACCAGGGCCTGTTCGGCCTCTACCTCGGCTCGGTGTTCGCCCCCAACCACAAGGGCATGCCGATCCTGTCGGCCGACGACCGCCCGGACTTCCTCCGCCGCCAGGTGCTCACCTCGCGCAATGTCAGCGGCGGCCGGTTCACCGACCTCGTGCTCGGCGGCCTGAACCACCAGATCGAGCACCACCTGTTCCCGAGCATGCCCAGCCCCAACCTCCGCAAGGCCCGCGCCATCGTCCGGCGGTACTGCCGCGACCTGGGCGTCGAGTACACGCAGACGGGCCTGATCGCCTCCTACCGGCTGGCACTCACCAGCCTCCATCGCGCCGGAGAACCGCTCCGGGGGACCCGCGGCCAGGCCGCCTAGGCGTACTGCCCTGCGAGGTTGTGGACGGGTGCACGGGCACGGTCCGGATCGGGGTGGCGCTTCGGTCAGCCGGCGTGAGTGATGGGCCTTCCTGCCAGGGCTCACCGGCTGGGACCGGGGAGCGCGGCAGGAGGTCGGAGCCCGTGATCTCCACGACGCGGACCAAGGACTGCGGCGGGCAGAGCAGGCGCAGGAGCGCTCCGGTCCGGCCGGTCCGGCTGAGGGTCTCCGAGGCCGCGAGGAAGACGTTCAGCCCGCTGACGTCACAGAAGCCGACCGCCGTGAGGTCGACGTCGACGGTGCGGGTCAGGTCGTGCAGGCACTGGGCCAGCGCGGTACGGATGAATGGCGCCGTGGTCAGGTCGATGTCGCCCACGACGGTGATCGCAGCGTGGGATCCGCAGTTCTGGTGCTGGACACTGAACCGTGGCGGGGGCATGACTCCTCATTCAGTGGGGCTCACGTCATTCAGCGGGGATCACACAGATCAGCTGTGGGTACGGCGTCGAGGGCGCAGCCGTCCGCGTCCGCCGTCACGGTGGTCCCGGCGCTCGCCGGCGCCGTTCGTCGTGGCGGCCGTACGGCGTGTCGGCTTCCTGCCCGTGGGTTTGCGGCCCGGTGCGACCACGCCGTCGCGGCCGTAGTGGAAGGCGGCGATCCTGTCGCCGTGCTGCGCGTTGAGCCGGTGGATGAGGAACACGCCTGCCGCGATCACCGCCAGCAGCGCGAGCACCGTCACGAGGACGTCCATGGTCCTCACACCCTTTCCGGTTGGTCCGCCGACGCTGCGGGGGCCACCCGGCCCCGCGGCGAAGTCACGCCGGCGCCGGCTTCGTGTCCCCCTTCGAACTCCCAGACCGCCTCCCCGGCGCGGTCTGCCTCGGCACTCGCCGCCAGGTGCGCGGCATCCGCCATCAGACGGCTCGCGGTCACGGTGCGGCGCGGGTCGCTCGCGACGGCCATCAGCCAGGCAGCAACGGCCGGAGGCGTCCGCGGGGGAACCACCAGCAGGTTCCAGCGGCCCATGTGGCAGGAGAGCAGGAGGAGTTCGTGCGCGTCCTGCTCGAAGCGGAACCAGCCCACCTTCACCATGTGCCCGGCGACGGGCACCTTGCGCGGTACGACCGGCCACTGGGCCGGATTCACCGTGACCCGGGTGATCCGTCCCCACAGCGGATCGAGGACGGACACCAGGGCGGGCAGTTCGGCGGTGAGGTCGCGCGAGCGCGGCCACCAGGCGCCGTCCAGCAGAAGGGGTGCGGAGGCGGTGGGAGCGAGGGACAGACGCACGGGGGACGTGGGGTGCCGGCCTTCGGACGTCATCGGGCGGAAGATGGTCGCAGTCATGACGCGAACCCTGCCCCGGGCGGGCCGGAGCCGGCCCGGCGTATTCGATCACCGAGAGACGGTACGGGCGCGAATGCCCGTGCTCGGCATGTCGTCGGTTCCTTCAGCGTACTCCTCGCGGCGTCCGAGCCCGTGGGCCGTGCGCCCGGCGTGGGCGATCGACCCGCCGTGGGACCCGCTCGCCCACGCCGTCGTCTCCCGCGGCACCGGACGATCACGTCGGGTGCCCCGGGTCGGCACGTGCCGTGCCGGTGTCGATGAGGATCTGCTGCGCCTGCGTACGGCCGTCGGCGCGCACGGCCGCCGCCATGGCGGCGTGCGCGGCGTCGGGCGTCGCGTGCGGCGGGACGACGACGAGGGAGAAGAGATCCCGGCTGCTTCGGGTGATGAGGACGGTGTCGTCGCCGACCGGGAAGGAGTCGATGTGGACGACGCGGCCGTCGATGGTCATCCGCGTCGGCAGTTCCTCCCAGGCGTCGCTGTCCAGGCCGACGCGGGTGATGGGCCCGAGATACTCGGTCAGCGCGGTGACGAGGCCGGGCAGCTCGCGGGCGACATCGCGGGAACGGGGCCACCACGCCCCGTCGAGCGCGCCCTGCCGGTCATGGGTCGTCTCTAGCCGTACGACGGCCGTTCCGGGTCGCGGGACCGCCTGGTGGACGGCGTCGGGCAGGGGCCTGGTCACCTGCGGGGAGTCGGAGTCGGACATCGCGCTCGCCTGCCTGTCTGCCGGGGACGGCACCGCCCAAAGGCCCCCTCGCTTCACGGTACTCCCCGCCTGAGCGGGCGGGCGTGCCTCAGCGGGAGGCCGGGAGGGGGAGGGCGTCCGTGTAGGCGTTCGGAGGGCGGGTGGTCTCGGTGACGGTGTCGGCGTCCAGGGCCGGGGCGGCGGAGGGGGTGCCCAGGGTTCCGGTGGGGTGCCAGGTGCCCACGACCGTCACCCAGGTGTCGGCGGGCGGGGCCGGTGTGCCGTGGACACGGATCTTGACCGTCTGGGCGTCCGCCGCGCAGCAGCTGATCAGGAGGCGGGTCAGGTACCAGGTCCCGCCCTTTTCGCCGGGGGTCACGAAGCCCGTCATCCGGACCGTGCGGCCCTTCAGGGACTGCTCACGGTCCTGCTGGACGCGGCCGATGAAGTCGCGAAGCGTCAGCGGGACGGGGGACGTCGCGGGCAGCGGGTCGAAGCCGTCCTGCCGCACGACCGGCTTGGTGTCCTGGCGGGCGGCGGTGTAGGCGCCCAGGGACGGCGGGGCGTAGACGAGCAGGCTCAGGGCCGGGAGGAACAGCAGCCACGCCACGCGGGGGACCTTGGAGTGGTCGTGGCCGTGGTCATCGGTGTGGTCTCGGCCGGGGCCGTCATCGCCGTGGCCGTGGGTGTCGTCCTGCTTCTCCGTGCCGGCTCGTGCCGACCATGCCTCCGCCAGTCCCAGCACCAGCAGCACCACGCCCGACGCGATCAGCAGCGGGCGCATCCAGTCCCTGACGTACCGCAGATAGAGGTCGGTGAGGACGGTCGCGTGGAGCAGGCCGAGGCCGCTGAGGATGAGCAGGGTCGCCTGCAGGGGGCGCTTCACAGCAGTACTCCTCCGATGAGCGCGCTGCACAGGATCGCGACGACCGCCGTGGCCGCGGAGAAGCGGAAGGCGAAGGTCCGCCCGAAGGTGCCGGCCTGGAGGGCGATCAGTTTGAGGTCGACCATCGGGCCGACCACCATGAACGTCAGCCGGGCGGTGGGTGAGAAGCCGGTGAGGGACGCCGCGAGGAAAGCGTCCGCCTCCGAGCAGACCGACAGGACGATGGCGAGCGCGGCCAGGAAGAGCACCGACAGCCAGGGAGAGTCGGCGAAGGCGTCGACGACCGAGCCGGGCACGGCCACGTTGAAGGTGGCCGCCGCCATGGCGCCTACGATGACGAAGCCGCCCGCGTGCAGGAAGTCGTGCTGGAAGCCGAGGCGGAACTCCGTCCAGCGGCTGTGGCCCGGGCGGTGCCCGGTGTGCCGTACGGACGGCCGCAGCCACTTCTCCCGGCCCAGCCAGAGCCACAGCCAGCCCATCACGGCGGCGGTGGCGAGGGAGGCGAGCAGCCGGGCCAGCACCATCTCGGGGCTGCCGGGGAAGGCGATCGCCGTGGTGGTGAGGACGACCGGGTTGATGGCGGGGGCCGAGAGGAGGAAGGCGAAGGCCGCGGCGGGGGTGACGCCCCTGCCGATCAGGCTCTTGGCGACCGGGACGGACGCGCACTCGCAGCCGGGCAGGACGACCCCGGCTGCGCCGGCGACCGGGACCGCGAGGGCGGGGTTGCGGGGCAGGAGGCGGGTGAACACGCTCGCCGGCACGAACGCGTTGATCGCTCCGGACAGGGCCGTGCCGAGCAGCAGGAACGGCAGCGCCTGCACGGTGATCGAGAGGCATACGGTCCGCCAGGCCTGTACGGCCGGCTCGTCGCCCCAGCGACCGACGGCGAAGAGCAGCGCTCCGGGAAGCACCGCCGCCGCGAGGAGCAGCAGGGGCCAGGTCCGGGGCCAGCCGCCGTCGCGTACCGGCGCGTCACGCACGGGTCCGTCGCCCGCGGGTGCGTCACGCACGGGCGGGCCCTCGTCGGGCGTACGCGCTGCGGTGGCCCCGCCGGGGGCCGCGACGGCACCGTACGGCTCCTCGGCTCGCACATCTGTCTGTCGCATGCCGCTCCGAATGTCCGATGTTCGCATCGAACGATAGCGGGCGGCGCGGGGGCATCGGCTGCCGCCGGTACTCGTCATGCCTCCGTCGAGGGCTCGCCCGACCGGTCCGACTTCGGCCAGACGTACGGCAGGTCGTCCGGCACGCCGGGGAAGCGGGGGGCGTACGTCTTTGCATCCTTGCGCACCAACGCCGAGCGGTGACTGAGGTGGAAGGCGTCGTCGCCGAGCCACGGCGGCAGTTCCCCGGCCGCGGCCAGCAGCGGCTGACGGCGGACCGACGTGCCGGGGCGGAAGGCGAGCAGATCGGCCACGAGCGTCGCCGCGCAGCTGTCCTGGTGGCCCTGCTCACGCCACACCCCGCACATTTCCAGGCCGTAGCGGACCAGCGCCTCCTCGTAGCCGGCCCACATCCGTACGGCCGGGTGGTGCCGCCATCCGTAGCCCGGCACGATCAGGCCGCGCAGCACCTGCAGCGCCTCGACCCGCTGTTTCCCGAGCCGGCGACGGTCCAGGGCCAGGGCCGAGGCCCGGAAGTCGGGGTGGGGGAGGAAAGTCTGCATGCCGGCGTCCCCAGTCAGGGCGTGCCCATTCAGGTCGCTGCGGTCAGCACGGGTGCTGTGGTCAGGATGGGGTGCTGCGGCCGTACGGGGTGCTTCGGTCAGGATGGGGTGTCCAGTCAGTACGGGGTGTCGCGGTCGGTCCGGGGTGTCGCGGTCAGTACGGGGTGCTGCGACCGACGAGTACCACGCCAGGGAGCGAACACCGCACGCAACGCCCGCCGAGTCCGCCCGGTCCACGACGCACCTCGCCTCACGCCCCCACCCGCACCCGCCGCTCCACCGTCACCTGGTCGATCTCCGACGTCCGGATCGTGATCCGCATCGTCCAGACGCCCGGCAGGGGCAGCCGGAGGCGGTCCGTGGCCCAGTAGCCGCCGCGGTTCTCCAGGGCGGCGTCGAGGGGGCCGACGTCCTGGGCGGGGAGGGCGAGGGTCAGGCGCAGTTCGGGGACGGTGACGATGCCTCCGTCGGGGCCGAAGACGACGGCCTGGAGCTGATTGCGGCCGACGCGGCCCGGGGCGAGGTCGAGCTGGACCTTGCCGTGGCCGTTGGGGGTGCCCACGTCGAAGGGAACGAGGGTGCTGGAGGACGTGGGCGCGTCCGGCGTCGCGGCGGAGGCGCTCTCGGAGGCGGCGCGGCCCGGAAGGGTGATCGTGAGGAGGGTCGTGACGACCAGGACGGCCACGCCGGTCAGGACCTCCGCCAGCACCGATCGCCGCAGGGCACGCCGGTGACCGTCGTCCCCGGCGTCCCCCTCCGCCGGACCCGCCACCGCCCCTTCCACCGGCCCCTCCGCCGGACCCGCCACCGCCCCTTCCGCCGACCTCGCCGCCCACCCCCGCACCCGGCGACGGGACAGCGCCGCCGCCGACAGCAGCGCCGTCACCGCGCCCAGCTTCACCAGCAGCACCCTCCCGTACGTCGTCCCCGTCAGCGCGTCCCAGGAGCCGAGGCTCCGCCAGGACTGGTAGACGCCGGTCAGCGCGAGGACGGCCACACAGGCGGGGGCGAGGCGGGAGAAGCGGGCGACGTGGGCGGCGGTGAGGTCGCCGGGGGCGCGGTACGCCACCGTGAGCAGGGCCGTGAGCCCGCCCAGCCACACGCCCATGGCGAGCAGGTGCAGCACCGACGACGTCATCGCCGCCGGCACCTGTATCCCGGCGGAGGCGTGCTCGGCCGCCGCCCAGGTGAGGGCCAGCGCGACGGCGAGGGCGACGGCCGGGACGCCGGGGACCGGTCGTGCTCCGCGCGCGGTCGTGTTCGCCGTCTCGCCGGTCTCCTCGACCAGCCGGGCGGGGTGCGGGCGGGCCGAGGCGCCGAGCAGGCGCCGTAGGAGCGCCCAGGCCGCCGCGAGGAGCGCCAGCCTGGTCGTCAGCGCGGCTCCCGGACGGGTGGTGAGCGTGGCCGTGAGGACCGCCGGGTCGAGGGCGTCGGCCAGGCCGGTGCCGCGTGCGTAGGGGCCGCGCAGGAGCAGCAGCGCGGCCGTGGACGGCAGCAGGGTCGGCCAGGCCGCCGTGAGCAGCCCGCGCAGCGCGGCCGGCGCGGGGCCGCGCACCACGGCGGCGAGGAACACCGTGACGCCGACGAGCAGGGCGAGGCCGCCGTACGCGGCGTAGCGGGCGGTGTTGTAGAGGGAGGCGACGGCCGGGTCCTCGGTCGGGGCGGCGACGGTCGCGGCGGTCGCCGAGGGCGCGCCGACGGAGAAGACGAACGCCCCGGAGACGGGGTGGCCGTCCGCCGACACCACCCGCCAGGCCACCGTGTAGGTGCCGTCGGCGAGGCGTGCGGGGAGGCCCACGCGGACGGTGTCGGAGCGGTCGCCCGCGTGTGCGGCGCGGCCCGTGTCCACGGGACGGTCGGCGGGGTCGATGACCCGGACCGAGTCGTCCAGGAGGGCGACGGTCTCGGTGAAGGAGAGGGTGAGCCGGCGCGGGGCGGAGTCGAGGACCGTGCCGTCGCCGGGGTCGGTGGCGCGCAGCGCGGCGTGCGCGGAGGCGGGCGCGGGGGCGAGAAGCAGCAGGATCAGCGCGGCGGCGCTCCCGAACAGCCACCGCCGGCCGCCCTGCCCGCGCCCGTGTCCCTGTCCCTGCCCCTGTCTCTGCCCGCGCTCACGCATCCCCGTACCTCCGCACCTCCGGAGGGGATCCTCCGCACCTCCGGAGGGGATACGGACGCCGGCCCGCCGGTGTTCAGCCCGCCCTCGGCCGGCCCTTCAGGGGCGGCCCAGTTCGGCGATGAGCGCCGCCCGGTCCGGGTACCGCGCCGCCAACTCCCGCGCGTCCCCGTGCTCGTACCCCTCGTAGGCGAACCCGGGGGCCATCGTGCAGCCGAACAGCGTCCACGTCCCGTCCCCGGCCACCCGCCCGCCCATCCAGGTCCCGGCCGGCACGGTCAGCTGGACGTGCTCCCCGCCCAGCACGTCCGGGCCGAGGACCTCCGTGCGGGAGGTGCCGTCGGGGGCGAGGAGCAGCAGTTCCAGCGGGTCGCCGAGGTGGAAGTGCCAGATCTCGTCGGTGGGCAGCCGGTGCAGCGCGGAGTGGTCGCCGCGCCGCAGCAGGGCGACGATGGCGGTGCCCTCCGGCCGTCCGTCGGGGCGCGGCGGGCCGGCCCAGGTCCGCCGGAACAGCCCGCCCTCGCGCGGGATCGGTTCCATCCCGTAGTGCGCGATCAGGGCCTGTGCGGTGACACGGTCGTCGTCTGGGGTCACGTACGGAAGGCTACTGCCCGGCCGCTGCCGGTCATGGCTCCTGACGGTCCGCGGCTACCGCCGCTCCAGGAAGGCGAGTTGGGCCCGCTTCTCCGGCAGGTACACGTCCGGGAGGTCCACCTCCGGCAGCACCACGACCGGTCCGGCCACGAAGCCCTGGCGCACGTAGCGGGCGATCGCCTTCTCGTTGCCCACGTCGGGGTCGATGACGATGCGCGTCCGGTCCAGGGTGCGGAACATGTATCCGGTGACGGCGGCCACCAGCGCCGACGTCCAGCCGGACCGTGCCCCGTCCGCGGGCGGGGGCGCGACGAGCAGGTGGATGCCGATGTCGCCGGGGCGCACCTCGTAGCACTCGCCGACGCGGTCCGCCTCCGGCTCGTAGGTCTGCAGCAGGGCGGCCGGGACGCCGTCCTTGACCAGCAGGAAGGCGTGGTGGGTGGTGAGCGTGTCCAGGTGGGCGTACGTCTCGGCGACCTGGTCCCGCGTCAGGCCGTTCATGCCCCAGAAAGCGGCCCGTTCCTCGCTGACCCAGCCGTGGATCAGCTCGGCGTCGCCCTTCGCGTCGAGCGGCAGGACGCGTACGGCGCCGAAGCCGTCGATCTCCTCGACGTGCACGGCGTCGCGGGCGGCGTAGGGGCCGGCTTCCGCACCGGCGTTGGGGTCAGACATGGTCGGTCTCCTTCGTCAGACGGGCCCAGTCGGTGACGACCGGCACGAGTTCTCCCCGGAGCCACCGGGCGAGCTGGTCGCGGTGGTGCGGTGATCCGGGCACGCCGGACGCGCCGAGCGGCACCACCCACAGGCTGTCCTCGCGCCGGGCCAGGTCCCACACGTAGCGGGCGGCCGGGCAGCGCGCGGCGAGGTCGGTCAGTCCCGGGACGGACGAGGTGCACAGCACGCAGTCGTGGTCCCCGGACAGCGCCGGTTCGTCGTACGTCCCGCCGCCCAGCGCCCGCCAGGGGGCGAGGCGGTGGGTGTCGCCCCAGGCGCGCCGGGGCAGCCCGGCGGTCTCCTCCAGGGCCTCGCGGACGATCGCGTCCCGGTCGACGCCGAACAGGTCGTCGGCGCGCAGCAGATGCTCCAGCGCGTAGCCGACGCGCACGGTCAGCGACAGCCAGGGCTGGAGGGCCTCCGGGTAGGCGGGCGGCTCGGCGAGGGCGGCGAACGCGGGGTGGGCGGCGATCCGGAGTACGACCGCGGTGCGCAGGTCGGCGAAGGCGGCGGCCGTCTCGCTGCCGGCGTCCATGCGGCGGTCCCAGGCCAGCAGGCCGGCGCGGAGCCCGGCGGCGGCCGGGGTGAGGCCGTCGAGGGCGGCGACGCGGTCGAGCAGGGGCGCGGCGGAGGCGAGGTGGGTGTCCATGTGGACGGCCGGCATGTCGCCGGGGGCCCAGCGCTCCTTCTCGCCGAGCAGCGCCGTGATGCGGTCGGCGCGGTGCTCGGGGGCGAACTCGGTGCCGAGCGGGCCGGCGGGGCCGCTGCGCTGGTTGGCCATGACGGCGGTCCCGTCGGCGAGCCGGCCCCGCGGCGTCTCGTGCCAGCCGGTCCACTCGTGGCCGGGCTCCCAGGCGGGCACCGGACGCAGCCGGTTCTCGTCGGACCGCACCGGCACCCGTCCCGCGACCCGGTACAGCGTGCCCCCGTCGGCGTCGGCGGCCTGCACGACGTTGACCGGCTCCACCCAGCGGTCGAGCGCACGGTCGACGTCGGCCACCGTGCGGGCCCGCAGCAGCGGCAGCAGCGCGCCGAAGCCGAGGTCGCCGGTGACGCGGGGCGGGTACCGCAGGGCGAGCGCGAGGGGCGTGCCGTCGTCCAGGCCCTCGGGGCCCCCGGCGACGACCGGTCCGCGGTCCGTCTCGATCACCTCGACGGGCACCCGTTCCTCGCCGGCGACCTCCACGTACTCGGTGTGCCGGTGGGCCCGCCGCCAGCGTCCGTCCGGGCCGAGGGCCTCCACACCGGCCCCGGTGCGCCGCAGCCGCTCCCGGTACAGGTCCTGGTAGTCGGCCATGGCGCTGGTGATGGCCCAAGCGACGGAGCCGGCGTGGCCGAAGTGGGCGACCCCGGGGATGCCGGGGACGGCGAGGCCGACGACGTCGAACTCCGGGCAGGCCAGCCGGATCTGCTGGTACACGCCGGGTTCCTCGATGAACCGGTGCGGGTCGCCGGCGATGACCGGCCGCCCGCTCACGGTCCGCTCCCCCGCCACCAGCCAGCCGTTGCTGCCCGAGGTGCCGGGACCGTCGGCGGCGAACAGCCCGACCGCGTCCGCGCCCAGGTGCCGTACGACCTGGTCGCGCCAGAGCTTGGCCGGGAACCCGGCGAACAGCAGATGCGTGCCGAGCCAGATGCCGAACGGCGTCCAGGGCTCCCAACGGCCCACCCGCAGCCCCGTCTCGGCGAACTCCGGTGTCCGGCGGGCTCCTTCGGGGAGCCCTTCGTTGACTCCGTCGACGTACGCCCGTATCCAGTCCGCCGACTCGGGGTCCCGGTCGGCGAGTTGCCGGAAGCAGCGCCGGGCGGTGTCGTCCAGCCGGGCGCGCCGGGCCAGGACGTCCCAGGCCACGGCCCCACCCCCGGCCCCGAGGAAGGACGCCGACGTGCCCTGCGCGCGGTGCCGTTCGACCTCGAGCTGCCAGGCGCGGTCGAGGGCGGTGACGCGGCCCTGCCCACGGGCCAGCTCCAGCACGCCGGAGGCACGCAGATGCGGAATGCCCCAGGCATCCCGGTAGATCTCGATGGTCACCCTGTGGTCCCTCAGTGCTTTCAGGTCGGGCAGCGCTTTAGGTTAGGCTCGCCTAAGTTCGTCGTGCCGCATCGTACCCGGCTCTCCGCGCACGACGATCACCGACCGGGTGCGGGCGGCAGGAGCAGGGCACGCCATGGGCGACGGGCGGGGCACGGGACTTCCAGCGACCCCGGCCCGTGCCCCGCACGTCGCATCACGGCGTCCCCGGCCCCGCCGCCCGCTCCCCGGCACCCGACCGCGGGCAGGTGTCCGCGGGCTTGCTGCCCCGGGGACACTGGGATGCGTCCCGCCTGGCCGCCTGCCCGCGGACGCCTGGATGCGTCCCGCCCCGGCCGCCCGGTCGCGGGAGGCAGGCGCCCGTGGGCAGGCCGCCGGTCGCCGTCTTGCGCGCCCTCTTGCGCGCGCCCCGGACCGCCGGGTGCGGGATCATCGGTGCATGGACGTCACTGTTCACCTCGCCCTGGACCCCGAGGCCGACGCGCTGCTCGGGCGCAGCCCGCTCGCCGCGCTGGTAGGCATGCTGCTGGACCAGCAGATCCCCATGGAGTGGGCGTTCAAGGGGCCCCGCACGATCGCCGACCGGCTCGGCTCGGACGACCTCGACGCGCACGGGATCGCCGCCCAGGACCCGGAGGCGTTCGCGGCGCTGCTCTCCGAGAAGCCGGCCGTGCACCGTTATCCGGGCTCGATGGCCCAGCGCGTGCAGCAGCTGTGCCAGTACCTCGTGGAGCACTACGACGGCAACGCCGAGCTGGTCTGGAAGGGTGTGACCGACGGGCGCGAGCTGCTGCGCCGGCTCCAGGACCTGCCCGGGTTCGGCCAGCAGAAGGCCCAGATCTTCCTCGCCCTGCTCGGCAAGCAGCTCGGCGTCCGACCGACCGGCTGGCGCGAGGCCGCCGGTTCCTACGGAGAGCCGGACTCCTTCCGCTCGGTCGCCGACATCACCGGGCCCGAGTCACTGGTCAAGGTGCGGGCGCACAAGCAGGAGATGAAGGCGGCGGCCAGGGCGGCCAAGACGGCGAAGGCCGGGCAGACCGGGGGGAAGGGCGGCGGGAAGGCCGGGGCCTAGGCGTCGCCCGGTCGGCCCCGTCGGCCGGCTCCCACGGCCACGACAGGAGTCGCACGCCCTGCCGGAGAAGCGCCGCCAGGACCGGCGTCGGCCCGGTCCTCCCTCTGGGGGACACGCTGCGCGCTGCGCACCCGCGATGTCGAAGTCCGCCGGTATGATTCGGTCTCCCCTGTGCCCGGAACCGTGGACGTCCGGGCTCGAGCGCCCCTTGGAAGCGACGAGTGGCGGCGCCTGGGGCGCCGCCACTGTTCCGTTCATCCTCTGTGCTTCGCCACTGCGTTGCTGCAGGTAAGGGGCCTGGTCAATGGTCGGGGCCCTCCGGGGAACCACCCCCGGAGGGAACCCCGACAAGCTGTCGCTGGACCGGCCAGGCACAACGTCAGCTCCGCTCAATGTAACGGCCGACACCGCAGAACCATTCCCTAGAGTTCGGGAGTGTCGAGCGTTACCCGTCAGTAATTCCCGTTCTCTATGGAATCCGAACGGCGGCGCCACCCAGCAGCCGGAGCGGCAAATCCCTGTTTCAAGGGTGATGTTTCCGCGACTCATGCGCCGTGCTATATCCTGCTGGATCAAGGCGGTGTCCCTTCTTTGTCGACCTAACCACTCGACCGGGAACCGCTTATGTCCAACTTACATCGCTGGACCGGCCAAAGCTCTCGCACAACTTCAGAAGGACCGAGGAAATGGATTACCTCACGGCCGCGGTCACGATCGTTGCGATCACCGCGACAACTGCCGTACTCGTCGTCAGGACGCTGTCGTCCGCCCCCGCACGCATCGCGGTCGCGCTGGGGGCGGTCGCCGTTCTGTTCGCCGTGGTCCCCCGCATCATCGAGCCGCTCTCGACGCCGTCGGCGCCCGCACCCACGGCCACCGTGACGGTGGAGCCGGCCGCGCCCGGTGGCGCGGCCCCGGCAGCAAGCCCTTCGGTCACACCGGACGCCGGCGCAGCCCGGGGGGTGCCCTCCTGATGGGCGAGACGGAAAGGCGCAGCGCCGCCCCGCTGGCCAGGCGCGTCCCCCGGTACCGCATGAGCGGTACGCAGCCCATGGTCCTCGGCAACTCGGTGTACGCCTTCGACGCGGAGACCGGCCGGGTGGGTCACGGCCTGTCCGGCTCCCGCGCGATGCAGGCGCTGATCGACCTCAACCCGTTCCTGTCCGAGCTCTCCCCCGGTGCGCGTCACGAGTTCGCCGGCAGCCTGTCGACCCGGTCGAGCAGCCGCGGCTCCCAACTGCGGGGTTCGGTCGGTTCGACGGTCCACATAGTGCTGTCCGGTTGCGTGTACGAGGAGTCCGTCTACGGCGAGGACGCGACCGTGCGCATCCACGGGGCCGGGGCCGTCCTCGGCGTTGCCGAGATCTTCAACGAAGAGCTCCACGCACCGACGGCGCGGTGTCTCAACACCACCCTCACCCTCGCCGTCCCCCTGTCGCGCATGCGCGCCTTCGCCGAGTACAACGGCACCCTGGCGACCGCCCTGGGGAAGGTGCTGGCGGACCAGCTCGTCACGGGAGAGCGCGTCTACAACCGTCGCACCCTGCCTCCCGAGCAGCGACTCGCCGGGCTCTTCGTCCACCTTCTCGACCGGTGCGCCGTCCCCTGTGCGAGCTATGGCCGGATGATCGAGGGCCCCTCGCAGACCGACCTCGCCGACGCGCTCGGCGTCAGCCGCGCCACGGTCGAGAACGCCCTCAAGGTCCTGCGCGAGGCCGGGCTGGTCACCACCGGCTACCGCCAGTACCGATTCCCCGACGAGCGGAAGATCGCTGCGTTCGGCAGGGTCAGGAGGCCTTCCCAGACCGTCACGGGGTCGACGGAAGTCCAGTAGTCAACAATCCGCCCGGCACCCGCCTCCGGAAAACATTTTCCGGAGGCGGTTTCTTTTTCCCGCCCGCACTGCCCTTTCGTT
Source organism: Streptomyces sp. NPDC006610 (assembly GCF_040611575.1). Taxonomy (NCBI): domain Bacteria; kingdom Bacillati; phylum Actinomycetota; class Actinomycetes; order Kitasatosporales; family Streptomycetaceae; genus Streptomyces; species Streptomyces sp. NPDC006610. The sequence continues at coordinate 23,156 of NZ_JBEXOP010000046.1, forward strand.
TCTGACCCCATTGATCGATAATTACCTTGGCGTCAAGACAACCACCCTGCACTCCGCCCGAATGCAAGCCGTTTCCCGCATATCCACATTCGTACACTGTCGGGCGCTTCAAGGCTTTCGGGCGCCAAATGCCTTTGTGGCCTTCGCCACTCGGGCTCGGGCTTCGCTCCGGTCGGGGACGGGCCGTGACCTCCCAAATCGCCCTGGCGCGGGGCCTCAGCGCCTGCGGCGGGCCGTGCCGAAGAGGGAGCGGGTGATCTCCCGGCCGAGCTGGGTGCCGACCGAGCGGGCCAGCGACCGGAACACCCCGCTGCCGACGACCTGCTCCACGACGGAGACGTCCCGGTCGTCGCGCGGTTCCCTCGTGCGCGGTTCCCGCCGCTGCCGGGGCTGCTGTTCCCCGGGGGCGTCCGTCGGCCGTTTCTTCTCCGACGCCCGCTTTTCCTCCTCCGCCCGCTTCTCCTCCGACCGCGTCTCCTTCTCCGCCGCCAGCCGCTCGTGCGCCGACTCCCTGTCCACAGCCTGTGCATAGCGTCCGTGCAGCGGCGACGAGCGCACGGCCCCGTCCAGGGCGGCCGGGTCGATCGGGCCCATCAGGGACTCCGGGGCGCGCAACCGGGTCGCGGCGACCGGGGTCGGGGCCCCCTTCTCGCTGAGGACGGTGACGACGGCCTCGCCGGTGCCGAGGCCGGTGAGCAGTTCCTCCAGGTCGTAGGCCGAACGGGGGAACGTCCGCACCGTCGCCCTGAGCGCCTTCTGGTCGTCGGGGGTGAACGCGCGCAGGGCGTGCTGGACCCGGTTGCCGAGCTGGCCGAGGACGTCGGCGGGCACGTCCTTCGGGGTCTGCGTCACGAAGAAGACGCCGACGCCCTTGGAGCGGATCAGCCGCACGGTCCGGGTGATCGAGTCGAGGAACGCCTCGGACGCGTCCTCGAACAGCAGATGCGCCTCGTCGAAGAAGAAGACCAGCTTCGGCTTCTCGACGTCGCCGACCTCCGGCAGGTCGTGGAAGAGATCGGCCAGCAGCCACATCAGGAACGTGGAGAACAGCTGCGGTCTGTCCTGTACGGCGGCCAGCTCCAGGACGGAGACCATCCCGCGCCCGTCGTCCGCCGTGCGGATCAGCTCGGCCGTGTCGAACTCCGGCTCCCCGAAGAACGCGCCCGTGCCCTGCGCCTCGAACGCCGTGAGGGAGCGCAGGATCACCCCGGCCGTGGCCGTGGACACCCCGCCGAGCCCGCGCAGCTCGGCCCTGCCCTCGTCGGAGGTGAGGAAGGCGACGACCGCCCGGAGGTCCTTGAGGTCGACCAGCTCCAGGCCCTTGGCGTCCGCGTAGTGGAAGACCAGTTGGAGCGACTGCTCCTGGGTCGGGTTCAGCCCGAGCACCTTGGACAGCAGCACCGGACCGAAGCTGGTGACGGTCGCCCGGACCGGGATGCCGTGGCCGATGCCGCCTAGCGCGTAGAACTCGGCCGGGAAACCGGTCGCCGCCCACTCCTGGCGCACCTCGGCGGCGCGCGAGCGCACCGTGTCGCCCGCCTCGCCCGGCGCCGCGATCCCGGAGACGTCGCCCTTGATGTCGGCCAGGAACACGGGCACGCCCTGCGCCGAGAGCTGCTCGGCGATCAGCTGGAGCGTCTTGGTCTTGCCGGTGCCGGTCGCGCCGGCGACCAGGCCGTGCCGGTTGAGCATCGGCAGCGGGATGCGCACCTGCGCGTCGGGCAGGCACCGGCCGTCCCACAGCAGCGCGCCCAGGTCGAGGGCGGGCCCGGCGAAGGCGTAACCGGAGGCGATCCGCAGGGCCTCCTCGGGGAGGGCCTGCCCGCTGCCGGGTACGGATGCGGAGGGCGACGGCACGGTCTCGCGGTCTGTCATGGACGACCCCTCGGTCTCGCGGTCTCTCGGGCCTGTCGTCGGACTCGCCCGGTGCCGGTCCGGGCTACGGTCCGGGTGGTCGTTCTGTGCGGTCGGCCTGTGCGGTCGGTCTGCGCAGTGGGTCTGTGCAGTGGGTCTGCGCAGACGGTCCGCGCGCGGTCTGTGCGGTCGGCCGGACGCCGAACGGACACGACCGAAGCGCAGCCGATCACTTTCGCCCCGCTTCACCGCATTTACCGCGCCTTTTCCAGGGTCGCACTCGACCTCCATGGCTGCGCCCGCGACGTCGGGGCCGGTAGGCTTTCCGTGTGATCTTCAAGCGCATCGGAAACGGACGGCCGTACCCCGACCACGGCCGGGAAAGCACCCGGCAGTGGGCGGACGTCGCGCCGCGCCCGGTCCGCCTCGATCAGCTCGTGACGACCAAGCAGCAGCTCGACCTGGAAACCCTGCTCGCCGAGGACTCCACGTTCTACGGCGACCTCTTCGCGCACGTCGTGAAGTGGCGGGGCGACCTCTATCTGGAGGACGGCCTCCACCGCGCGGTGCGGGCGGCGCTCCAGCAGCGTCAAGTGCTGCACGCGCGGGTGCTCGAGCTGGACTGACGACGCCTACCGGCAACGGGTTGCCCCTTTCGGGTTCACCTGGACGGCATCGAATGATCATCTAGTAGGCATTGCCGCCCGGGCGCACTACGCTGCGCCCATGAGCATGCTGACTCCCCCCGGCATGGGCGGCCAGTACCGCATCACGGGGGACAAATACCCTCGGATGCGTCCTCCCCGCCGGCGTGGCAGGCTCGTGCTCCTGATCACCGCGTCCGTCGTCGCGCTCGGCATGCTCGGCTGGGGCACGCTCCAGCTCGTGGACGTCTTCACCGGCGGCGACCGGGCCTCGGCGGCCGGTCCGGGCGGGACCTGCGCCCCCGACGGCAGGACGAAGACCAAGACCGCGAAAGCCACGGCGAACGCGGCGAGCACGGTGAAGGGCCTGCCCGCGCCCCGCACGATCACCGTCAACGTGCTCAACGCGACCACCCGCACCGGCCTCGCCCAGAAGACCGCCGACGAGCTGAAGAAGCGCGGCTTCCGCATCGGCGACGTGGGCAACGCGCCCAAGGAGTTCGACAAGAAGGTCAAGGGCACGGGCATACTCCTCGGCGCGACCGCCTCCCGCGACACCTCGCTGCCGGTCCTGGCCGGTCAGCTCCCGGCCGCCGAGCGCCGCACCGACGCCGCCCGCAAGGGCGCCGCCGTCGACCTGATCATCGGCGACGCCTTCAAGTCCCTGGCCACGAAGAAGGACGCCGACCGCGCCACGGCGAAGCTCGCCGCGCCGCAGCCGACGCCCACCACGTCGAAGAAGGGCTGCTGAGGCCCGTAGAACGGCGGTACCGGCCGGCGCTTCGAACCCGCCGGCCGCCGGGGCCCGTCGGTCGCCCGGGACCCGCCGGTCGCCGATTGCCCGGGTCCCGTCCAAGTCGGCGACCGGACCCCGCCGGCGGCCCGCCCCTCCCGGCTACTCCGCCGCGCCGTACATCCGGTCGCCCGCGTCGCCGAGGCCCGGGACGATGTAGCCGTGCTCGTTGAGGCGCTCGTCGACCGAGGCCGTCACGACCGTCACCGGGGCGCCGGCCAGCTCGCGTTCCATGACCTCCACGCCCTCCGGGGCGGCCAGCAGCACCACGGCCGTGACGTCGTTCGCGCCGCGCGCGATCAGCTCCCGGATCGCCGCGACCAGCGTGCCGCCGGTGGCCAGCATCGGGTCCAGGACGTACACCTGACGCCCGGAGAGGTCCTCGGGCATACGGGTGGCGTAGGTGGAGGCCTGCAAGGTCTCCTCGTCGCGGATCATGCCCATGAAGCCCACCTCGGCGGTCGGCAGCAGCCGGACCATGCCCTCCAGCATGCCGAGACCGGCGCGCAGGATCGGCACCACCAGCGGACGCGGGTGGGAGAGCTTGACGCCGGCGGTCCGGGCCACCGGCGTGGTGATGTCGACCTGTTCGGTGCGCACGTCGCGCGTGGCCTCGTAGGCGAGCAGGGTGACCAGCTCGTCGGCGAGACGGCGGAAGGTCGCGGAGTCGGTGCGCTGGTCGCGCAGCGTGGTGAGCTTGTGGGCGACCAGGGGGTGGTCGACGACGTGGAGACGCATGTCCACAACAGTAACCGCGCTTCCCGCCGCCGCGCTCTGGCGTCAAACCCGCCGTCCGGGGGAAGGTGAGAGGGACGGACTGGGGTGGTGTGCCTATGCCTGACCTGCCTGACCTGCCCGACCGCGACACGCGGGAGGGCGAGCGCGTACGGCGCGATCCGCCGGCGCGGGAGACCGACGCCGAGCGCAGGCGGCGCCGGGCGCAGTTCCTGCGGGATCTCGCCGAGGCCCGCGAACTGCGCGACCGGGTGCAGCCGCGCCGGGCGAAGACGGCCCGGCTGCGGCACGCGATGCGCATGCGCACGTTCCGCTGGTAGCCGGCGCCGCTGCTCGCCCGCGCCGCCGGCGGCCCGCGCCGCGCCCAGGGCGAGCGCTGCAATCGTGCCCTCCGCCGGGACCCCCGCCGGGAAGAAGCGCGCCGCGTGGGATCGTTGCGGGGGTGGGCGTGCGTGAGGAAGACGTGAAGACGCGTACGATCCGCAGGTGGCGGCAACAAGTGCGCTGGTGAGTCGTTCGTGAGCCGTTCACAGGCGTGCCTGTGGGCATGCGATCGAAACTGCCGGACACAGGGAGCCGAAGACGTCCCCTGAACGCATTGTTTCTGCCACGATTCCGAGTGGGTGGGGCTCGGAGCCCGAGCTCTCCCCGCCCGCAGACCTCCGCCGGGGGGACCCCCAACCGGCACACCTATGACCAGTGGGAGAGTCACGGTGTACTTCGCCGCACTGCTCGCGCGCACCGAAGACGGGTGGGAAGCGAGCGACACGGAGCTCGACAATGTGGAGACCCTGTCGGATCTGGCCGACCTGGCCCGGGAAGCCTCTCCCGACGAGGACACGGTGCTCGTCCTGATCGAGCAGGAGGACGCCTGGTTCGGCGTCGTCCGGGTCGACGGCGAGGACGACCCCCGGATCTACGTCTCGGACGCCGCCGCGGCCGCCCGCAGCAGCTACGGGGAGATCCTGCTCACCGACGAACTGCTCGGCAGGGAGCCCGGCGACGACGTCGCCGACCTGGACTCCCTCGACCTCGACGGCACCGAGGACGGCGACTCCGACGACGCCGGACCCGACGACGACGTCGCCGGAGCCTCCGGCGAGGCCGTGCCGCACGGCCCGGTCGGCGACGCGGGCATCCTCGACGACCTCGGCGTCACCGAGAAGGAGCTGCGGTCGCTGTCGGAGGACGCGGTCACCGAGATCGCGGAGGCCCTCGGCGCCTCGGAGACCCTGGAGACCGTCCGCTGACCGTTCCCGACCCGGTGCGCGATCCCTGGCGGGACGCGATGCGGCTCGCCCTCGACCAGGCCGAGTCGGCCGCCCGGGGCGGCGACGTCCCGGTCGGCGCCGTCGTCCTGGCCGGCGACGGCGCCACCGTGCTCGCCACCGGCCACAACGAACGCGAGGCCACCGGCGACCCGACGGCGCATGCCGAGGTCCTCGCCATCCGGCGCGCGGCCGGCGCGCTCGGCGAGTGGCGGCTGACCAGCTGCACGCTCGTCGTGACCCTGGAACCCTGCACGATGTGCGCGGGCGCGATCGTGCAGTCCCGCGTCGACCGCGTCGTCTACGGCGCCCGCGACGAGAAGGCGGGGGCGGCCGGCTCCCTGTGGGACGTCGTCCGCGACCGGCGGCTCAACCACCGACCCGAGGTGATCGAGGGCGTGCTCGCCGAGGAGTGCGCCGGGCGGCTGACGGCGTTCTTCCGGAACCGCTGACCAGCCCTCCCCAATCGATTTCAAACCATGCCGCACCTTGCTGTAAGGTCTCCCTCGGTAGCGTGTCCGAGCGGCCGAAGGAGCTCGCCTCGAAAGCGAGTGTGGCGCAAGTCACCGAGGGTTCAAATCCCTCCGCTACCGCTCTGGAAGGACCCCGTCGTCAGGCGGGGTCCTTCGTGCGATCATGGCGCGCGACCGGACAGTGGGCAGGGGCAGGCACAGGACAGGGGAGGCCGCCGTGGCGGTGAACGCCAAGAAGATCGCCGTCTACGTACTCGTGGTCTTCGTGCTGTACTTGATCATCACTGACCCGGCCAAGGCCGCCGACTACGTCCAGATAGGGTTCGAGGGCATATCGGACGCCGCCAAGGCCCTCGGCGACTTCGCCACCTGGGTCGCCAACGGAGGTAAGTGATGATCCGCCATCTGGTGCTGTTCAAGCTGAACGACGGCGTGGACCGCGACGACCCGCGCGTCGTGGCGGGCGTCGACGCCTTCCGCGCGCTGGACGGAAAGATCCCGGAGATCCGCTTCTGGGAGCTGGGCTGGAACGTCAGCGACCGGCCCATCGCCTACGACTTCGCCATCAACTCGGCCTTCGACGACGCGGACGCGCTGCGCCGGTACGTCGAGCACCCCGAGCACCAGGCGGGCGTCGCCCTGTGGCGGGAGTTCTCCACCTGGGTGATCGCCGACTACGCGTTCCCGGCTGCCTGACGGACGTCCCGCCGACCCCTGGTCCGCAGCCCTCGGGCCCCGGCCCCGCACCGAACGGTGCGGGGTCTTTTTGTGTCATATGCCTCAACTCTCCCTCAACACGGCGTTATGCGGTGCTTGCACACAGTGCACATGTCTTGTGATGCTATGACCGCTTTTGACGGATGATTGACCGATGAAGAGGTGGCGTTGACCGTGTCGGCCAGTACTGCGCCGCCCCAGGAAGAAGCTCCCGCCGCGACTCCGGAAAACACCGCGCCCGCAAGAACGGCCGAGAACGCCACGCCCGCCCCGACCACCGAGAACGCCCGGACCGCCGAGAACGCCGAGAACGCCCGGACCGCCGAGGACGCCGACAACGACCCGACCGCCGAGGACGCCGAAGCCGTCGCCCTCACGCCCGCCAAGCGCCGGGGCGCCGACACCCGGGCGCTCACCCAGGTCCTCTTCGCCCAGCTCAAGGATCTCGAGCCGGGCACGCCGGAGCACAACCGCGTACGCGGGGCGCTCATCGAGGCGAATCTACCGCTCGTGCGCTACGCGGCCGCCCGTTTCCGCTCCCGCAACGAGCCCATGGAGGACGTCGTCCAGGTCGGCACCATCGGTCTGATCAACGCCATCGACCGCTTCGACCCGGACCGGGGCGTGCAGTTCCCGACCTTCGCGATGCCGACCGTCGTCGGCGAGATCAAGCGCTACTTCCGCGACAACGTCCGCACCGTGCACGTACCGCGCCGGCTGCACGAGCTGTGGGTGCAGGTCAACAGCGCCACCGAGGACCTCACCACCGCCTTCGGGCGCTCCCCGACGACCGCCGAGATCGCCGAGCGGCTGCGCATCACCGAGGAGGATGTGCTCTCCTGCATCGAGGCGGGCCGCTCCTACCACGCCACCTCGCTGGAGGCCGCCCAGGAGGGCGACGGCCTGCCCGGGCTGCTCGACCGGCTCGGTTACGAGGACCCGGCCCTGGACGGCGTCGAACACCGCGACCTCGTACGCCACCTCCTCGTCCAGCTCCCCGAGCGGGAGCAGCGGATCCTGCTGCTGCGCTACTACAGCAATCTGACCCAGTCACAGATCAGCGCGGAACTCGGCGTATCGCAGATGCACGTCTCCCGGCTACTGGCACGCAGCTTTCAGCGGTTGCGTTCGGCGAACCGGATCGAGGCATAACCGGCCCTTCCAACCGGCCCCGTGGAACCGGCGCACAACCGAAAGCGGGAGCGAGGGGTAACCGGCACGAGCGAATCGCCCACCTGGGCCGTTGCCCCGTCATGAGCACCGAAAGGGCGTCAGACCCCTTTTGTCCAGGGGGGATTCGCGTTTCACATGTCGACATGTCTCTACAGCGTGTTGCCGACATGTGACATTCTGCCGGAAGCGCGTTTGCCGGTGCCCCGGCGCCGGTATTCAGGTGAAGGCTGCGTTCCTCGCATGGGAACGTCCGCCGCGACCGTCCCGCGACCCAAAGGGGGTGGCATGTCCGCAGATCAGGGCAGCTCGAAGGTGCTCACGCTCACCAAGAGCGCGGCAGCGCCCGAGGCGCTCGACGCGCCCGGCGCGCTCGACCCCATCGACGACGTCCCGGCCCTCGCCGCCCCGCCGGTCCCGGCGCTCCCGGCCTCGGGATCCATCGACACCCGCACCCTGTCCCGTTCCCTGTTCCTGCGGCTCGCCGCACTCGACGAGGACAGCCCCGAGCGCGCGTACGTCCGGGACACCCTGATCGAGCTGAACCTCCCCCTCGTGCGGTACGCGGCGGCCCGCTTCCGCTCGCGCAACGAGCCCATGGAGGACATCGTCCAGGTCGGCACGATCGGCCTGATCAAGGCCATCGACCGGTTCGACTGCGAACGCGGCGTGGAGTTCCCGACGTTCGCGATGCCGACCGTCGTCGGCGAGATCAAGCGGTTCTTCCGCGACACCTCCTGGTCGGTGCGTGTGCCGCGCCGGCTCCAGGAGCTGCGGCTGGCGCTGACCAAGGCCAGCGACGAGCTGTCCCAGAAGCTGGACCGCTCCCCGACGGTCACCGAACTGGCCTGCGTGCTCGGGGTGTCGGAGGAGGACGTGGTCGACGGTCTCGCCGTCGGCAACGCCTACACCGCCTCCTCGCTGGACTCGCCCGCCCCCGAGGACGACGGCGGCGAGGGCTCCCTGGCCGACCGCCTCGGCTACGAGGACGCGGCGCTGGAGGGGGTCGAGTACCGCGAGTCCCTCAAGCCACTGCTGGCCAAGCTGCCGCCCCGCGAACGGCGCATCATCATGCTGCGCTTCTTCGCCAACATGACCCAGTCGCAGATCGGCGAGGAGGTCGGCATCTCGCAGATGCACGTCTCCCGACTGCTGACCCGCACCCTCGCCCAGCTGCGCGAGGGCCTCATCTCCGACTGATCGACCCGTCGGCCGACCGGAGGCTTCCGGCCTCCGGCTCTGCTCACTCTCACGACGACGGCCGCCGAGGCGCTCGGCAGAGCACTGGGCGGCCGTCCTCCGTCGGCGTCCGTCGGCGGTCGTCGTCCGTTGGCGGTCGGCGGAGTGCGGGCGGGCGCGGGCGGGTTACTTCAGCGCCAGCCAGGCCACCGCCGCCACGACGGCGATCACGGCGACGACACCGATGATCAGGCCGATGCGCGGCCCCGCCGAAGCCGCCGGCTGCTGCTGGGCCTGGGGAGACTCGTCGACGAACGCGCGGAACATCTGGGTGCTGCCCGCGGGGTCGTAGTTGCCCTGGGGGTTCTGGGAGTTGGCCATGCCCCGAGACCCTAGCGAAGACCCGGGGCGGGACCAAGGGCGGGGTGGAGCGGCGTCCACCTGCGTCTTCACATCCGCCGATCCGTCGCTTTGCCAAGTTTTTATGCCCTGGTCGCCCGGATTCATTTGCCTGTAGCAACCAACGGAATCTATGGTTGCTCTAAGCAACAAATGAGGGTGAGGCCACGGAGAGGGCGGCGGGATCATGGCCGAGCAGGCGCAGTACGTGGAACTGGCACGTCAGTTCAGCGCCTTCGGTGCCGTGAAGCGCGAGATGGCCCGGGCGCTGCCGGCCGACTGCCCCGCCGGGTCCGCCGCCGTGCTCGCCCTGCTGGGTCGCCACGGCGACATGCGGATGAGCCGGCTCGCCGAGCTGATGAGCGTGGACATGTCGGTGACCAGCCGCCATGTGGCGCACGTCTGTGAGCGCGGCTGGATCGAACGCTCCCCCGACCCGTCCGACCGGCGCTCGCGCATCCTGCGCCTCACTCCTGCCGGCCGGACCCGGCTCGACGAGCTGTCCCGGCGGACCGGCCGGCTGCTCGCCGATCGTCTCGCCGACTGGTCCGACGACGAGGTCGGCCGGCTCGTCCAGCTCATGACCCGCCTCCGCGCGAGTTTCGGCGACTGCCGAGCCGCACCGGCCGGGGCGCCGCACCGACCGCCCGTGACGGCAGACCCCCCGCCCGTGACGGCGGAGTGACCGCCGAGCTGACGGACCCCCAGCCCGTGACGGCAGACCGACCGCCGAGCTGACGGACCCCCAGCCCGTGACGGCAGACCGACCGCGGTGGCGACCGGCCGCCCGCGCCGGCGCAGTGACGGCCGCACCCCGCACCCGGACCCCCACACCGACGACGCAAGAGAAGGAAGCCCATGGCAACCACCACACCAACCGGTGTGCGGGCTCACGCCAAGCACGGGGGCGGCGCCCAGCACGCCTCCCCCGGCGGCGGCGAGGCGATGACCCACCGGCAGATCATGGAGGCGCTCTCTGGGCTGCTGCTCGGCATGTTCGCCGCTATCCTGTCCTCGACCATCGTCTCCAACGCCCTGCCCGAGATCATCCAGGACCTCGGCGGCGGCCAGAGCGCGTACACCTGGGTCGTCACCGCAGCCCTGCTGGCGATGACCGCCTCCACGCCCCTGTGGGGCAAGCTGGCCGACCTGGTCAGCAAGAAGGCGCTGGTGCAGCTGGCCCTGTGCGTCTACATCGCCGGATCGGTGCTCGCCGGTCTGTCGCAGAACAGCGGCATGCTGATCGGCGCCCGGGTCGTCCAGGGCCTCGGCGCCGGCGGTCTCGCCGCCCTGGCGCAGATCATCATGGCCGCGATGATCTCCCCGCGGGAGCGCGGCCGGTACTCCGGCTACCTCGGCGCGACGTTCGCCGTCGCCACCGTCGGCGGTCCGCTCCTCGGCGGCGTGATCACCGACACCAGCTGGCTCGGCTGGCGCTGGTGCCTCTACGTCGGCGTGCCGTTCGCGCTGATCGCCATGCTGGTCCTGCAGAAGACGCTGCACCTGCCGGAGACGAAGCGGAAGGTCAAGGTCGACTGGGCCGGCGCCTTCTTCATCACCGCGGCCGTCTGCCTGCTGCTGATCTGGGTCACCTTCGCGGACGACAAGTACGCCTGGCTGTCCTGGCAGACCGGCGCCATGGTCGGCGGTGCGGCCGTGCTGACCCTCGTCTTCCTCTTCGTGGAGACCAAGGCCGCCGAGCCGATCATCCCGCTCCACCTGTTCCGCAACCGCACCATCAGCCTGGCGTCGGTCGCCTCGCTGTTCGTCGGCATCGCGATGTTCGCGGGCACCGTCTTCTTCAGCCAGTACTTCCAGCTGGCCCGCGACAAGTCCCCGACCATGTCCGGCGTCATGACGATCCCGATGATCGCCGGTCTGTTCGTCTCCTCGACGGTCTCCGGCCAGATCATCACCAAGACCGGCAAGTGGAAGGCGTGGCTGGTCGCCGGCGGCCTGCTGCTCACGGCGGGCCTGGGCCTGCTGGGCACCATGCGCTACGACACCGACTACTGGAGGATCGGCGCGTACATGGCGCTGATGGGCCTCGGCGTCGGCATGATGATGCAGAACCTGGTGCTCTCCACGCAGAACCAGGTCGCCCCGCACGAACTCGGCGCGGCCAGCTCGGTCGTCACCTTCTTCCGCTCCCTCGGCGGCGCGGTGGGCGTCTCGGCGCTCGGCTCGGTGATGTCGACCCGGATCACCCACTACGCCGAGGACACCATCGGCACGCTCGACCCCGCCTCGCAGCGGGCCGCGGGCCAGGCCGCGGGCAGCGGACAGATCCCCGACATGGACCTGCTGCCCGCCCCGATCCGCACCTGGCTGGAAAGCGCCTACGGGCACGGCATCGCCGACGTCTTCCTGTACGTCACCCCGATCGCCTTCCTGGCCTTCCTGGTGACGCTGTTCATCAAGGAGGTCCCGCTGCGGACGTCCGGCGCGCTGGTCCAGGCCGCGGAGGCGACGGGCGATGCGGCGAGCAGTGCGGCGAGCGGTGCGAAGACCGACACGCCCGCACCCGCACCCGTACCGGAGCAGGCGCCGGCCCCGGCCCCGTCCTCCCCTGCCGCCGGCATACCCGTCACCGGCCGGATCCACGGCGCCGAGAGCGCCCCGGTCGCCGGTGCCGCCGTCACCCTCATCTCCCTGACGGGCCGCCAGCTCGGCCGGTCGGTCGCGCGACCCGACGGCGCCTACACGCTCGACGCGCCCGGCGCCGGCACCTACGTCCTGATCGCCTCCGCCGACGGTTTCCAGCCACAGGCGTCCACGATCGTCGTGGGCGAGGACCCGCTGTCGTACGACGTCCTGCTCAGCGGCACCGGCGGGCTGGCCGGCCTGGTCCGGGCCGCCGAGGACGCGCGGCCGGTGCCGGGCGCGATGGTGATCGTCACCGATGTGCGGGGCGACCTGCTGGCGAGCACGGCGACCGGGGAGCGGGGCGAGTTCGGCTTCACGGAGCTGGTGCCGGGCGCCGTCACCGTCGCGGTGAACGCCGCCGGGTTCCGGCCGCGCGCCCTGCCCGTCGAGGTGGGCGGCGCGGGGACCACCCGGATCGAGGTCGGCCTCGAAGCGGGCGCCCGCGTGCGGGGCGTCGTACGGACGGCGCACGGTCCGCTGGCCGACGCCCGGGTGACGCTGGTCGACGCGGCGGGCAACGTCGTCGGCGCCGCGACGACCGGCGCGGACGGGGCGTACGCCTTCACCGATCTGGACGCCGGCGAGTACACGGTCGTGGCGACCGGTTACCCGCCCGTGGCCACGGCGCTCACGGTCGCCGGGCCCGGCGTCGACGACCACCACATCGAGCTCGCCCACCCCGGCGAGTAGCCACCGGGCACGAGGAGCCGACAGCGATGGGACTGCAGCCATGGGACTGACCGCCGCCACGGGACTGACCGCCACGATCCGCACCCGCGACGGCTGGGGCGTGTCGCACGCGGTCGTCACGGTCACGGACGCCAGGGGCGCGCAGGTGCTGCGCGCCGAGGCGGACGCCGAGGGGGCCGTCCGGGACGGGACGCCGCTGCAGCCGGGGGCGTACACGGTCGTCGTCACGGCGGTCGGGTACGCGCCCGCCGCCGTGAGCGCGATCGTCACCGCGAGCGGACGGGCGGAGGTCGGGACGGTGACGCTGGCCCGGCAGGGCGGGGCGCAGCTGCCGCCGCCGGGGACGTGGACCATCGACCCGGCGCACTCGCGCGTGGCCGCGGTGGCCCGGCATTTGGGGATCTCCAGCGTGCACGGGCGGTTCACCGACTTCTCGGGGACGATCGAGATCGACCCGGTGCGGGTCGCCCGGTCCCGGGTGACGGCGGTCGTCCGGGCGGCCTCGCTGGACACGGGCAACCGGACGCGGGACGCCCATCTGCGGTCGGCGGACTTCCTGGACGTCGACCGCCACCCGGAGATCGTCTTCCGTTCGACGGTCCTGACCCCGGCCGGCCCGGACCGCTGGACCCTGCGCGGCGACCTCTCCCTGCACGGGGTGGTCCGCCCGGTCGACCTCGACCTCGTCCACCTCGGCACCGGGCCCGACCTGTGGGGCGGCACCCGCGTCGCCTTCCGCGCGACGGCCGAGCTGCGGCGCGAGGACTTCGCCATGCACTACAACCAGGTCGTCCAGGCCGGGATCGCCGCCATCGGGACGACACTGCGGGTCGAGCTGGACGTGCAGGCGGTACGGGGGGAACCGCCCGCCGTGCCGGGGGCGGCCTAGAACGCCGGTCCGGTGTTGTCTGCCCGGAGCGGCCCGGCAACGCCGGTCCCGTGTCTGCCGGGGGCGGCCCCATGGGATAGCCGGTTCGGTGCCGGCCCGGGACTGCTGCCTACGAACGCCGGTCCCGTGCCGGGGCCCGGGGGTGCTGCTCAGGAACGCCGGTCCCGTGTCTGCCGGTTGCCGCCGGAGACCCGGGCCACCAGGTCGGAGCAGAGGTCGCGGAGCTTGACGTTGCGGTCCTGGGAGACGCGGCGCAGCCGGGCGAGCGCCGCCTGGGCGTCGACCCGCTCCTGCGCCATGAGGATGCCGACGGCCTGGTCGATGACGCTGCGCGAGAGCAGCGCGGTGCGCACGTCAGCCGCGGTGGTGCGCTCCTGTTCGATGCGCAGGGCGATGTCGATGGCGTCCGTCGCCCGCTCCGCGAACCGCAGGGCCGCCTCCCTGCCGCGGCCCAGCGCGCCCGGCTCGGTGCCGTAGAAGTTCAGCGCGGCGCCGGTCCGGCCGAGGGGTATGGAGAGCGGCAGCGCCAGCACGCAGCGGACGCCCGTGGACAGCGCGTACGACCGGTAACCCGTCCAGCGGCCGTCCGTGGCCAGGTCGGCGGCGTACTGCTCGGCGCCCGTGTCGGCCGCCTCGACGCAGGGCCCCGAGCCGTTCTCGTACTGCCGCTGGTCCAGTCCGCTCGGCATGCCGGAGCTGCCGGCCAGGGTGAGCAGCCGGTCGGCGCGGCGGACCGTGATGCTGCACGCGGCGGCGCCGGGCACCGCCTGGACGGCACGGTCCGTCAGGTCCCGCAGCAGTGTGTCGAGTCCACTGCTGCGGGCCATCGCCTGGTCCAGCGTCTCGGGCGTCTCAGGACTCATGACCGTACGGATATCCCGGAAACGCCCTCGCAAAAGGGCGGGCGCCGGGCCGGCAGAGCGCCGGCTGCCGGACCGGGAAGGGTCCGGGCAAGGGGGCCGGCCGCCGGACCGCCTACGGCGCCGCGTCCTTGGTGCGGTGCCGACCGACGATGCGGCGGGCGAGTTCGCGCAGTTTGACGTTCTCCCGCTGTGAGGCGCGCACCAGGCTCTCGAACGCCTCCGCCGCGTCGATGTCCAGGCGCTCCATGAGGATGCCGGTGGCCTGCCCGATCAGGTCGCGGGTGCGCATGGCCTCGGTGAGCTGCTCGCGCACGGTCGCCGAGTCGAGGGCGATGCTGACGTGCGCGGTGAACAGCCGGCCGACCCGGACGGCGGCGTCGTCGAAGGCGTGCGGCTTGCGGGCGTAGGCGGTCAGGACGGTCAGGCTGCGGCGGTCGGCGCGCAGCCGGAGCGCGAGCGCCGACCGCAGGCCCACGGCGGCGGGCGCGCTGCCGCCGTCCTCGGCCTCGCCGTCGCCGAGCCGCACGACGGGGGAGTTCCACAGCTGCGCCCAGTACGGGGGCCGGTCACGCTCGTCGGGCGCGGCCTCCTCGGCGGTGCGGACGACGTCGTCGGTCCAGGCGACGGTACGGCGGTGGTCGCCGCGTTCGACCACGGAGATCCCGGCGTGCTCGGCGCCGGGGAGCAGATGCACGGCCAGCCGGACCGCGGTGCGCAGGGTGTTGTGCGGGGTGACCGTCTCGTGCAGTTGCTGAGCCGCCACCGTCAGTGCATCGGCCAGCTCCATGCCAGCCGTAAAACGGGGCAAACCAGAAAACTCGGACGTAGACACCACGAACCTCTTCTACAAGCACGGCTTCAGGCCGTGCGCAGGAGAGCTCCGCAGCACATTCCCGACTGCGAGCACAGGACGAGCAGCACTTTATCTGCTCTGTTGCGACGAGGTGACGCCCGGCTGACGGTAGCTTCGGAGACCTTTGAAGTCTTCGGCGGGCGTGGTGGAATGGGCCCGACGGGTCAGGAATCGGCCCCAGCGCAAGCCGGAGTCCGCCCCTTCGTCAGGTGAGTGCCGTGAAGTTCTTCCCGAGCCCGTGCCGGGTGCGCGATCTGCCCGGGCACGCCCTGCTCGCCGTCCTGCCGACCGAGATCGACGTGTGCAACGCCCCCGCCCTCTACACCGCCGTGGCCTCCGCGGCCGACGCCCGCGCCCGGCGGCTGCGGATGCTGGTGCTGGACCTCACCGGCACCGAGTTCATGGACTCCCAGGGCGCCCGTCTGGTCCAGGACATCCACCAGCACCTCGACGACGGCGTCCGGCTGCGGGTCGTCGCGGAACCGGGCGGGCTGCCGGGCCGGGTCCTGGAGGTGACCGGGGTCCGCCGGGACGTGCCGGTGTACGACGACCTGACGGAGGCGCTCGCCGCGTGAACCTCCCCGGCCGCGCCTAGTCTTGCCCTCATGGCACCCAACATCGCGACCAACACCCGCGTCTCGCTCGAGGAACTGCTGGACTTCGTACGGCCCCGGCACCGCGCCCTGCTCATCACCCGCCGGGCCGACGGCGACCCCCAGGCGTCGCCGCTGACCTGCGGGGTCGACGACTCCGGCCGGATCGTGATCTCCACCTACCCGGAGCGCGCCAAGACCCGCAACGCCCGCCGGGACCCCCGGGTGAGCGTCCTCGTGCTCAGCGACGACTGGAACGGTCCCTGGGTGCAGGTCGACGGCACGGCCGAGGTGATCGACGTCCCGGACTCGGTGGAGCCGCTCGTGGAGTACTACCGGAACATCGCCGGGGAGCACCCGGACTGGGACGAGTACCGGGCGGCGATGATCCGGCAGGGCAAGTCGATCATCCGGGTGACTCCCGAGCGGTGGGGTCCGGTGGCGACGGGGGGCTTCCCGGCGCGGCTGGCTCCGCAGGAGTAGGCCCGCACCGGCAGGGGGGCGGCGCGCGGGCGGAAGGAAGCGGTACGGCTCACCCGCGATCGACCGTTTCGCCGGCAGCGGGGCCCCACGGCCCACGGCCCACGGCCCACGGCCCACGGCCCACGGAAACCGTACGGCTCACCCGCGGGCGGCCATCGCCTCGATCCCGGCGATCAGCAACTCCAGCGCGAAGTCGAAGTCCCGCTCCAGCATCTCGGACACCGTGTCGCCGCCGCGGGCCGCCATGATGTCCCGCGACTGCTCGACGGCGCCCGACGCGGCCGGGTCCTCGGTCACCGCGCGCATGGCGTGCCGGTAGTAGTCGTCCGGGGTCATCCCGGCGTCGGCGGCGCGGGCGAGATAGTGGCCCTCGATGGTGCCGTAGCCGTAGACGAACTGGAAGACCGCTGAGAGCGCCCCCGTGACCCCGTGGGCGGGCAGCCCGGCCCGGCGGATCACGTCCTGCACGGTCCGCGAGAAGGCCCGCGCGTGGGGCCCGATGTTCAGATACCGCCCGGCGAGCGGCGACAGCCACGGGTGGCGGACCAGCAGCGACCGGTACTCCCCGGCCAGCGCCCGCAGCCGTTCCCGCCAGTCGTCGCCGTCCGCGTCCGGCAGCCGCAGTTCGCCGAAGGCGGCGTCGAGGGCGAGTTCGAGCAGGTCGTCCTTGGTGTCGACGTACCAGTAGACGGACATCGCGGTGACGTTCAGCTCCGCGGCGAGCCGGCGCATGGAGAACTTCGCCAGCCCCTCCGCGTCCAGCAGCCGTACGGTCGCCTCGGTGATCCGCTTCCGGTCGAGACCCGACGGCTGGCCACCGCCCCGCCTGCCCCCGCGCGCCTGTCCCGCCAGCCAGACACTGGGCCGAGCCGCACCCTTCCCAGCAGCCTTCACCATGGGCTGTACCTTCCTCGGCTCGCGGTAACTGCTCATGATGCTAGGCGTCCACGCTCCCCTGGACGCCCCTCTTCTCCGCCCGCCACAGCAACCCCGCCGCCACCAGCCCGCCGAGCAGCACGGCCACCGCCCCCACCAACTGGCTGACCTCCAGCCCCGACGAGAACGCCGCCACCACCCGCGCCCGCTCCTGTCCCGACCCGGCCGCGGCCAGCGCCGCCGGCAGCGAACCCGCCCCCACCGCGACCAGCGCGGCGAACCGCGCGTTGAGCACGGCCCCCAGAACCGCCACCCCGAGGCCGTTGCCGAACTCGGCCAGCGTGCCGTTGATCCCGGCCCCGACCCCCGCCTTGGCGGGCGGGATCGCGCTCATCACGGCGTGGGCCATGGCCGGGTTGGCGACGGCGCACCCCGCCCCCACCAGCACCAGCCCGCACAGCGTCCCCGCATACCCGCCCGAGGTGACCACCGCTATCGTCGCCAGCCCCGCCGACATCAGCACCATGCCCAGCGCCACGGACACCGGCGTCCCGAGCCGCGCCGTCCACCGCGCCGACAGGCCCGTGAAGTTCAGCGCCACGACCGTCAGCGCCAGCGGAGCGGTGCGCAGCCCCGCCTCCAGCGGTCCGTACCCGAGCACGAACTGCAGATGCTGCGTCAGCAGGAACAGCGCCCCGCCCATCCCGAAGGTGATCAGTACCGCGCCCGCGACCGCGCCCGTGAACCGCCGGTCGCGGAAGAAGCCGAG
Organism: Streptomyces sp. NPDC006610; assembly: GCF_040611575.1. Taxonomy (NCBI): domain Bacteria; kingdom Bacillati; phylum Actinomycetota; class Actinomycetes; order Kitasatosporales; family Streptomycetaceae; genus Streptomyces; species Streptomyces sp. NPDC006610. The sequence goes on from NZ_JBEXOP010000046.1 coordinate 41,050, forward strand.
GTCGAGCATCGGGTACGGAATCCTGCTCTCCCAGTAGGCGAACGCGCCCAGCACGGCCACCGCCACGCCGCCGCTCACCAGCACCCGCTGCGACGTCCAGCCCTCCTCCGGGCCGGAGATGATCGCGAAGACCAGGGAGCCCATGCCGATCGTGGAGAGCAGCGCGCCGAGCAGATCGGGCCGGTCGCCCCGCGGGTTCTTCGACTCCGGGACGAGCGCCACCACCGCGACCAGCCCCAGCGCCACCACCGGCAGGTTGATCAGGAATATCGCGCCCCACCAGAAGTGGTCCAGCACGAACCCGCCGACCAGCGGCCCGGTCGCGAAACCCAGCGCGTTGACCGCGCTCCAGATGCCGATCGCCCGGACGTGCTCCTCGGGCGTGAACACCTGCATCACCACGGCCAGCGTGGTGGTCAGCAGCAGCGCCCCGCCGACGCCCATCCCGGCCCGCGCGGCGATCAACTGGGCCGTGGATTCGGCGAGTCCCGCCACCAGCGAACCGGCGCCGAACAGCACCAGGCCCGTCAGCAGCATCTTCTTGCGCCCGTAGCGGTCGGCCGCGCTGCCCGCGCTCAGCAGCAGACCCGACTGCACCAGCGAGTAGGCGTTGATCATCCACTGGATGTCGGACGTGGCCGCGCCCAGCTCCGCGGTGAGCGAGGGGATGGCCACGTTCAGCACGGTGTTGTCGAGCAGCACGGTGAGCTGGGCGAGACAGATGACGCCGAGGATCAACCAGCGCTGCGGATGCCCGCCCGCGGGGACGGCGGCGGGCACCGGAGGATGCGCCGTGGACGATGCCTCGGTGGGCTGGGGAGGCGAGGGTGACGTCGACATGCCATACACCGTAGAACAGTTCCCATACGCCGTACAACGACGATTCCCGCCGGACGGGCCGAGGGCCCCGCGCGGCGGGAATTCCTGTGCCGAAAGGATCAGTCGTCGGTGCCCGTGGGCCGGGTCAGGCCGGGGAAGGTGGCCGAACCCACCGTCACCCCCTCGTGGATCTCCTGGCCCCAGGCGCTGATCTGCGTGGACGTGCCGGTGCCGGAGCCGCCCGCGCCACCGCCCGTGCCGTGCGCGCGAGAAGCCGGCCGCGGTCCCGCCGGCCGCGCGGACCCGGCCGCCGTCGCCCGCTCATGACGCCGCGGGCTTGATCAGATAACCGGCCCCACGCCGGGTGTGGATCATCGGCTCCCGGCCGGCGTCGATCTTCCGCCGCAGGTAGGAGATGTACAGCTCGACCACGTTGGCCTGGCCGCCGAAGTCGTACGACCACACCCGGTCGAGGATCTGCGCCTTGCTCAGCACCCGGCGCGGGTTGCGCATCAGGAAGCGCAGCAGTTCGAACTCGGTCGCGGTCAGATGGATGTTCTGACCGGCCCGCGTCACCTCGTGGCTGTCCTCGTCCAGAGTGAGGTCGCCGACGACGAGCAGGGACTCGGACCGCCGGTCGGCGGCGCCGGAGCGCCGGATCAGCCCGCGCAGCCGGGCGACGACCTCCTCCAGGCCGAACGGCTTGGTGACGTAGTCGTCACCCCCGGCCGTGAGCCCGGCGATCCGGTCCTCGACGGCGTCCTTCGCGGTCAGGAACAGCACCGGCACGTCCGGCAGCTCCCGCCGCAGCCGCCCGAGGACGGTCAGCCCGTCCATGTCCGGCAGCATCATGTCGAGGACGACGGCGTCGGGCCGGAACTCACGCGCGGCCCGGATCGCGCCGTTCCCGTCGGCGGCACTCCGGATCCGCCATCCCTCGTAGCGCAGGGCCATGGACAGCAGCTCGGTGATCGACAGCTCGTCGTCCACCACCAGCACCCGGACGGGGCTCCCGTCCGGCCTCAGCAGTTCGGTACGCCCCTGGGGCGCGGTCGTGGTCATGCAACCACCGTGTCGGCGTGCTCTGAGAGACCCCTTTCGGAAACCTGTGATTTCTCTGAGAAACCCTCAGCCGGCTGCCGGGCGGCACCTGGGAGGCATCACGGACGGGCGGACCTCAGAACAGCCCTTCCTGCGCATGTCCCGTCTCCCTGAAATCCCGTACCGGCACAGTGACTCCGCCGACGAGGTCGCCCTCGGCCGCGGTCAGCTCCCACCCGGTCATGAGCCGCGTGTCCAGCACCACGACCGCCCCCGCACCGACCCCCCTACCGGTCGTCACACCGATCGTCGCGGCAGTCGCCGGGTCGACCGCCGCTCCGGTCCCCGGTGCGGCGCCAGGCCCAGCCGACGGACCGGCAGCAGATCCGGCCGGCAGGCCGGCGGCGCGTCCAGCCACCGGTCCGGCCGCCAAGTGCAGGTCGGGCCCGGCCGCGGCCACCAGCTCGCCGCTCACCACCCCACCGGGGACCAGTTCGCGCACCTCCCCCACCGGACCGGGCGCCCCCGCCAGCCCGAACGCGCGCACATGGTCCACCGCCCGGAAGGGCTCGCGCGCCAGCGACTCCGGCCACCCCGGCAGCGCCACCGCCCGTGCGTGCAGCTCCCCGAGCTCAGCCGCCCGCTCGGCCTCGGACGTCGGCAGCCGGGCACGCACCGCGCGCTTGTCGGCGTACGGGATCCGGTCCGGCACCCCCAGCGCGGCCCGCAGCAGTTCCTCGGCCCGCCGCGCGGCCATCAGCGGCCCGACGCCCAGCCAGCCGAAACAGACCGCCCCCTGCTCCAGCAGCCGCGCCTCGCCCCGCTCCACCGCGGTGATGCCGACCTTGACCATCCCGGGCCCGAACCACGCCAGATATACGCGGTACGGCCGGGGATCGTCCGCGAGAGTGTCGGCGGCCACCGAGTGCGCCCGGTCCAGCCGCGCGCACTCCTCGCACCGCGCCCCCGTGCTCCGCCCCGGCACCGCCGCCCGCCGCGGACACGCGTGTCCCCGCGCTCCCGTACACGTCCGCACACCCCCTTCCGCGACCGCGAAGGCCACTCGCTTCCCCCACGACAGCGCGCTGCCCCGCCCGCCGTCCCACATCAGCACGGGACCGTCGGCGGACCACCGCAGCCCCGAGCACCTCCACACCCGTGCCATCGCCTTCGACTGTAGAGGGCACCACTGACAACGGCCCCGGCGCAGGAGCAGGAGCAGGCGAAGAGGTGGGACGGACGAGAGGATCAGTTGGTGCCGATGCGCGCCAGCAGGTCCACGATCCGGCTCTGCACCTCGGTGCTGGTGGACCGCTCCGCCAGGAACAGCACCGTCTCGCCCGACGCCAGGCGCGGCAGGTCGGCCGGATCGACGGCGGCGGTGTAGACGACCAGCGGCGTGCGGTTGAGCTGCCCGTTCGCCCGCAGCCAGTCCACGATCCCGGCCCGTCGCCGGTGCACCTGCATCAGGTCCATCACGACGAGGTTCGGCCGGAACTGCCCCGCCAGCGTCACCGCGTCGGGGTCGCTCGCCGCCCGCGCCACCTGCATACCGCGCCGCTCCAGCGTCGCCGTCAGCGCCAGCGCGATCTCCGCGTGCTCCTCGATCAGCAGCACCCGCGGCGGATGCTGCTCGCTGTCGCGCGGGGCCAGCGCCTTGAGCAGCACGGCCGGGTCGGCGCCGTACGCCGCCTCGCGCGTCGCCTGCCCGAGCCCCGCCGTCACCATCACCGGCACCTCGGCGGCCACCGCCGCCTGCCGCAGCGCCTGGAGGGCCGTGCGGGTGATCGGCCCCGTCAGCGGGTCCACGAACAGCGCCGCCGGGAAGGCCGCGATCTGCGCGTCGACCTCCTCGCGCGAGTGCACGATGACGGGCCGGTAGCCGCGGTCGCTGAGCGCCTGCTGTGTGCTCACGTCCGGCGCCGGCCACACCAGCAGCCGGCGCGGGTTGTCGAGCGGCTCCGGGGGCAGCTCGTCGTCCATCGGCTGCGGGCGCGGCGGATCGGCGACCTCGACCGCGCCGCCCGGCCCGTCCAGCGGCTCGGGCCCCTCGGCGGCGTTCTCGTCCGGGGCTCCTATGGCGTACGACCGTCCGGCGCCCTCGCTGGCGGGCCCACCACCGCCCATCGGAGGCTGCGGCTGAGGCTGCGGCGCGGGGGTCTGCCCGGGGATCTGGGGCGCCGGGGCCTGGGGCGCGGAGGCCTTGGCCTGGTCGCCCTGCGGGTGGGGGCGCGCACCGGTCGCCGGGTCGGGCGGGGTGCCGAGCTTGCGGCGGCGGCCGCCGTTCGTGCCGGTGCCTCCGGGGGGCGTGTGCTGCGGTTGCGGCGCCTGCTGGGCCTGCTGGGCCTGCTGAGCTTGCTGGGCCTGCTGAGCTTGCTGGGCCTGCTGGGCCTGTGCCGTCTGCCGGGTGAAGGGCACGCCCTGCCCCAGCGTCCGCACGCTGATCGAGCGGCCCTGGGTGGAGTTCGGGTCGACGGCCGCCGACGCGGCGTTCTCGGCGGGGAGCGGCTGGGCGACCCTCGCCTGGGCCTGGGCCTGCGCGCGAGCGGGCGGCGGGGTGGGCGTGGCGGGCGCCTCGGGAGGCAGGGGCGTCCCCGCGCCGGGGGTGTCGCCCGCCACGCCGGGCCACTGCTGGGGTGCCGACGGGGTGCCCGCGGCGGGCGTGCCGGGGACGACGGGCTGCGGCTTGGCGGGCAGGGGCGGAGGGAGGGGCTGGGCGACGGACTTGGCCAGTGCCTGAGCGGGGGCCGGGGCCGGGGCGGGCGCCTGAGCCGGTACCTGCGCCTGCGGCACGGCAGGTGCCTGTCCCGGCGTTCCCGTGCTCTGGGCCGGAATCGCGGCCCCGGTCGGACGGGCCGATCCGCTCCCCCCGGCCGATCCACTCGCTCCGGTGGCCTCGGCCGACTGTCCGACGGCTCGACGGCGGCGGCCGGTCGGCGCGCTCGCCGGGTGGGGCTGAGGCGGGGTGTGATCGTCGGACTGGTCGTGCGGTACGGCGTCGTGCCGCCCATGGTCGTCCGTGGGCAACGCGCCGGGCACGGGGGGCTGCACCGGCACCTGGGCGGGCACCGGCATAGGCGCCGGGGCCGGGGCCGGGGCCGCCGGAACGGGAGCCACCGGGGCGGCAGGGCCCTGCGGAGGCGGGGCGGAGACGGCCGGAACGGGTCCCGGACCCGCCGCTCCTCCGGCGTCGGCATCGGCGTCGGACGCCCGGTCCGCGTCGGCCGGCGGCAGCGCGAACACCGTACGCGGCGCGGCTTCCTGCGCGGCGGCGCGCTCCTGGGCGGCGGCGAGAGCACGCCGACGCCGTCCGGTGGGCGCCGCCCCTTCCTGGCCGTGCCCCTGCTCGTTCCCCTGCCCCTGCTCGTTCCCCGGAGCCGCGGCGGCGGGCAGCGCGGCCCGGCCCTCACCGGAGGCCGGCACACCCTGCGGCGGCACACCCTGCGGCGGCACGGCTTGCGGCAGAGCACCCTGCGACGGAACTCCCTGCGGAGGAACGGTCCCGCCCAGCCCCGTACCCGCCGCCGCGGTCCCCGCGGCATGTTCGGCGGCCGTGACGACGGCACCCTCGGCGACGCCCGCACCGGGCGCACCAGGGCCACCAGGGCCATTAGACGCACCAGAGGCACCGGAGCCGTCGCCCGGCACCGCCCCCTCCGCAGGCCGCCCCCGCCGCCGGCCAGTACCGCCGGCGCCCCCCACACCGCCGGCACCGCCGACGCTGCCGCCGGACTCGCCCGCGCTCTCCGGACCCTGTGCCTGCACGGCCTCGTCCGCCGGTGCGGCGGCGCGCCGGCGACGCCGTCCGGTGGGGGCCGCGGCGTCGGGCACCGGGTCCGCCCCCGCGCCCGCCCCCGGCACCTCGCTGTCCAGGAAGGCGTCCACGGAGGAGCGACGCGCCCGGCGGCGTCCCCCGCCCGACGCCTGTTGTTCGGCGGCGTCCCGGGGACCGGCCACCGCGACCTCGGCCCCCGAGGAGGGCGCGGCGACGGCCCCCGCCCCGCCGCCGAGCGGGACCTCGAGGACGTAGGCGCTGCCGCTCATCCCCGGCACCTCGTGGGTCTGCAGCACACCTCCGTGCGCCCGCACGATCCCGCGCACGATCGGCTGGTGCACCGGGTCCCCGCCGGCGTACGGTCCGCGCACCTCGATGCGTACGACCTCGCCGCGCTGCGCCGCCGCGACCACGACGGTGTTGTCCATGTAGCCGCCGGTCGTGACGGGCGCGTTGCCGGTCGAGTCGACGCCGGCCACGTCGGCGACGAGGTGGGCGAGGGCGGTGGCGAGCAGCTTGGGGTCGACCTCGGCCTCGATGGGCGGCGCGTGCACCGCGAACTGCACCCGGCCGGGGCCGATCAGGTCGACGGCGCCGTCCACACCCCCGGCGACGACCGCGTCGAGCATCACCTTCGTACGGGTGATGCCCGCGCCGTCGGCGCCGTCGGCGTCGAGCCGCTGGTAGCCGAGGACGTTGTCGATGAGGGTGGTGATGCGGGAGTAGCCGGCCGAGAGGTGATGCAGCACCTGGTTGGCCTCGGGCCACAGCTGTCCGGCGTCGTCGGCGGCCAGGGCGGACAGCTCGCGGCGCAGTTCGTCGAGCGGGCCGCGCAGCGAGCGTCCCAGCAGGGTCAGCAACTGCTCGTGCCGTGCGGACAGCGCCTCGTAGCGGTCCTTCTCCCGCTCGCCGAGCGCGGCGTACCGCTCCTCTCCGGCGGCCAGTTCCTCCGCGTGCCGCTCCTGGAGGTCCTCCAGCTCGGTGACGTGCTGCTGGCGCAGGGCGGTGAGGTCGGAGGCGTGCTCCTCGGCGAGCCGCTCCAGCTCGTCGGCGTGGCGCTTCTCGGCGGCGGCCTTCTCGTCGGCGAGCGCGTCGTACGGCCGCCGGTCCAGGAAGGTCATCACGGCGCCGACGAGCTGGTCGCCGTCGCGGACGGGCGCGGTGGTCAGGTCGACGGACACCTTGTCGCCGCTCTTGGCCCACACCACCTGCCCGCGCACCCGGTGTTTGCGCCCCGAGCGCAGGGTGTCGGCGAGCGGGGACTCGTCGTACGGGAAGGGGGAGCCGTCGGCGCGCGAGTGCAGGACGAGGGTGTGCAGCTCCTTGCCGCCGAGTTCGCCGGCGCGGTAGCCGAGGATCTGCGCGGCGGCCGGGTTGACGAGCACGATCCGCCCGTCGGTGTCGGTGCCGACGACGCCCTCGGAGGCGGCCCGCAGGATCATCTCGGTCTGGCGCTGTGAACGGGCCAGCTCGGCCTCGGTGTCGACGGTGCCGGACAGGTCGCGCACGACGAGCATGAGCAGCTCGTCGCTGGCGTAGCCGTAGCTGTCGTAGGCCTGCTGGCCGTTCTCCAGGCTGGCGCTGGTGACCTCGACGGGGAACTCCGAGCCGTCGGTCCGGCGGGCGACCATCCGCGTCGGCTTGGTGCGCCCGCGCGGGTCCATGTGGTCGGGTCGGCGCATCGAGCCGGGGATGAGCTTGGAGTCGAACTGCGGCAGCAGGTCGAGCAACCCGCGCCCGACCAGCGCGGTGCCGGGCGTCTCGAAGGCCTCGAGGGCGATGGTGTTCGCGTTGACGACGGTTCCGTTGGCGTTGACCAGGAGCAACGCGTCGGGCAGCGCGTCCAGTATGGCTGCGAGGCGAGCAGCGCCTCGGGATGGCCTGCTGCTCACGAGACGCTTCCTCCCTGTTACCGCACCTTGCCGACCGCTCGGGCCATCTTGCCAACCTGCCCGCGACGTGTCACGCGAGGGAGTCTAAGCGCTGGGACCCCGCTCGGGACGCCGGATGAGAGAGAGGTCGCACGACGACATGGTGCGCCGCCGACGCCTGATCGGCCCCGCCGGACCGCCACCGGGGCACGCCCTGCGCCCGGAACCCGGCCCTAACCTCGCGCTTCGGGAAGGAGCGGCACGAGGCGGTCCCAGCGGGCGATCTCGCAGCCGTTGGTGCGGTCGAACACGGCCTTCACCGAGCGCCCGGCCCAGGTGCCGGTCACATGGGCGGCGCCCTGTCCGCCGTACTGCATCGTGCACATGGTCCCGTCGGCGACCGGCGCGAAGGGGTCCTTGCCCCACCGGGTCTCCCGCTCCAGCGCCCGGCAGGCTCCCGCCACGTCCGGGTGGTCACCGCCGTCGGGGTGACAGCGCACCTGGTACGTCACCCGGTCCGGCTTTCCGGACAGGCCGAGGAGCGTGACGGTGAGGTGGTCCCCGCCGACCCGCCCGGGAGGCGTGGCGGGGAGGGGGGCGGCGGCCGCGGCGACGGGGGCGGCGGACAGCGAGGCGAGGACGGCGAGAGAGGCGCCGGCACGGAGGATGACCTGGTACATGCCCTGCTTAACGCCCCACGCCCCCGTACGTTGCGCACACCCCCACGGGCGGCGCACCGCCCCCGGAACCCCTTTGCTCTGCGACCCGCCTCCCTAGTACCGTAGGGGACACGATTGGTGACAGCACGCTCGACTGTGTCATCATCTGCACGCACCACTCGCGCTCGCGCGAGCGGCTGTGCTGGAGGCGTCGCCTAGTCCGGTCTATGGCGCCGCACTGCTAATGCGGTTTGGGCCTTAAAGCCCATCGAGGGTTCAAATCCCTCCGCCTCCGCACCATCACCGAAGCCCCGGTCCCCAGGACCGGGGCTTCGGTCGTTTGTACGTTTCCGCAGGTCACAAGGGGTGGACCCAATGGATTTCACATGACGGCGGCAGTCATGTAATGTTCTTCCTGTCGCCGCGACGGGCCGGAAGGAACGAAGCGGGGAGAACAAATCAAGACAAGCACTCGTAGCTTAACGGATAGAGCATCTGACTACGGATCAGAAGGTTGCAGGTTCGAATCCTGCCGAGTGCACACAGGTGAGAGGCCCCGGAGAGATCCGGGGCCTCTCACGTTTCGGGAACATGCGGCAACGCGGTCGACGGCCGAGGCCGATCGGCCCGGATCAGTGCGCCGATCTGACGGAGGCCGGTCGGCCCGGGTCACGCGTGGCGCCGACTGCGCTCGCGGGATTCGGGCAGGCTCGGACAGCATGAGGCCGTGATCGCTTATGCGGCGAGCTCGTGGGGCACCGCCTGCCCGCCCTGGAACCCCCGCCCCGCCGCAGCGACAATCGCCCCGTGAGAATCGTCCCCGCCCGGCCCGCCGACCTCCCCCTCCTGCTGGCGTTCCGGGAGGAAGCCGCGGGCTGGCTGGCCCGCATCGGGTCGGATCAGTGGCAGCGGCCCTACCCGGCCGAGCGGCTGCTGGGCGCCGTCGAGGCGGGTGACGTCTTCCTCGTTCTCGACGGCGGGACGGCGGCCGCGACGATCACCGTGTCCGCGGACGGTCCCACCGGGCTGTGGGCGGAATCCGAGCTGGACGAACCCTCCCTCTACGTCAGCAAGTTGGCCGTCGCGCGCACGCACGCCGGACGGAACGTGGGCGGTCGGCTGCTGGACTGGGCCGGGGACCGCGCATACCGGTCCGGGGCCAAGTGGCTGCGCCTGGACGCCTGGACGACCAACACGTCCCTCCAGTCCTACTACCTGCGGCACGGCTTCGCGCACGTCCGCACCGTGCGGGAGGGGCGGGCGGTCAGTGGTGGGCCGCGGGTGTCGGGGTGGCTGGCCCAGCGGGCCGCGCGGCCCGCCGCCACCGCCGATCACGGGTTCACCGTCGACCCGTAGATACGGCTCCAGTCGTACGGGAGTCCTGCGGGACGACCCGTAGAACTCCCGTACGGCTCAGCCCCGCACCGCGTCGCCCTGCGCCGGCACCACGCCCGTGCGGCGCGGGGTCATCCCGTCCGCGAGCCACTGCAGGTCCTCGTACAGGCGGGGCTCGCCGCGTTCCGTGCGCTGGGTCTCCACCCAGGGGCGGTAGTGGCTCCACACGGCGATGACGAGGCCGCCCCACGCCTGGTCGATGACGGCCCGGTCGAAGGCGTCGGTGCGGGCGCCGACGCCCAGGTAGTTGAAGGTGGTGAGGTAGGACGTGATCAGCTTCACCGCCGGGCGGTCGCCCGACCTCGCCCGGGCGATCAGCTCGGAGACGGCCGCCTCGTCCCGTTCGTCCGGGATCCCCTCGTCGTACAGCACCTTGCGGCGGTCCATGATCGCCGTGAGGTACTCCATCGTGGCCTGCTTGCGGCGCCGGTCGTGGTCCTGCGCCGTGCTGCGGGACAGCATCCGCAGCTGCCACGCCAGCCCGCCGAAGGCGATCACGCTGACGAACAGGGCGCCGGAGGAGACGATCAGGGACCACCGCTCGTAGGACGTCACGGCCGGATACCTTACGGAGGCCGGTGACGTCCGGGCCAGCAGGCGTACGGGCCAGCAGGCGTACGGACTAGAGGACCGACGGACTTGTACGGACCGTACGGCCCCCCGCGGCCCTCAACGCCTTCCCCGACCGCCTCCGCACGGCAGGTGGCGGCGACGGTCGGGGAACGGCCCGGACTGTGGGCTCAGATGCGGGTGACGTCCAGCTCGCCCTCCGCGTACTGCCGGCGCAGCACCTTCTTGTCGAACTTGCCCACGCTGGTCTTCGGAACCGACTCGATGGCCGTCCAGCGCTCCGGCAGCTGCCACTTGGCGATCTTGCCCTCCTCGGCGAGGAAGGTGCGCAGCGTCTCGAAGTCGGCGGTGGCGCCCTCCTTGAGGACGACCGTGGCCAGCGGGCGCTCGCCCCACTTGTCGTCGGGGACGGCGACGACGGCTGCCTCGGCGACCTCCGGGTGGGCCATGAGGGCGTTCTCCAGCTCCACCGAGGAGATCCACTCGCCGCCGGACTTGATGACGTCCTTGGCGCGGTCGGTGAGGGTGAGGTATCCGTCGGGGCTGATGGTGCCGACGTCGCCGGTCTTCAGCCAGCCGTCCTGGCTGAACTTGTCGGCGGGACGCAGCGGTTCGGCGTCGGGACCGTTGTAATAGGCGCCGGCGATCCACGGGCCGCGGACCTCCAGCTCGCCGGCGGACTCGCCGTCCCAGGGGAGGCGTTCGCCGCCGGGCCCGGTGAGGCGGCCCTCCACGCCGGCCGGGAAACGGCCCTGGGTGAGGCGGTAGCCGAACTCCTCGTCCGTGCCCACCGCGTGGGCCGGCGGACGGGCGACCGTACCGAGCGGGGACGTCTCCGTCATGCCCCAGGCGTGGCAGACCCGCATGCCGAGCTCGTCGAAGGCCTCCATCAGGGACGGCGGACAGGCGGAGCCGCCGATGGTCACCTGCGTGAGGCAGGAGACGTCACGGGGCTTGGCGGTCAGCTCGGTGAGCAGGCCCTGCCAGATGGTGGGGACGGCCGCGGCGTGCGTCGGTCTGATCGTCTCGATCATCTCGGCGAGGGGCGCCGGCTGGAGGAAGCGGTCCGGCATCAGCATGTTCACGCCGGTCATGAAGGTGGCGTGCGGCAGGCCCCAGGCGTTGACGTGGAACTGCGGCACCACGACCAGCGACGTGTCCTCGTCGGTCAGGCCCATCGACTGGGCCATGTTGACCTGCATCGAGTGCAGGTAGACCGAACGGTGGCTGTACACCACGCCCTTGGGCTCGCCGGTGGTGCCGGAGGTGTAGCACATGGAGGCGGCCTGGCGCTCGTCCAGTTCCGGCCAGTCGTACGCGGTGGGCTTGCCGGCGATCAGGTCCTCGTACTCGTGCACGCGCACGGAGGCGGCGGCGAGCGCCGAGCGGTCGCCCGGGCCGGAGACGACGACGTGCTCGACCGTCTTGAGGTGCGGCAGCAGCGGGGCGAGCAGCGGCAGCAGCGAGCCGTTGGCGATCACGACCTTGTCGGCGGCGTGGTTGACGATCCAGGCGAGCTGCTCGGGGGGCAGCCGGAGGTTGAGGGTGTGCAGGACCGCGCCCATGGAGGGGATCGCGAAGTAGGCCTCGACGTGCTCGGCGTTGTTCCACATCAGGGTGGCCACGCGGTCGTCGGACGCGACTCCGAGGTCGTCGTGCAGGGCGTGGGCCAGCTGGGCGGCGCGGGCGCCGATCTCGGCGAAGGATCGGCGGTGCGGCTGGTCCTCGCCCGTCCAGGTGGTCACCTGCGATGTGCCGTGGATCGTCGACCCATGGGTGAGGATCCTCGAAATCAGCAGCGGTACGTCCTGCATGGTGCTCAGCACGGCGTCCTCCCGGGGCGACATTGCCTACGCGGCGGTAACGTTTGCGCTGATTCTGCGCACGTACCGCTCGGTATGTCACTAGATCCGGGCGATCCATCACGTGCTGTTTCACATATTGACGGTCGGTGACGGTGTGCGTGGGGTGGGCGGGACGGTGGGGGCCTGAAGGCGAGCGGGGTGGCGGGCGTGACGGCTTGGGGGGTGGCGCCTGCGTGACGGGTTGGGGGGTGGCGCGTGTGACAGCTTGGGGGGCGCGTGCGTGACGGCACGCGGGAGGGACGGCGGATGGCGCGCGGGAGGGGGGCGGGCGTGACGGCGCGCGGGAGGAAAGTGGGCGTGACGGCTGCATGAGGGACGGCGGGAGGGACGGCCGCTGACCGCCGGACGCTATCGGGCGAGCCCGAGTTCGGGGTCCTCGCGGAGCTTGCCGAGGGCCCGGGACACCGCCGACTTGACCGTGCCGACGGAGACGCCGAGCACCTCGGCCGTCTGGGCCTCGCTGAGGTCCTCGTAGTACCTGAGAACGACCATCGCCCGCTGGCGGTCGGGCAGCCGCATGATCGCCCGCCACATCGCGTCGCGCAGCGCCTGGAGTTCGGCCGGGTCGTTGCCGCCGCCGGGCGCCGGCTCGGGCTCGGGCAGTTCGTCGCAGGCGAACTCGTCGACCCGGCGCTTGCGCCACTGCGAGGTGCGGGTGTTCACCAGCGCGCGGCGCACATAGCCGTCGAGGGCACGGTGGTCCTCGATGCGCTCCCAGGCGACGTACGTCTTGGTCAGCGCCGTCTGCAGCAGGTCCTCGGCGTCGGAGGGGTTCGCGGTGAGGGAACGCGCGGTGCGCAGGAGGACGGGCTGGCGGGCTCTGACGTAGGAGGCGAAGGAGGGGTAGGGCAAGGAGGAGGGGTGCGAGTGCGGCCCCTGGGTGGCCGCCGGGCGCGGCGTGTACGGCGCCGTCCGCCTCGCCGACGTCACGGCGTGAGCGGCGTTCGAGGCGCTGGTGCAGACGGGTGTGGTCATGGCTCAACGCTAGGTTCGACCGGCCGTCGCGCGGATCGCCCAAAGGTGCCGAAGGCGAATCCCCCTCTGGTTGTAGGGGCGGGGCCGACTGCACCTCCTGGAGGTGGACTGGGGGAGGAGGGCGGGTGGGGGTTTACCCCTGCGGGTTACGGCGGTGGGGAGCGGGGGCGTCACCCGGGGCGGGGTCGGCGGCATCGCAGGACGGGACGCTGTGGGCCGCTGCAGGCCGCCGCGGACGTGGCTGGCCCGGCGGGGTCCGGAAACACCGCGCGGCGGTACCGGAGTACCGCCGCGCAGCTGACCTTGTTCCACCCACAGAGGCCCCCCGGCCTTGGTTCCCTTTCCGTCCCCCTCGGGCCTGTCCCCCTCCCCCCTCGGGCCTGTCTCCCTTGGGCCCACCCCGCCCCTCGGACCATCCCCCCCTTGGGCCCACCCCCCTAGGGCCATCCCCCCTCGGGCTACCCCTCCCTCGGGCCCACCCCCCGGCCACTCCTCCCCCCACCACCGATCACCACCACAGTGGCGTGAATTCGACGGCCGCGTTGTCGTTGCCCTGACTGACCGGCGTGAACGCGGAATCGCCGAACTGGGCGGTGTTGCTCTGGTTCGAGGCGCCGGGGCCGACCGTCACCTGCTGGGTGGCGGACGCGTTGCCGTCGTACGCGAAGGCGAAGTCGTCCGCCGCCGCGACGCCGGTGAAGAGCACGGCGGCGAGCGGCAGGGCGGCGAGGCCTGCGGCGACGCGGGCGGTACGGGTGCTTGCCATACGAGTTCCTCCAGCATGAAGTAGGGCTTTCACCTGGCCAGTTGGAGCACTGCCCCGGCGTACTGATCACGACGTCGCGAGACCAGAGTTGCCCACCGATTCCGTAACGAACCGTCCCGGAACCTCTCTTTCGCTCTCAAGCGTGAGAAGAAGCCGATAAACCCCGTTCAGGAGCGAACTCCGGCGCCCACGAGGGGGTCACCTGCACCCTCTTCCCTTCTTCGAACATGGGTACGAAAATGGCGTCATGGCCACCACCGACCGGCAGGCCACGACGCTGGCCCTCGCCCACGCGCTCTCGGCCGCCGAACGCGGCCTCGCCGTCATCCCCCTGTCCCGGACGAAACTCCCGGCGCTGCGCTCCCCCCACCGCCACGACCCCGTCGGCCTGCCGCCCTGCCACGGCGAGTGCGGCCGCTTCGGTCACGGGGTGTACGACGCCTCGACCGACCCGCGCCGCATCCGGGAACTGTTCGCCGCGGCCCCCTGGGCCACCGGCTACGGCATCGCCTGCGGCCTGCCGCCGCACCACTTGATCGGCATCGACCTGGACACCAAGTCGGGTACGGACTCCTCGGCAGCGCTGCGCGAACTGGCGTTACGGCATCTGTTCACGATCCCCGCGACCGTGGTGATCGTGACACCGAGCGGCGGCCGCCACCTCTGGCTGACCGGCCCACCGGACGCGGCCGTCCCCAACTCGGCCGGCCGGCTCGCGCCCGGCATCGACGTACGGGGCGCCGGCGGCTACCTGGTCGGTCCCGGCTCCCGCACCGAGCACGGCGTCTACGGGACCGCCCCCGGCACCGCCCACCTCCCGCCGGCCGCCTGCCCACCGGCACTGCTCCGGCTGCTGCTGCCGCCGCCTCGCACAACACCGGGAAGGGGAACGGACCGACTCCCGAAACGCGGGGACGGCCACGGCCTGATCCAGTTCGTCCTCGCGGCCCACGAGGGGCAGCGCAACACCCGCCTGTTCTGGGCGGCATGCCGCGCCTACGAGTACGGCCCGGACCCCGACCTGATCATTTCCTTGATCGAGGCGGCGAGAGCAACGGGCCTCACCGAGCGGGAGGCCCGGGCGACGGTGGCCTCGGCGGCACGACTGACGGGCCGTCGGCGTTGATCTCCTGAGCGGCGGCACCGGTCGTCGACAGCCTTGGCACGCAGGCTGCCCGTGTCCCTTACCCGACACGTCGACGGCCCCCTGACCACCAAATGCACTGGTCAGGGGGCCGTCGACCTATGCGGTGGGTGTGGGATTTGAACCCACGGTGGCTTGCGCCACGACGGTTTTCAAGACCGTTCCCTTAGGCCGCTCGGGCAACCCACCTCGCCCCCGGCCCACCAGGGGTGGGGCGGCTACAGCCTACCGGCCTTCGACGGCGGGCAGCGGTGTGGTCCGTGCGACGAGGGCGGCGGGCCGCCAAGCGTCGGCCCTCAGCGGTCGCAGCCCCCCGCCCGCCTCGTGCTCAGTGCGATGTCGTCCAGGCGGACGTCGTACGACGTCGGCGTCGGGTCGGCCTGGTAGAGCTGCCAGCCCAGCCTGAGCGTGTCGAAGGACGGGAAGACGAAGGGGTCGGCGGTGCCGCCGTGGTCGTGGGTCGAGACGGTCAGGTCGGGGCGGGGCCGGCCGTCGAAGTAGACCGTGACGCGGTTGTCGCGGGCGTCCAGGTGGAACTCCGCGCAGATCCATTTCCCGGCCTCGGCCGGCGCGGAGGTCTGCCAGGACGTCCAGTCGCCGGTGGGGCCGAGGTCGGAGCCGACGCCCCAGAAATTGCCCTGCTCAGTGGGGGCGTACTGGCCGCCGAGCGGTCGGACCAGCGTCGGCGAACCGGTGCCGGATGCCTCGGCGAGCGTCCAGTGCGCCCAGTCGGGGGCCGTCGGGAAGGCTTCCACGCGCAGCCGCATCCGCACCCAGAAGCTGTTGCCGGGCGGGGCGAGGTCGGGGAAGACGAGGAAGGCCTTGCCGTTGCCCTGCGTGCGGATGCGCAACTCGCGGTCGCCGCGGCCGTCCGTGCCCCGGGTGACGGTCAGCGAGCCGTTCGCCGTGTCCGCCGTCCACGCCCGGCCCTCGTCGACCGGGCCGAGCGGCAGGCGGTTGAAGTCCTCGCGGGCGAGCCACGGGCCTCCGGGGCCGGGGGCCGCGGAGGCGGTCGGGGGTGTCGTGATCAGCACGGCGGTCACGGTGGCCAGCGCGACGGCGGCCTTCCTCAGAAGTCCCATGCGCACAGGGTGGCGACGCCGGTCACATCCGCCCAGCAGCTTTGCGCCAACGCGTGGGAGCGCTCCCAAAGTTGGCCGGAAACCGGTGCTCGTCTCACCGCCCCGGGCCCGGCAGCGGGTGCATAGGATCACCGGCATGGCACTGCGTCCCGCTCACGTGAACATCAAGGCCCTCGACGCCCCGGCGATCGGCCGGTTCTGGGCGGAGGCGCTCGGCTGGAGCGCCTACAGCTCCGGCGTGACCACCTACGTCGGACCGGGCGGCGGCCTCGTGTGGCCGGACCCGGTCGTCCTCGGCATCGACGTCGTTCCCGTACCGGAGCGCAAGACGGCGGCGAAGAACCGGGTCCATCTGGATCTCGCCACCGCCTCCGAGTCCCATCGGGCGGAGTTGGTCGCACGGCTGAAGGCGCTCGGCGCCACGCCCGTCGACGTCGGTCAGGGCGAGGACGTCCCGTGGACCGTCCTCGCCGATCCCGAGGGCAACGAGTTCTGTGTGCTGGAGCCCCGGGACGTGCACCGGGACACCGGGCCCGTCGCCGTGGTGCTGGTCGACTGCGCCGATCCCCGGGCCATGGCCCGCTTCTGGGAACAGGCGATCGACTGGACCCTGCTCGAGGTGACCGACGAGCACGCCGTGCTGCGCTCCGAGGAAGGCGTCGGCCCGTATCTGGAGTTCCTGCGCACTCCGGACGCCGGCGCGACGACCGTGTCGGACCGGGTCCATCTCGACCTGCTTCCCCGCCCCGGTGACGACAAGGAGGCGGAGGTCGCCCGGCTCCGCGCCCTCGGCGCCACCGACCTCGACCTCGGCCAGGGCGGCGACGTCCCGTGGACCTGCCTGGCCGACCCGGAGGGCAACGCGTTCTGCGTGCTCGGCCCGCACTGAGCAACACGGAGCATCGGCGAGGAGACCGAACGGGACGGGGAGAACGGGGAGACCGGGGAGAACCAGGAAGGCGGCTGGTCCCTTCCCCCCCCTCGACCTACGAGGGGGGGAAGGGACCAGCCGATGAGCAGCCGTTCTCAACCGGCCGGTCGGCCGGTCGGCAGGTCGCCCGGCCGGCCGGCCGCACCGTCAGCGCTTGCCGAGCAGGGTGCGCCAGGTCTGCGGGCCGACGACGCCGTCGACCTGAAGGCCGTTGTTCCGCTGGAAGGCGGTCACCGCCGACTTCGTCTTCGCGCCGAACGCGCCGTCCACCGAGAGGCCGTAGCCGTAGACGTTCAGCTGGGTCTGCACCGCCTTCACCGCGCGGCCCGACGACCCGTACTGCACCGTCCTGATCAGCTTGGACCAGGTGTTCGGGCCGATGACGCCGTCGGCCGCCAGGGACTGGGACCGCTGGAACTGGATCACCGCGGAGCGGGTCTTGGGGCCGAAGGCGCCGTCGGCGTCGAGCGCGTAGCCCCGCGAGCTGAGCAGGTGCTGGGCGGCCCGCACGTCCGCGCCCTGGGAGCCGCTCTTGAGGATCGGCCAGGAGACGCTCGGCGCCGGGACCTGGCCGCCACCGCCGCCGCCGCCGGTGCCGCCGCCCAGCTTGACCGGGCGGAACGGGTCGTAGTTGTCGCTGCCGATGCCGTAGCTGAGCTTGCGGTAGGTGGTGCCGTAGGTGCCGCGCTGTTCGTAGGCCCAGTAGGAGGTGTGCGCCGTGTTGGCCCACTTCTCGAAGATCACCACGTGGCGGAAGTCGCCGTCGGTGGTGCTGTAGTCGATCAGCAGGTCGCCCTTCCTGAGCTGGCCGGCGCTGCTGAGCCGCGCGGTGACGCCGTTGCGCGGATCGGCCAGCCCGACGGTGTTGAGGCCGGGCTTGCCCAGGCCGAGCGCCATGGAGACGTAGCCGGAGCAGTCCTGGCGGTAACCGTCCTTCCAGACGCGTTCCATGCTGTACGGGACCGGGCGGCCGTTGTTCGCCGTGAGCCAGGTGCGGGCCCGGTTGATCATCGTGTCGGGCGACATCGTGGCGGTGGCCATGGTCGTCAGCCCGTCGAGCTGGGTGACGAGCTTGCTGCCGGCTTCGGGCTCGGGTCCGTACGCCGTCCTCTTCTGGGCGGCGACCGGCGCCGGCTCCGAGGCGCCGCCGTCGCCGAGCGACGGTACGACGGCGATGGCTGCGGCGGCACCTCCGGCGGCGACGCCGATGAGCGTGATCTGCGCGCGGCGGGTGAGCCGGTTGCGAAGAGACATGATTCCCCCGTGTTCCTTTTCCTCGTGTCGTGGCCCGCCGGTGTGAACAGGCTTGCCAACGGCTGACGTTGCAGGTGTTCGTCAGGTGGCGTGCGAGGTTCCCGACGAGTCGTCACGATGGCAAGATCCGGCGCCCCCCGCCCAGCGATGTGGGGAAGCCGCACCAGTCGGTGACGTGACCCCGACAATGTTCGGGGTGTGCGACCGCTTTTGTGACAGCCGCCCGCGGTCCGCCCGTAGTGCGCCTACGGCCGCCCGTATCCCCCGGCCATGCGCGAACGCCCTCCCCACCCCTTTCCAGCCGCGCATTCCCGCCCCCCTCTGAGGCCGACGGCCGGCCCTCCCACCCTTATCGATCTTGCGAAAGTTTCGCATCACCCTCTCGCGCTTCGCGATCACTGCTATCAACGCCCTTCCGGTTGCTTCGATGCGGACTACCCCACACATCAACTGAGCTGCATGGACGTCGTCTTCGCGATCTCTCCGCTCCGTCGAACCTTTCGAAAGTCGTGCCGAAACCGTTGACACGCCGTCACGGCTCGCCACACTGGTCGCCATTGGCAGATCTCGCCACTCCCGCTCGGACCGCCACCGCGGTCCGGCAGCTCCGGACGTCGCGCGCACGGCGTCCGGCATGCCTCAACCGCTCCGCAGCTGCACCCGCTTCGCGACGTCGCACGACGCCGCGCACTCCCCGCACCTCACGGCGTACAAGTACCAGGAGGAAGCACGTACATGAACGCGCTCGTCCGCACGGGAGGCCGCCGAAGCCGCGGCCTCACAGGGCTGATAAGAACCGTCTGCACCGTCGCGCTGGCCTTCGTGGTCGCGCTGACGCTGCCCGGCTCCGCCAGTGCCGGAACCGTCGTCTCGACCAACCAGACCGGCACCAACAACGGGTACTACTACTCGTTCTGGACCGACAGCCAGGGCACCGTCTCCATGGACATGGGCGCCGGCGGTCAGTACAGCACCCAGTGGCGCAACACCGGCAACTTCGTGGCCGGCAAGGGCTGGGCCACCGGCAGCCGCCGGGCGGTGACGTACTCGGGCACCTTCAACCCGTCCGGCAACGCGTACCTGACGCTGTACGGCTGGTCCACCAACCCGCTCGTCGAGTACTACATCGTCGACAACTGGGGCACCTACCGGCCCACCGGCACCTTCAAGGGCACCGTCACCACCGACGGCGGCACCTACGACATCTACCAGACCACCCGGTACAACGCCCCCTCCATCGAGGGCACCAAGACGTTCAACCAGTACTGGAGCGTCCGGCAGTCGAAGCGCACCGGCGGCACCATCACCACGGGCAACCACTTCGACGCCTGGGCCCGGGCGGGCATGCAGCTCGGCACCATGAACTACATGATCATGGCGACCGAGGGCTACCAGAGCAGCGGCAGCTCCAACATCACGGTCGGCGGCACCGGTTCGGGTGACGGCGGCGGCGGTGGCGGCACCGGCGGCTGCACCGCGACCCTCTCCGCGGGCCAGCAGTGGAGCGACCGCTACAACCTCAACGTCTCGGTCAGCGGCTCCAGCAACTGGACCGTGACGATGAACGTGCCGTCCCCCGCGAAGGTGCTCTCCACCTGGAACGCGGCCGTCACCTATCCGAGCAGCCAGCAGGTGGTCGCCAAGCCCAACGGCAGCGGCAACACCTTCGGCCTCACCATCCAGCACAACGGCAACCACACCTGGCCGAGCGTCTCCTGTTCCGCGTCCTGACCCCGGGCCGCTGAGCCCACCGGAGCGGTCGAGGGGCGGTGGCCCCTCGACCGCTCCCGTCCCCCAGGAGGACCACCCATGCGCAAGAACCCGCGGACGACTCTCCGTTCGCTGCTCGTCAGACTCGCCGTCCTGGCCACGGCCGCCGCCGGCACGCTCACCGTCACCTCCGCGCCGGCCCAGGCCGCGCCCTGCAACGGATACGTCGCCCTCACCTTCGACGACGGCCCGTCCAGCACCACGAACACCCTGCTCAACACCCTGCGGCAGAACGGCCTGCGGGCGACCATGTTCAACCAGGGCCAGTACGCCGCCGCCAACCCCTCGCTGGTCAAGGCACAGGTCGACGCCGGGATGTGGGTCGCCAACCACAGCTACACCCACCCGCACCTGACCCAGCTGAGCCAGGCGCAGATCGACTCCGAGATCTCCCGCACCCAGCAGGCCATCGCCAACGCCGGCGGCGGGACGCCCAAGCTGTTCCGTCCGCCGTACGGCGAGACCAACGCGACGGTGAAGTCCGTCGCCGCCAAGTACGGCCTCACGGAGATCATCTGGGACGTCGACTCGCAGGACTGGAACGGCGCGAGCACCGACCAGATCGTGCAGGCCGCGTCCCGGCTGGGCAACGGCCAGGTCATGCTCATGCACGACTGGTCCACCAACTCGATCAACGCCCTGCCGCGGATCGCCCAGAACCTGGCCTCCCGCGGGCTGTGCGCCGGCATGATCTCGCCGTCCACCGGCCGTGCCGTCGCCCCCGACGGCTCCGGCGGCGGGGGCGGTGGCGGCACCGGCAGCTGCACCGCCACGCTGTCGGCCGGTCAGAGCTGGACCGACCGCTACAACCTCAACGTCACGGTCAGCGGATCCAGCAACTGGACCGTCACCATGAACGTCCCGTCCCCGGCCCGTGTCCTGTCCACCTGGAACGCGAGCGTCACCTACCCCAGCACCCAGACCCTCGTCGCCAAGCCGAACGGCAGCGGGAACACCTTCGGCGTCACCATCCAGCACAACGGCAACCGCACCTGGCCGACCGTCAGTTGCAGCACCGCCTGATCCGCTTCGGCACCGGCCGACGACCGGGCCCCGCCCCGCCCGCGCCGGCGGGGGGGCGGGCGGGGGGGCC
>NZ_JBEXOP010000047.1:0-61080 GCF_040611575.1 Streptomyces sp. NPDC006610
AAGTTCGACGCCAACAACAACATCGACTCCACGACGGACGCGATGGGTTCGGGCACGACACCCGGCAACGTCACCGACTACGGCTTCGACACCCGCAACAACCTGGAGACCGCCACCGCACCCACCGGCGCCAGGACGGTCAACTCCTGGCAGACCATCGCCGGCGGTGACGTGCCTAAGGACTCCACCAACGCCGACGGCGAGAAGACCAGCTTCACCTACGACACGGCCGGCAACACCACCTCGGTGGCGCAGACCGGCACCGGCGGCGGCAACGTCTCCTTCGACTACAACCCCGCCACCCCGGCCTGCGGCGGTTTCGAGGGCCAGCGCTGCAAGGCGAAGACGAAGATGACGTCGACGAAGACCGTCGTCACCGACTTCCACTACGACGCCAAGGGCAACCTGGAGCGGGTCCAGCCCCCGGCTCCGCTGGACAGGACCACCTTCACCTACGACGACCTGGGCCGCACCAGAACGGTCACGGACGCCCGCGGCATCACGGTCTCCTACACCTACGACCACCTCGACCGCATCCGCACCGTCACCTCACCGAACACGGTCAAGGTCGAGTACTGGTACGACGGCGACGGCAACCTCGTCCAGCGCTCAGACGGCACGGGCACGGTGAAGTACGAGTTCGACCCGCTCCAGCGCGAGACGGTCCGCCACCTCCAGGACGGCTCGCAGACCCTGCTCGCCTACACCCCGGCCGGCAACGTCGACTACTACCAGGACCCGGCCGGCAAGGTCGACTACACCTGGAACGAGGTCAACAAGCTCACCGAGCTGAAGGACCCGCAAGGAAAGATCACCAAGTACGGCTACAACAACAACGACGTCCGCACCACGACGACCTACCCCGGCGGAACGGTGCAGAAGGTCGACGTCGACAACTCCAGCCGGCCCAGGACCATCAGGGCGACCTCCCCGCAGGGCACCCTGGTGGACCTGGCCTACACCTACGGCTACGGCACCGACGCCGCCACCGACGGCAGCAAGATCCGCACCAGCACGGACCACGTCCGCAGCACCAAGCGCACCTACTCCTACGACGGCGCGGGCCGCTTCTCCTACGCCAAGGAGGAGAAGTCCGGGGCGGTCACCGACTCCTGGCAGTACTGCTACGACCTGGCCGGCAACCTCACCTCGCAGGGCACCGACCCCGGCTGCCCGCGCGGCACCACCTACACCTACAACGACGCCCAGCAGCTGACCGCCAAGTCCAGCACCACCGGCGCCTGGTCCTACGATCCGATCGGCAACGAGACGGCCGGCGCCTCCACGGACGACTACGCCCGCACCGGCGAGACCTACACCGACCACTCCCAGCTGACCTCGGTCACGGTCGCCGGCAAGGCGTACGCCGGCCAGTACGGCTCCACCGACCAGAGCGAACGCATCCGCCTCGGCGACACCTTCTTCCACAACGGCCCGCTCGGCCTGTCCGCGAAGACAACTGCCGGTGCTGACATGGGATTTACCCGCGAACCCGGGGGCACGCTGAACTCCATGACGACCGGGGGCAAGACGCACTACTACCTCACGGACGCCATCGGCAGCGTGGTCGCCCTGGCGGACGCGGACGGCAACAAGGTCAACAGCTACGCGTACAGCCCCCGCGGCGTGCGCCTGCTGGCCCAGTCGTACGAACCGGTCGCCCAGCCCCACCGCTTCGCCGGCAACTACCAGGACCCCACCGGCCTCTACCACCTCCAGCACCGCTACTACGACGCCAACATCGGCCGCTTCACCCAGCCCGACCCCTCCGGCCAGGAAAAGAACCCCTACCTCTACGCCGAAGGCGACCCCGTCAACCGCATCGACCCTCACGGAACGCTCAGCATGAGCGTGGTGGCTGATGCTCTCGGTCCGGCCGGTGACCTTGTTCAAGCTGGCGTGCACCTGGCTCAGGGAGACACCAAAGCCCTGTGGGGCGATGTAGCGGGAGCCGTAGTGGGAGGCGGTATTGCCGTGGGGTGTGCGAGCGCAGTTGTGGCCGCTCCGTTAACGCTCGGCACCTCGCTGGGATTTGCCGCCGGCTGCTACGCGGCTAGCTGGGCGGGAAGTCAGATCGCACAGATGCCCTTTAGCTAAACAGTTACCCATCGGTACAACCCGATGGGTGTGAGAGGAGACGTAGAGTGCGTCAGGTCGGAGTATCGCTACAGCGCCAAGCACTGGCCAAACGGTTGTTGATCACGACACATGTCTTCGGCGTGCTCGGCGTTGTACTCTCAGCCGCGCTACTGATCACGGGCATGATCGCTGGCGGACTGACTGTTCTCGCTATGACCGTCCTCTTTTGGGGCGGGGCAGTTATTGCCACGCGAGCAACGGCAAGAAGGCAAGTTTAGGACGATAGGGGTGGCGCCTGCCGGAAGAAGGCACCACCCCTACCGTCACCCGACCGCTGGACCCCGCGTTGAACATCTCGGGCAGTGTGGCCCGCAAACCCAGGACAACTGCCCCCGACGTCTGGAGCACCACCTCGACGCTGGCGCCGTTCGACGTCATCGCGTCCGCGACCCTCTCCTTGAAGGTCCTCGCCAACTACCATGGGGTATGAGGGTCGCAGTCACTCCTTCTGGTATGCCGACGCCAGACGAAGAAACGGCGCCCGACGGCGGAGCACGAGAAGAAGACCGCCGAGGCGGAGGCAGCGGCCGAGGTGGAGCGCCGCCGAGCGGACGCGGGTGGCCGAGGCCGGCACTGGCTTGCGGTGCTGGAAGCGGAGACGCAGACGGCAGGACGTACTTCTATCTCACGGCCGCCATCGGCAGCGTGGTCGCCCTGGCGAACGCGGACGGCAACAAGGTGAACAGCTACGCGTACAGCCCGCGCGGCGTGTGCCTGCTGGCCCAGTCGTCCGAGCCGGTCGCCCAGCCCTACCGCTTCGCCGGCGGCTACCAGGACCCCACCGGCCTGTACCACCTGAAGGCTCGCTACTACGACGCCAACATCGGCCGCTGCACCCAGCCCGCCCCCTCCGGTCAGG
Organism: Streptomyces sp. NPDC006610; assembly: GCF_040611575.1. NCBI lineage: Bacteria > Bacillati > Actinomycetota > Actinomycetes > Kitasatosporales > Streptomycetaceae > Streptomyces > Streptomyces sp. NPDC006610. Next base: position 2,999 of record NZ_JBEXOP010000047.1, read on the forward strand.
AGCGGTGGCCCCACCGGCGCAGGTGCGGCGGCGGTTCCATGCATGGTTGCCGGTGAAGCTGCGGGTCTATTCGCAGAGGGCACCACCGTGGACGTGTGGTCATAAGCAAACACCTCGGGGGAGCCGCTTCAAGCGGCTCCCCCTCCGACACGAAGGAAAGAATGTGTTTGTAGCAGCTCTGTACCAAGTCGCCTCAGAAGGAAAGGGGCGATGGATACCGGAAGGATGGGCGCTGCCCATATTATTCCTTGCGCTGGCCGCCGCGGCGATTGCGGCGGTAGCTGCCCGCTCCTGGCAGAAACGCAAATAAGAAATTGCGCACCCTGGGCGGCTTCCTCATAGTTACTGGCTGCATCCTCTCACTCGCGTGGGGCATCGCCGATCTATCGAAACTCACTTCGGTGTCCATGGGTGCTCCATTTATCCTCGCAGGCTTAGTTTTCATGAATAAGGGAAGATTGTGAAGCAGTCCGCGTCAAGCGCGTGGTATCCATGGCGACCGGGGGCAGGACGTACTTCTACCTCACGGACGCCATCGGCAGCGTGGTCGCCCTGGCGGACGCGGACGGCAACAAGGTCAACAGCTACGCGTACAGCCCCCGCGGCGTGCGTCTGCTGGCCCAGTCGTCCGAGCCGGTCGCCCAGCCCTACCGCTTCGCCGGCGGCTACCAGGACCCCACCGGCCTCTACCACTTCCAGCACCGCTACTACGACGCCAACATCGGCCGCTTCACCCAGCCCGACCCCTCCGGCCAGGAAAAGAACCCCTACCTCTACGCCGAAGGCGACCCCGTCAACCGCATCGACCCGAGCGGGTTGGTGTCCTTTGGCAAAGCACTTAACCAGGCGGTTGACGGGCTGGGCACCATCACTGACGCCGTCGCAGTCGGTGAGTTCGCATCGTAGATGGAGAGCGGTCAGTACGAGGAGGCTTTCGGAACGGCGCTGAGTTTCGCCGTCGACAAGGGAGTGACCGCAGGGTGTCTCTATCTGACCGGGGGAGTGGGTTCAGGTGGTTGCGCACTGGCGGGAATGGCAGCGGGCGAGGTAACTGGGGCCGTATACGACAGAGCCACGAAGTAGTCAGAAGCGCAGCCGATCCCAACCGAAGGAGTGGAGTGACTCCGATGCGACAGAGCAACGACTGGACTGTACTGGCATACAAGGGCCTGGGTGGAGCCCCGATGTGGGTCGTGATCGGGCTCCTTGTCCTGGGGCTGGCATGGGCCGCCGTCGCGGCGTCGAAAAGGCAGAAGTGACCGGTTTCGTCACCCGCCCGTCACTGGGGTCTCCGGCGTCGTGCAGCCTGACTGAATGTTCATGTTCAAGGAGCCGGCACAGGAACTGAGCAAGGGCAGTGAGGCAGGTGACCTCCTGCCACACTGCCGCTTGGTTTCACTAGGTGTCCTGCGCCGGAGATCCGTCGGCAGAATCGGGCGAGGGATTCGAGGATCTCCTCGGCGGTCTTGGCCCAGACGAACGGTTTGGGGGTCTGCGTTCCAGTCCTTGACCCAGGCACTGGCTCTATTCACGAGAACCGGCTCTGGCTCAACTTCTGTGAGACGGCCACTCTCCGTGACTACTGGCCCTCTTCGAGGTGTGGGTGAAGTCGCCTGAAAATGATCCCTGGGCAACGCAGTTGGGCTGAATGTTCAGGGCCGTGGAAGAGGTCCTGCTCCGGCTCAAGGAGTTGCTGTTCCCGTCAATCGCAGCCGTCGCGGTGCTGTCGGTAGACGTGAACATCGCGATAGTGCGCGTTGACGCACTATGCACCGCCGACGGCGCCGTGTGTCCGGTCTGTGGCACCTGGTCGAACCGGGTTCACGGTTCCTATCTGCGGTTTCCTGCTGATGTTCCCAGCGGAGGCCGACGGGTTGTCCTTCGATTGAAGGTCCGACGGTTCACCTGTGGAAAATCGGACTGCGCACGCCGTACCTTCGTCGAGCAGATACCGGGCCTGACGCGTCGGCACAGTCAGCGGACCGAACGGTTGCGCTCGACCCTGGCGTCGGTCGGCTTGGCGCTCGCGGGCCGGGCCGGGGCCCGCCTCGCCGACGTTCTCGGCGTTTCCGTCAGTCGCAGCACGGTGCTTCGTCTGGTGGACGTGCTTCCCGAGCCCAAGGTGGCCGCACCACGGGTTGTCGGCGTTGACGAGTACGCGACCCGGAAAGGCCGCCACTACGGCACCGTCCGCATCGACATCGAGACCCGCCGCCCCATCGACCTGCTGCCCGACCGGGAGGCGTCCAGCCTGGCGGCCTGGCTCGCCGCGCGGCTGGGCGTTGAGGTGATCTGCCGTGACCGGGCGCCGTTCTTCGCCGAAGGTGCCACCGTCGGAGCTCCACAGGCGGTCCAGGTCGCGGACCGCTGGCACCTCTGGCACAACTTGAGCGAGGCTGCCGAACGGGCCGTCGCTCAGCACCGCCGCTGTCTCCGCGCCCTTGTTACGGCCGCCCCCGCCCCCGAGCCGGCGCCGGAGAAAGATTCCTTTGGCTCGCCATGGCCGACCGGCCATCGTTTCGCCGACCGCACCAGGGCTCGGCACGCCGATGTTCACGCACTGCTGGAAGCCGGGCACAGCCGTTGCTCTGTCCAGCGGCAGCTCGGCATGACCTGGCGGACCGTCAAGCAGCTCGCCGAGGTAAAGGCTCCGGAGGAGCTGTTAACCGGCCAGTGGCAGAACCGGCCTTCGGTCCTCGATGACTACAAGCCCTACTTGGACGACCGGTGGAACGAGGGCTGCACCAACGTCTGGAAGCTGTGGGAAGAGATCGTGCCGCTCGGCTACAAGGGCGGCTACCAGCGCGTCCGCGCCTACCTGCACAAGAAGCGCACTTCCCCACGACCGGTAGTCGCCCGGCCGTCCTCGCCCCGAACGGTCGCCGGATGGAGTCTCCGGCGACCGGAAACCCTTCCCGAGCCCGAACAACTGCTGCTCGAAACCGTGCGCACCCACTGCCCCGAGATCGACGCGCTCACCCGACACGTCCGCGCCTTCGCCGTCATGCTGACCGAGCGCCAGGGCGAGCGTCTCCCGGACTGGCTTGTTGCCGTCCGGCAGGACGATCTGCCCGGTCTCCATACCCTTGCCGCCGGCATCGACCGCGACCGCGATTCCGTCATTGCCGGTCTCACCCTGCCATGGAGCTCGGGCGCAGTCGAAGGCCATGTCAACCGCATCAAAATGATCAAGCGGCAGATGTATGGACGCGCTGGCTTCAACCTCCTGCGCAAGCGGGTACTGCTTGCCTCCTGAGCGCACTGTCAGTGGCCAGTGCGACGATCCCCAGACGACCGCGCGAGGAGAGACATGGGCACCTGGGACATCGGCCCGTTCGACAACGACACCGCCGCCGACTTCGCCGATGAACTGGACGAGGCAGCACTGGAAGAGCGCGAAGCCATGATCCGGGGCGTGCTCAAGCGTGCCGCCGGGCCCGCGGACTTCCTGGGTATCTACGACGGCGAGCGAGCCGTGGGCGCGGCGGCCCTGGTCGCCGCCCAGCATCCTGACTGTGATCGGCCGTGCTCGAACTATGGCCCTTCAGAGCCGCTACCGGAGTTGCCTGCAGACCTTCGAATGCTCGCCGTCGACGCTCTGGATCAAGTGGTCTCCAACCGGTCTGAACTCGCCGAGCTGTGGGCCGAAGCCGCGAACTGGTCGAAGTGGCGCCAGGACATCACTCGCCTCCGCGATGTCCTTGACCCTCCGATCCCGCCACAAGAGGACGCCCTGTTCGAGATCTAATCGGTGACCCGCAGCCACGGAGAGTGGCCGTGTCACAGAAGTTGAGCCAGAGCCGGTTCTCGTGAACAGAGCCACTCCGGCGCAGTCGTGACCGGGGAGGTCGGCCACGACGCGAAGGTGACCAAGTTCGACCTCGAAGCGAAGATGCCCACGGCGAAGCTGATCGACTGCGTGGACCTCTCGCGCTACCGCACGGTCAAGGCGGGTAAGGAGGTCCCGCTGCCCACCGAGCAGCCGCTGCGCTACGTGATGACGGTGAGCGCGGAACGCTGGGACGGCCGGTGGATGATCACCCGGATCGCCACGGACGGCCCTGAATGCTGATCCCCCGCCCGCGTAGGGGTCGGGTCCTGTCGGCCGGGGCCGCGGTGCTCCTGGCGGCCGCCGCGGCCCCGGCCGCTCACGCCGACGCAGGCGGCCGCGGGGTGGGCCCGAACTGCTCCAGCTCGACGCGGTTCGTGAAGGTGTGCGCCGACGGCGGCAGCACCTCGGGCGGGTCCGGCGGCGCCCAGGGCGCGCCCAGTTCCCGGCCGCCCGCTTCTTCCAGCTCGGGCTCGGAGGCGGCGTCGGACCCGCCGAAGTGCATCTACGAGCGGATGTCGCCGCAGCCGCTGGAGGGCAGCATCAGCTACCGTCCCGGCCGGCCGGGCGAGGACGGCGCGGTCTACGAGGTGCGGTGTGAGGGCGGGCGGACGGTGTGGATGTGGCTGCCCGACGGCGCCGCCCCCGAAGCTCCCGCTCGACCCGGCCGTGGTCGCCCGGCGGGCGGTGGACCAGATAGAGCTGAAGGGCCCGGACATCGCCAGCCCTCGCGCGGCCGGGAAGTATTTAATCGGGATGCCGATGCGGATGTGGGTCCGCCCCAGCCCCACCACCTACGGACCGGCGACGGCGTCGGCGAGCGCGGGCGGCATGACGGTCACTGCCACCGCCCGCGTCACGGCCGTCCGCTGGGACATGGGCGACGGCACGACGGTGACGTGCACCGGCCCCAGTACCCCCTACCGGGCAAGCGCTGGCGCGGCCGTCTCCCCGGACTGCGGGCACCGCTACACCCGCACCTCCGCCGACAAGCCCCGCGCCCGCTACACAGTGACCGCCACCTCCACCTGGACCATCACCTGGCGCGTCCAAGGTACCGAGACCAACACCGGCCGGTGGACGGAGACCCGCACCAGCTCCCGGCCCGTTGCCGTCGGCGAGGCCCAGGTCCTCAACTGACCCCCGCGCCCGTGGCCGGGGCCTGCGCAGCTGTGCGGTCCGGGTTCTGCGCACCGGCTGCGCAACGGCCGGCTGCGCACCGAAGGACCGCCCGCTGCGCAGTGCGCACCAGGGTCGGCTGCGTGCTGCGCAGCGGGTGCGCCGTAGTGCGCAGCCGGGCGTCCGCGGCGTCTGGTGCGGCTGCTGTCCGGGGTTCCGGGTGCCGGTGTGTGCGGCTGCGTGACGGGTCTGCGCATTGTGGCGCTGACCTGCATGGTCAGGGCCCATGGTAGGGGTCGGGCGGGCTGTGCTCGGGGTGGCTGCGCACTCCGATGCGCAAGGGCCGGGCGGCCGGGCTGTGCAGTGCGTAGGCGGCTGTCGCGGGTGCGCATCGGGCCGGTGTGTGCGCAGTGGGCTGGCCTGAAGGGTCAAGGCCGCTCTGTGAGCGGCTCGTCCGGCACTGGGGGAGTTGATCACCTGGGCCGCGGGCACGTTCAGATCATGCGCGTCACTGCCGGGGCTCCGGCAGGTGACGCCCTCCCGCCGGGGTGACGGGCCGGCCCGCGTTGTGCAGCTCTTGCAGAACAGGGTTGGGTCAGTCGGTTCGGCCGATCCGTGCGAGGACGTCCTGAAGTCGGCGGACGGCATCCTCGGCCTCGGTGTAGTCGTCGTGGCTGGGGAGGACGGTGCCGAAGGTGCCGCCGTGGTCGGCGGGCAGGGCGCGCCAGCGCAGGACGGGTTCGAGTGTGTTGAGGGCGCCGGAGAGGAACCAGGCCAGGCGGCCGTGGGTGCGTGCGAGGGAGATCGCCAGGACGGCGAGTGTTTCCCGCAGGCGTTCGAGCCTTTTGATCGGCGGCAGGGCTTCCTGGGCGTGGGGCGGGCCGACGGCGTCACGCAGGCCGGCTTCTGTGTCGAGAGCGAGGGCGCGGTCGTCCGAGGTCACTTCCCACACATGGTCCTGGATCTGCTGTTCGGCTTCCTCGGCCAGTACTGCGGCGATCCTGCGCATGTCCATGTGAATCACCCTAATGACCGAGTCTGGCCCGGCCGGACGGGGCCTCATTGGGACCGGGCTGCTGGCCGTTTTCCTGCCGGTGTCTTGGGCTGCTTCCCGGGGTTGGCGCTGAGCAGGGCGGCGCCCAGGGGGGTGAGGGTGTGGAGCACTGTGTTGCGGCGGCGGGTGGTGGTGATCAGGTCGGCTTCGCGCAGTATGGTCGCGTGCTGGCTGGCGGTGGGCGGGGTGACGCCGATACGCCGGGCGAGTTCGCCCGTGGTGCAGCCGTCCTCGATCACCCGCAAAGCGGCTGCTCTGCTGTGTCCCAGCAGGTGGGCCAGCCGGTCCTCCGGTCCGGGGATGCGCTCGGCCGAGCTCAGGTGCCAGCCGGGGCCGGGAGAGACGGGGTAGACCAGGACCGGGCGCAGTTCGGGGTCGACCAGGGTGACGGGTGTGCGCCAGCAGAACACCGAGGGCACCAGCACGAGCCCGCGCCCGTCCAGGTACAGGTCGCGGTCGACCGGATAGTCCGCCTCCAGCACGGGCGGGCGCCAGCGCAGCGCGGGTCCCAGAGTCTGCAGCAGGCCCTCGACGCCGTGGTCCGTGAAAGCGCGGCCCTGCTGGGCCCGGTCGGCGTCGACCAGCGCCTGCAGACGCGGCCACACCGGTGCCAGGACCGTGCGGTGGTAGTCACGCAGTGCCTCACCGAGCGTGCCGAGCACTGTCCGGTCGCCGTCGGCCAGCCCGCGGGCCCAGCCCGGCGGGGCAGGAAGCACGGCCAGGTCGCTGCGTAATCGCTCGCCGGACGTGGAGAGCACCGCATCCACCGTGGACTCCAGGCAAGGATCCGTCTGCGCCGGGGTGAGGAAGTCGGGGAAGTCTCCCACCGGAGGCGCCAGAAAACGCAGCAGACGCACATGCGGCGCCCGCAGCGCCTTCAGACGCGCTCGGGCAGCGCCGCGCCAGGGGCCGAAGACGGCCGTGGCCTGCGTGGAAGCCAGCTGTATGGCGCTGAGCACGATCTCCCAGCCCGGGTCGGGACCCGACACCATCCTGACGCGGGACAGATCCTCCGCCGTGAAGTGCACCCTGAGCCCCATGACCCTCCCATCGCAGTCGTATGTCTGATTATTCGACAGCCTGTACCTGTTCCGACCAGCATCTTTCGGTCTTCACGACATGTCCTTGTCCGTCCCCTCCGGGCGCTGCCACGCTTGCTGGACCAGGCACTGCGGCCCCAGCAACTCTGCGAAGGCCGTGACCGACACGGGGGGAGAAGACTTCGTGCGCTTTCGTTCGCTCATCACTGCGCATGTGGCGAAGGCGCCATCCGGCTCTTCGTAGTACGCGGTGCGCGCAACGACTTTCCCTTCGAGCAGTTATGCAGGCACGCGCGCCGACTCACCCTGCCCTCAGTTGATTGGCGAAGCCGTTCGAGGCGTCCGTCAAAGGCGAACGCCCAGGTGAGCCCATGCATCGCGGTGAGGGGGGCCGCTGCCTGGCATCGGCGGACCGTTCCTTCCAGGCGCTGGCGCTTCGGTTTGATGGCTGGAGGGGAGCGGGCTGTCAATCAACCGCGCAGCCCTTGGATGTTGGCAGGCACCGCACCACCGGCACCGGGTGGCGGACCTAACGGACGCTTTCCGCAGGTGAGTGAAGGTGGCCCGCTTTCCCTGGTGCCGGCCGCGGTCAAGGCGGTCGAGGGCGGCACCAGTGCTCAACGGCCATACCGGCCACACACACGACATCGATCGCGGGCTGCAGGGATGACATCCCAGGCCCGCTGGTTACAGGAGGTAGAGCTGGCACACAGGCCGCGCCCTCTCCGCCGTCCCAAGCTGAACGCCCCGCAGCCAGCGAGTCTGCAGTGGTTGTGGCGGAGGCTGCGAAGCGGGTTCCTTTGCGTTCCTGCCAGCGGTGGAGTCGGCGGAAGCCGACGAGCCAGGCGACGGTGCGCCCGATGACCCCAGGCGTAGCACCATCGAGCGACGTCGACAGTCCCCTGCGATCGGGCCGCGTCCCATGCGGCCGAATCCCGGACCGCCGGACGCCAAGGAACGGCGCGCGGCCCGGACGACACCCCGAGCCGGGTCGGGGCCGGTTCGCCGGCTGCCGTGGTACTACTCACCGGTTTCACTACTGATGCGCTGAGTTGTGTTCTAGGTTCGGGTCATGGAGTCCCCGAGCGATGAGACCCAACTGCAGGACACCGCGCGAGCCATCCGGGCATACCTTCTGGGCCTGGTGCCCGAGGATCTCGCGGCCGCCCTGGATCGAGAGCTTGCGGACCTGCTCGATTTGGCCCGGCAGGGGCATCTAGTCGGGGACCGGGTAGCAGCCACGCTGGAGCAATCGCCGGCCACGTTGGCGTGGTCGGGCGCTTTCCTCGAGCACGGCGTTCCGCCGGAGTTCGTCGTACTGCCGGAGAGGGCGTACCAGGGTCTGCCCGGGGCGCCGGTGGCCACGCCTCCGGACAAGTACCGTTGCCCGGAAGGGGATTTCGTGTTCTACCGGCGGACCGCGGCGGTCCCGCTGCCGGTCTGTCCGACGCATCGCGCGCCGCTGGAGCGGTGATGCTCTCGTCCTTCTGGAACCGCTTGGGTTCGAAGCTTGCGGACCGCTGGCTCTCGACGGCTGCGGGTGCCCTGCTGTTCTGGGGGCTCGGTCTGGCCGGAGCGGCGTGGCAGGTCGGTTTCACCGCCTTCGCCACCAGGGCGTCGTCGGCTTTCACCGACCGACCCATGGCACTTCGAGCAGCGCTCCTGGTCGGCGGACTGGCGCTGGTGACGGGGTCGGCCGTGGTGGTGGCCCGGATCGCGACGCCGATCACCAGGGTCATCGAGGGGTACCACTGGCCTGCGCTGGTGAGTTGGCCGCTCGTCTCGTGGACGGCGTTCAGAGTACGCCGGGCCGGCTCCCGCTATCAGGACGCCTGGGAAAAAGCCGAGGACCCGGCACGCGGAGCGGCCGCGCGCAGGCGGGCGCTGGATCGGGCGATGCGTTTGGAGCTGTGGCTGCGGGACTTCCCCGTGGAGACCGATTCCGCAGTGTCGGTCCGGCTGATGCCCACCCGGCTCGGGAACACGCTGCGGGCGGCGGAGACGCGTCCGGCCGACAAGTACGGGCTGGACGCCGTCGTGTGCTGGCCGAGGCTGTGGTTGACCATGACGGATTCCGCGCGCAAGGAACTGTCGGCGGCACGGGCCTCGCTGGACGAGGCGGTCGCGGCCTGGTGCTGGGCGCTGCTGTTCGTTGCCTGGACTCCGTGGCAGCCGCTGGCGCTGCCGCTGGGACTTGCGGGCGCGTGGGCGGTCTACCGCATGTGGGCCATTCCCCGCGCGGCGGCCTTCGGCGCCCTGGTGGAAGCCGTGTTCGACGTACAGCGCGAGGCCCTGTACTCGGCGCTTCGCTGGCCCATGCCGAACGATCCGGCAGCTGAACGAGTAGCCGGTCAGGAGTTGACGGCTTATCTATGGCGCGGAAGCCACCGTCCCGACCTGGTCCTCACCTCCCGGACGCCCGTTCAACAGGGCCCCGTGAGCTGCGAGGGGCAGGACCCGGAGCAGCCGAACCCGCCTACCGTGGCTGCTCCACCTGCCGCCGCGGACTGATCCGAGGCGTTTGACCCTCGGTCGCACGGACGCTCTCCCCACGGCCATGACGAGAAGGAGGCCGGATGTCCCGACGGCGGCGCGCGCGAGGATCGGGCTCCGGGGGCGACTCCGTCCCGGAGGCCCTTCGCCAGGCCCACCGCATCATGGCGTTCTACGCGATGACCGGTCGTCATGATCTGCTGGACGCGGCGGTGGTGGCTCTCGCTCCTGCCGTCGAGCGGGCCCAACTGCACCAGGACGAGGTGCCCCCGGAGGCGACGCTCCTGCTCGGGCAGATCCTGGTCACCCGGTACCAGTGGTCCGGCAACATCGGGGACCTCGAAGCGGGCGCCCGGTACGTCTCGGACGCCTCCGAGGCGACCCCGGTCGATCACCCGGACCGATCGGCACGCTTGTACGCCTTGGCCTACACGTTCGTCGAGGTGGTCCAGTTGTTCCCAGCCGGTTACGGCACGGATCTGGCGCTCCAGCACCTGGCCAGGGTGATCGGAGCACTGCGGGAGTGCATCGAGCGATCAGGCCCGGGCGACCCGTTGTGCGCGCGGTACCTCCAGGGCCTCGGAACGGCCTACGACCTCCGCTTCGTCCACTCCGGTGACCTCGACGACGTCCGCACCGGCCTGGCCCATCTGCAGCGAGCCCTGCGGCACGTGTCCCAGGACGACCGCGACCTCGTCGCAGCGATCCGGGGGACCACGGCCAACCTGCTGTTCAAGCGGTACGAGGCCGAACACCGACAGCGCGATCTGCACCGTGCGGTCGAGGAGCTCCGGAGAGCCCTCCTATCGGCGCCGGAGGATTCTCCCCACCGGCCGGGGCTGGCCCGGAACCTCGCGATGATGACCACCGAGCTTCCGGACGGTTCCGAGACGGCTTCGGCGTTCCGATCGGTCGATCGGGCGGCCCGGCGGCCGCAGGAGCCGTTCGCCGTCGACCACTCCTACCGGGAGACCCGGGCCGCGTGGCTCGCCGATCGTGGCCCCTGGAGTGAGGCGGCCCAGGTCCTGGCCGGCGCCGAGCAGCGGTTGCACCGGGCATTGGCCGCGCAGTACGGCTGGCGGTTCAAGTCGTTCCTGCTGTCGGCGGCGACGCCGTTGGCCGGAAACCTAGCGCACGCTCTGGTGCGCTCCGGAGACATCCTCGGCGCCGTGGCAGCGCTCGATCGCGGCCGCACCCGTCTGATCGACGATGCGTGCCGACTGCTCGCACTCGATCCGCAGCAGGTCCGGGAGGCGGGGCACGCAGAGCTGGCTGATCGCCTCGACAGCTGGTTGGTGGACGTGCGGGAGACCGAAGCGGCCAAGCGCAGCCGACGGAACGGCAGCTTCCACGTTCCGTCCGAGCGGGACCGGCTCCTCCGCGAAGGTCTCGACCAGCTGGTCGAGGAGATCCGGCGCGAGGACGGGCTGGACGGCTTCGGACGAACCGGTGACGGGCCGCCCGACTGGCGCCTGCTGCGCCGACCCGTCGTCTACCTGTCGGAGTCGAGGTTCGGCGGCCTGGCCCTGCTCGTGACCCCGGGCGAACCCCTGTCTCCGACTGCGGTCGACCTCCCGCTGCTCACGAACGACGCGCTGGCCAACATGGTCAACTCGTTCGAACGCGCGCACGCCTCGCGTGCGGAGGACCGGTCGCAGTGGCTGGCCGAGGTCGACCGCTGCGGTGCCTGGCTCTGGAAAGCGGCGATGGGCCCCGTCGTTGACGCGGTGCGCGGGCTCGGGCTCGACGAGATCACCGTCGTCGCCTGCGGGAGGACTGGGTTGCTGCCCCTCAACGCGGCCTGGACCGAGGCGGCCGACGGATCGGGCCGTCGGCGGTACGTCCTGGACGAGTTCGCCGTCGCGTTCGCACCGAGTGGGCGCCACGCCGCGGCACCGGACCTCCCACCCGTCGGTGTCCCGCTCGACCGGGTGCTCGTCGTCGACCAGCACGATCCCGGACGGGAAGGCATGCCGGCCCTTCCGGCGGCCGGCCTCGAGGTGGCGGAGATCAGCCGGCTGTTTCCGTCCGCACATGTACTCAGCGGTTCCGACGCGACCGTGTCGCGTGTCCTCGACGAGGTCTCGGGGAGCTCCGTGGTGCATTTCGCCTGTCACGGGCGGTCCGTTCCCAACTACATGCTGGAAAGCCACCTCGTTCTGGCCCACAGGAATCTGGAGGTCCTGGACCTGCTCGGTCAGCGCCTCGGCAGCCCAAGGCTTCTCGTCCTCTCGGCGTGCGAGACCGCGCGCGTGGCGCTGGACACGCCGGACGAGGCGATCGGGCTACCGACGGCGCTCCTCAGCGCGGGTGCGGACGCGGTCATCGCGTCCCAGTGGGCCGTCGGCGATGGAGCGGCCGGGGTGCTGATGCGGATCCTCCATCGAACGCTCGCCGAGGGCGAAGGGAGCCCGGCGGCGGCGCTGAGGCGCGCCCAGATCCAACTGCGCGACGCGACCAATGCCGATCTTGTGTCCGACGGATTCCGACCGGCTGAGGACTCCGCCAGCCTCGGACCGCTGGCCCGACGGATCTGGGCTGCAAGCAGGCCGTTCGCCCACCCGTCCGACTGGGCCGCATTCACTCTCACCGGGCTCTGACCCCGGCGTCGCGGCTCTGCGCCACCCTGGCCGAGCACGGCAGACCGAGCCAGTCACCTACTTCGCCGCCCGCGCCCTGGACGAATCGCCTTCCCCGTGGAGCACTTCGGCGGCCAAGTTGAAGTGATGTACTGGCTTGATCTTTATAAGTCATCTCATCTGGCTGCCTGGGTAGTCCGACGGCCATGGTGGGGATCGTTGAGCGCTTGGTGCCGGACGAGCTGTGGGAGCTGTTCCAGCGAGTGGTGCCGGAGGCGCCGGTGCGGCTTCTGGGTGGTGGCCGTCGTCGGCATGGTGACCGGGAGGTGCTGGCCGCGATCGTGTTCGTGGCCACGTCCGGCTGCACGTGGCAGCAGTTGCCGTCGGCGTCGTTCGGGCCGTCGGGTGCCACGGCCCATCGACGCTTCGCCGAGTGGACGAAGGCCAGGGTGTGGGCCAAGCTCCATTGGCTGGTCCTTGACGAACTGGGCTCCCGCGGCGAGCTCGACTGCTGGGTGAGTGTCGGCACGGATCTCGACACCGCCGCGTTCGCTGTCGCTTCCATCCGCCGCTGGTGGCAGGCCCGGGGCCGGCACGACTATCCGGCCGCCACCCGTCTGCTGATCACCGCGGACGCGGGCGGGTCCAACGGCTACCGCACCCGCACCTGGAAGACGGAACTCTCCGCCCTGGCCGCCGAGACGGGTTTGAACATTTCGGTCTGTCACATACCGCCGGGCACCTCGAAGTGGAACAAGATCGAGCACCGGCTGTTCTCCCACATCTCCATGAACTGGCGGGGCCGCCCGCTGACCAGCCACGACGTCATCGTGAACAGCATCGCGGCGACCACCACCCGCGCTGGGCTGACCGTCCACGCCGAACTCGACCCGGGCACCTACGACACCGGCATCAAGGTCACCGACAGCGACATCGACGCTCTGCCCATGCACCGGCACCGTTTCCACGGCGACTGGAACTACACCCTCCACCCCCGACCTCTCGACACCGCCAGCGCAGCCACGACCCCACGGCCGGCCCGCGACCCGTCCCCACAGCCCTGCACCGGGTGTCTGCGCAACCCCGAGCTGACCGGCATGCCCGAACCGGCGCTGGACGAACTTATCGGCCAACTGGCCAAGAAAAATCGACGAGTCACGTGAGCAAGGACGGCTCCGGCAGCGAGGAGGCGAACGTATCCGTGCCCGGGGCGCCGGGGCCAAGGACAAGCTGACCACCGCCGACAGAATCCTGGCCACCGTGCTCTACCTGCGCAAACTCGGCACCCGTGACCTGCTCGCCCAGCTCTTCGGTATCAACACCAGCACCCTCACCAGGGCCGTTCACCAAGTCCAGCCCCTCCTGGCCGAGTACGGCTGCACCATTCCACCCTCGACAGCCAGGTTCCGGACACCCGCTGACGTCACCGCCTTCCTCGCCAACAGCAGCCCCACGAAGATCAAACCAGCATGTTGATTCTCTGCGGGCCCTTAGGGCTCTGGCCATGACCGCCCGGGCCAGCGATCACGGAAGACGAGTCCACCCGTCCGCCGCACGGGACACGTGCCCCGTGCGGGGCCGAACCCTTCCCCGGGTATTGCGATTTTCGTAAAAATTTACGACCATCGGAAAATGCATCCGATCAGTGAACTCGCCGCCCTCCTCTGCCCGTTGCCCGAGCCGGGAAGCGTCACCCCCGAGGACTGCTTCGCCGACGCCTGTGAGCAGAGCGAACTCCAGCGCACGCAGTACGCCGACAATCTGGAAGCCGCCGCCCTGGCCACGGGCGAAGACCCCCTGATCCTCGCCCTGGAACAAGCCCGGACACAGAAGGAAGAGGCCGACCGCCGCATCCGTCTGCTCCTCGCCTACGCCCGGGAGTTCCAGCCGGCACGCCGCTACCCCCTGCGCGAGCTCTCCCAGGCCTCCGGCTACACGATCTCCGGCGTGACCACCGCCTACGGCACACCGGAGATCACGCTGGTGCAGCGTCAGCTCCACCGCAGCCCCGTCGCGCGCAAGGACGCTTCATGAGCGACAGCCAAGCCTCCCGCAGGCCTCGCCGGGGACAACAGGGAACTGCGGAACGCCGGCTGCCGCAGCCCTCGGACAGGCCGCCCTACCGCCTCCTGGCCGATGTCCTGCGCCAGCAAATCATCACCGGCCAACTGGCACCCGGTGATCAGGTACCACCTGCTCGCGTCCTGGAACTGTGACCACCGCACGGCTGGGCGGCGGTGACCTGAGCTGGTGCGTCGCGGTGGGCCCGCCGCGACCCGCCCTGATGGCGCTGCCCGGCGCGTGCTCGGCCACAGGTACGGCGGCGGCTTCCGGCGCCCCGCCCGTGACGTTCGGCGCCCCGCTCGTCGGCTGGGTGGGCGCTGCGGGCGGGGCGGGGGCGATGGCCCGTGCCGCCGAGGGGTCCGTGTCCTTCCGCGGGGTGCCGGTGCTTTCGGAGGCGGGGTAGAGCCCAACGGTCAGCCGCCGACGGTCGCCCTCCGCACGCCCAGGGCAGCGGCCACCTCGTCCAGGGTGTGCTCGTGCCGTTGTCCTGTTGTCGGGCGGGAGCGTGATGAAGTGGAGCGGGATGCGCTGTGTTCGAGGGGGAGCGGTGGCGGCGAGTGACGGCTGGGCGGGCATGGGCTGGGGCTGGACGGATGCTGGCGAGATCCGCCGGCGCCTGGAGCAGGGAGCTGATCCGGAGAGCTGGAACGGGAGCCGGCCCCTGCACCGGGCAGCGGTGTTCGGCTCCCCGGAGGCTGTGACGGAACTTGCCCGCCGGGTAGCGGACGTGGACGCGCTGGAGAACGGGGTGACGGCCCTGTGGGAAGCCGTCATGTCGAGGAAGCCAGCCAACGCACGGGCGCTCGCCGCCGCCGGGGCCGATCCCTGGCGGCCTTCGCTCGGCGGCTGGTCGCCGGGGCGGCTGAGCCTGGCCGGGCCGACGCCCGAGCTGTTCCGGGCGCCGGAAGGGGTGTCCCTGAGTGACACCGAGCGTGCGGCGGCGCAGGAGGCCCACCGGCTCACCACGGCGCTGGGCGAGTTCCACTACGACGGCACGGGGCTGGCCTGCGTGGCGGGCATCGACGCGGCCGAGGCGGCGCGCCGCCTTGAAGCGACGCCGGTGGTGGACGACGGCCTCCTCGAGGTGCTGAGCGAGCTGCTGGAGGACCCCTACGCCTACGACATGGACGAGAGTCTGCAGATCGTCGGCGTGACGTCCGTGCCGGGCGGCTGCATCGTCACCCAGCCCTGGGGATACGCGCCGCAGATGCCGGGCGTCCTGGCCCGGCTGTCCGCCGGCACTCTCTGCTACGGCCTCTACGCCAATCCCAAGAGCGGCAACCAGGGCAGCATCGCCCGTCATGGAATCATCGAGGGCTCAGACCTGCACCCCGGCGGAGCACCGGGTGAGAACGACACCTGCGGGCAGGTGCTCGCCTCCTACCTCTACCAGCACAATGCCGTCGCCTACGCCTGCGCCTTCGCAGGACTGTGCCCGACCGACAGCCGTGCCGTGGCCGGACCGCCCGATGTGTGGGTCGAACTGCCCCGCCGCGACTACTGGAGCCACTGACTTCAGGAGAGGAGCTGTCATGACGGTGGTGGAACGGCCGTGCCCCGGCCGCCGCGAGCGCGCGCGGCTCTTTCCCGACCAGACCCGGGCGGTCAAGCGGCTGGCCGGGCACCTGCGGCGTCCGGGAGCACGGGGACTGTTCGTGTCGGCGACGGGCACCGGCAAGACGCTGGTGTCGATCCGGGTGGCGGACGCACTCGGCGCACGCCTGGTGCTGTTCGTGGTGCCCACCCTGGACCTGGCCGCGCAGACGGCGCTGGCCTGGCGCCGCGACGGCCACGGCGAGCACATGGTGATCGTCTCCTCCCTGGACGCGGCAGGCCGCGACGACCTGGTCGCCGCCCGGATCATGTCGACCATCAGCCCGCACGCGCTGGGCGGGCTGATGTCGGTGGTGGGGGAGGCAGAGGACCAGATCCCGGCCCTGACGGTGATCTGCACCTACGACTCCCTGGACAAGATCGAGCAGACTCAGAAGACGGGCTACGCCGTCCCGCCGTTCGACCTGGCCGTCCTGGACGAAGCGCACCGGATCGCGGGCCGCTCGGACAAGAAGTGGGCCATCGCCAACGACGCGAAGCGCATCCGCGCACACCGCCGCCTGTACATGACGGCCACCCCCCCCCGCATCTTCGCCGCCCCCGACCTGGCCGAATCCGCCGACACCACCCGCCCCCGCCGCCGCCCCGCCGCTGCCGGGCCAGACGTCGATGCGCTCGCCAACTCCATGGACAACGAGCAGGTGTACGGCAAGAAGGTCGTCGACTACCCCCTCGCCCAGGCCGTCGAGGACGGCCGGGCCGCTGACTACCGGATCGTGGTGCCCACCCTCACCGACACCGACCTGCGCCGCCGCCTGAACATGCCCGCCCCGGGCACCGCGGCCCCGCCCGGCACCACCCCGGCGGAGAAGCAGAAGGACGACGGTGCGCTGCGCACCACCGCCCTGCACCTGTCCGTGCTGCGCGCCATGACCGAGCACGGCCTGAAGAAGGTGCTGGTCTACTTCCACCTCGTCTCCGACGCCCGCCGCTTCGCCCGCGAACTGCCCCACACTCTGCGCCTGCTGGCCCGCACCGAACCCGACCTCGTGCCCGGCGTCGACCCGAAGCTGTTCTTCGCCCACGGCGAGCACACCCCCGCCCAACGTGCCGACATCTTCGCCGACTTCGCCGCCGCCGACACCGCGATCCTCGCCAACTCGAAGCTGATCGCCGAAGGCGTCGACATCCCCAGCGTCGACGCCGTCGTCTTCGCCGACCCCACCCGCAGCGTCATCCGCTGCGTCCAGGCCCTCGGCCGCGCCCTGCGCCTGGACGTGAGCGGCAAGACCGCCTCCCTGATCGTCCCCGTCTACATCCCGCCCGGCGCCGACAGCGAGGACATCCTCGGCACTCCCTACGAGCCCGTCTGGGCGATCGCCGGCGCGCTGGCCAGCCACGACCACCGCATCCTCGAACGCCTCCCCGACAAGGCCAACCGCCTGCCGAAAGAGACCAGCGACGTCATCGCACGCCGCTGGCACTTCGACTTCACCGTCCACCCCGAACGCATCGCCCGCGCGATGGACCTGGTCTCCTTCGACCCCCGCGACCCGGCCGTCTCCCGCTCCCGCCGCCTCGGCCTCGCCGCCGCCCAGTCCTACCGCGACAGTACGGCCACCTCGACGTCCCCGCCGATCACGTGGACCCCACCGGCTACAAGCTGGGCACGTTCATCACCACGATGCGCGACGCCCGCACCGCCGGCCGCCTCGAACCGGACTGGATCGCCGAACTCGACGCCCTCGGCATGATCTGGGGCAAGCACGACGCCGCCTGGCGCGCCCGCCTGGCCGCAGCCGCCGACTACCTGCGCGCCCACGGCCACCTCGCCGCCCCCGCCACCACCCCCGTCGGCGCCTGGCTCGCCGAACAACGCCACCTCGCCGCCAAATCCACCCTCGATGCGGCCCGCGCGGACGCCTTGACCGCCCTCGCCCCCGACTGGCGCCTCCCGCATGGCGCGGACTGGCACCGCAAATACCACCTGCTCCGCGCCCACCTCGCCGACGGCGCCGACCCCGCCGCCCTCACCCGCGACACCCTCCTGGCAGGGGTGAAGATCGGCTCCTGGCTCCACCGCCAGCTCACCATCTGGCCTGCCCTCCACCCCGGCCAGCAGCACCTGATGACCGCCCTCGGCCTCACCCCCGACACCAACCCCCTCGCCCCGTCCCGCCGCACCCGCCGCACCTTCGATCAGACCGTCCAGCTCCTGGAGCTCTTCCTCCACCGCGAAGGCCGCGCCCCCACCGCCCGCGAGACCCTGCGCGTCGACGGCGACACCGTCAAGATCGGCGCATGGCTGGCCAAGACCCGCCACCGGCACCGCTCCGGCCAGCTCCCCGGCACCCACGTACGTCTGGTCGCCGCTCTGTTCGACGGGGACTGGACGGACGAGGACGTCGTTCCCGCGGCGGTCGCCGCAGTGCGGTAACGGCTGTTACCATGCTGGTATGGCGAAGACACAGCTGGGCGCGCGCGTGGACGAGGACGTTGCGGAACTCGCCAGGAAGCGCGCCGCCGACCTGGGACTGAGCATCGGGGACTACCTCGCCCGGCTGGTACAGGATGACGCCAGCGGCCTGCGCGCCCGTGCGGTGGACGCGGCCGCCCGCTTCCTGGCCGAGCACCAGGCGGTCTTCGACGAGGCCGAACAGGCCCAGCAGGCGCCCCGCGGAGCGCGCGCGGCCTGATGGACCTGCACATCGACGTTCCCTGGATCCTGCAGGTCGCCGAGGCCGCCGGGGCGGACGATCCGGCCCCCGACGACTACGGCGTCCCCGTCTCGGCGGTCGCCCGCCACCGGGCCGAGCTGTTCGAGCAGCCCGTCTACGACGGCCCCTACGCCAAGGCCGCCGCCCTGGTGCACACGCTGGGCCGGTGCCGCTGGCTGGAGCGCTCCAACCTGGCCGTCGCCGCAGCCTCCGGCGTCATGTACCTCGAAGCCGCCGGGATTCCCGTCAAACCTGCCCGCGAGGACGCCGTTGCCCTCAAGGACCTGCTCCTCGACCCCGCCTGCACCGCCGGGAAGATCGCCGCCCTGCTGAGGACCTGGCCCACCGCCACCTGACAGCGCAGGCCCGCAACCCGCTCCGCGCTGCACCGTGAGCACCCCGGCGCACTGCGCCCTCAGCACCACAGGACCCCGGAGATGAGCACCTGCAGCAGATCCGCAGCGCCCTGCTCGCCCGCCTCTTTTCCTCGTGCGAGGTCGTGAAGCGACCGGCATGCCTCGGTCAGCTCGTGCGTCCGCCCGGCCGGGCGGTGGGGCAGTGGGCCGGCAGGAGGTGCGCATGCCGGCCATGGCCGTTCGCCTGGGCGACTGGCGGCTGGCCCGTGCCCACGCCTCGTCAGGTGCCGGGCGTGCGGGTGCGGCGTTCCGCCGCCGGTGGTGATCAGAGCTGCCGGCGGGGGGCGGATCGGGAGCGGGACGCGGTTCGGCGCGTGCCGCATCGTCTTCCGCGGTTCTGCTGCCGCCGGTGCTGTGGTCCGCGTCGACATCGGCGGCCGCGCCTACCGTGTGCGGCTCACCGACACCGCCGGTGAACGGTGCTCTCGCCGCGGAGTTGCATGACATCTATCTGTAGCCGAACGGCCCTGAGGTCCCGTCGCGGCCGACGAGTGGGCGCCGGGGTAGAACGGGCGGGGAGCAGCCCTTGAGGGTGCCGCTCCCCGCGCCCGGCGGCGTTAGGGGCGGTAGAGGCAGCGCTTGGCCACGTACACCGCCGCGGCCCCAGCGATCACGGCGCCCGACGCCGGTCCTTCGGGGATCACGTTGGCCACGTCGCCGGCGACGGCCAGGAGGGCGGCGCCGATACCGACCGTCTCCGTCGACGGCCGCCGCACGCGGAGCACATCAGTTCCTTCGACCTCGATCTTTGCTGGCACCATTGGTATCTCCTCCGTTGTTGGTTCGGGTTCGACTGGGCGACGCGCGGAGGGAAACGGGGTCGCCCCTGTCGGGGGGCGGCCCCTCTCCGCGTCGACGCTGAACCCAGTAGACAGCAGGGCGGAAATGCCGCAGACAGGCCTGACCACACATGTGAGCGGATGGCCCGGCCCGTGACTGGCGGCGTCCGCAGCGGACGGATGCCGCAGTTGATCTGCGGGAACGCCCGCGAGCAGCGACCAGCGTCACCAGTTGTCGAACAAGGCAACTCGGCACTGGTCTTTGCACGACCCTTGACCTGCGGAAACGCTGGTGCGGAACCGTGTTGACTGACACCAGGCGTACTTGCCGCGTGGGACCCTTCGGCAGGTGACGGAAGTCACTCGAAGTCGGTGGCGGCCCCGCGTTGGGCGTGCCGGGAACTCGCTGTCCATCTCGATGATGTGGCCTATGAGCACCCGAACTGGGCGGCTGTCTCGCGTCGGGCGTTCCAGAAGCTGCAGGACCACCTTCATCAGGCGGACGATGAACTCGAAGTAGACGGCGGTCCCGCGTCGGGCGTACCGCCGGCTACTCGAGGACGAGGGGCGCCGCTCCTGCCCTGCCCGGGCCCACGAAGAGGCCGCCGTACTTGCGCAGGTCCTCGAACTTGTCGGCCTGCTGCTGGGCGACGGAGACGATCCGGCCGACCTCGATGCCCTGGACGTCCGCGAGGCCGCCGCCGCCCGCGAGGCGGGTCTGGAGGGACTTCCAGTAGTCGGCCTCGTCCTCGGTGTCGGTCTGCTTGATGGTGACGCCCGGGTTGAGCTTCTCGTACTCGGCGTAGAGCCCGGATTCCTTCGGACGGCGCCTCCACCGCCGACGGAAAGGTCACCATCACCGTCGACCTCTTCGGCTCCTTCGGCTACTGCCACTGCTCATCGGCCGCCCCGGGACGGCTTCCCGCCGCTTCCATGGGTCCTCCGAAACCCGGCCTGTGGCCCTCGGGTACGTGCGCACCGCCACTGCTCCCCGTCGCACCCGCCGCCCGGCTCCCCCGGCGAAGATGCCCGCCCGGCGGCCGCGCTCTTCGGCGCCGACTACGGACGGCCGAGGACACCGTCGACCTCGTGTCGCGCTCCTGGGGTTCGTTGCCGGGCTGTATGCGCTTGCGGGATGAGTCCTCCCGGCGTGTCGTGCGGGCGCGGACGGCGGGCGGCGCAAGGCATTCCATGATCAGTGAATGGAGCGCGCAGAACCCCCCTGCCGGAAGGCTGCCCACCGTCTCTTTCGGGGCGGGTGGTGGGCCCAGGGCTGCTCCGGGTCCGCGGGCGAGTGGGGAGATGCTTTCAGCCGGCGGGTCGATGGCCTGCCTGTGCGGTTTGTGCGGCCCGACGACACAGAGCGGCCCGCCTGGGTCCTCTACGACGGCGAGCGGTACCTGGGAACGTTGCACGCCCGTCCGGACGGCGACGGCCTGTGGCACGTGCAGTCCGCGGCCGAGCAGTGTCTGTGTCTGGACGATGCGGTGCGGATCCTGCGCAGACCGTCTTCCTGGTTCCGTCAGCGAGAGCAGGCGGCGCGCTGGGCGCGCGCGGTGCTGGCCGATCGGGCCCTGCTGGTGGTCGATGTCCAGACCGCCGGTCTGGGCCGGCAGGCTTGGGCGGTACAGATCGCCGTGCTGGACGGCACGGGCCGCACGGTGGTGAACGAGATGCTCAACCCGTGTGAGCCCATCACGGCGACGGCCAGCCAACTGCATGGCATCACCCCCTCACACGTTGCCCGCGCTCCCCGCTTTGCCGACCTGCTCCCGGAGCTGACCGGCGTCCTGGCAGGGCGGCGCTGCGTCGCCTACAAGGCTCGCTTCGACCGCGGCGTCCTTGCTCGGGAACTGCTGCGCCATCATCAGGACGTCTCACCGGTGCGGGCATGGCTGGGCCAGGCCCGCTGGGAGGACGCCATGGGACCGGCCGCGGTGGTCACAGGGCTGTGGTCGGCTGACCGCCTGCAGTACCGCAACCAGCGCTTGGGCGGCTGTTATGACGCTGCCGAGAAGTGCCGAACGCTGCTGCGGCGCCTGCACCGCCTTGCCGGTGCGGCGTAGCCCATGCCGACGTCAGGTGCTTGCGGTCACTGGTCAAGCAGCGAGCGTGGCGGTCCGGTGCTGGCTGGTTGACCTCCGAGTGGTCCTCGGCGCGCGTCTGGAGGCGGTGGTCCGGGTGGGTGTGCTGCGTGGCGGCGGCTTCCCGCGCGCCGAAGTCACCGGCGAACAGCAGTGGCCCGTGGATGAAGGCCGTGCGTCTCGCGGCAGGCGGCCATCGGCTCAGGCACGCGTGGGTGCTCCTGGGCCGGTCGGGCGAGGGGAAGATCCGGTTGCGTCATCAGGAACTGACTGCCGTGCGGCCGATACTCAGGGCATCCGTGCGTTGACCGGGCAACTCGAGGCCGGCGCGCTGCCGGGAGGGCGGCCTTGCCGCAGGTCCGCAAGGAGTTGGTCGATGAGGGCTTCTTCGTAGGCGGGCCGGCCGTGGGCGCGCATGACGTCGGCGAGGCAGGGGTCCCAGGGTGTCTCGCCCACCCGGTTCCTATCCAGCACGCCCGCGTCGAACGGTGCCGGGTGCAGGCTCGTGATGTAGTCGGCGGCTGTCATGCGCCACACCTCGGCGTCGGGTACTGCGTCGATGACGGCCCGTACGAGGGCGAGGCCGGCGCAGTCGAAGTCGGCGCGCACGGCGATGCGCCACCCTGTCGCCGCCAGGCGCGCCACGGCGTCCAGTTCCGTACGCGAAGGGGTGCCCACGGTGCACAGCAGCCGTAGGTCGCCCGGGTCACCGTCCAGGGCCGCGGCGGTGACGGAGGGGTTCTCGGTGAGGAAGACCCACCGGTCCTCGCTGTGCCGGGGTGCGGGCCAGGTGGCGCGGTGCAGCACCCACGGGAGCAGGATGCTGGGCCGGCCCGGGGGGATGTGCCAGCCGGCGGGATGGACGCCCAGGGTGAGCAGTCCGCCGGTGAGGGTGTCGAGGTCGACGCCGAGCCTGTCCCAGGCCTCGCGGACTGACGTGCTGGCCCCGGTGTCGGCCCGGGCTGTGGCGGCTTCGGCGAGGACGAGCGCAGCCAGTTCGGTTCCGGCGTCCAGAGCGTGGGGGCTGCCGACGGCTGTGTGGGCCAGGCGGCGCCGGTCGACGCGTGCTGAGGCGGGCAGATGGTGCAGGACGGCGAAGGCGGCGGCCAGGAGTTGTTCCGGGTGGGGGTGCTGCAGGAGGCGGGCGAGGCTGCCGCGGCGGCGCAGGCCGTCCCATCCGGTGTCGTCCGGCCGCACCGGTGCGGTGGGGGGCAGGGCGTGGGCCGATGACGGACGAGAGTGCCGTCGTCAGCCGCTGGGACAGTCACCCGCACCTGTGCGACGACTGCAAGGCCCGGGCAGTCGAAGCGGAGCGACAGGCTGAACACGAGCGCCAGGAGCAGGAGCGCCAGCAGGCGATGGCGCAGGACTCGAAGGCCGGCGGCTGGCTCGGACGCTGGCGCAGCTGACCCCGACACGCGACCCCGGCGCGGTGGCTTGCCCAGGACCAAACAGTGGAGAAGAACGCGCAGGTCAGAGCTGCTTTAGAGTGCATACTCTCTTCCCGCGCGGGGGCTTAAAGTGGTAAAGTTCTTCCCGCAGGTGGCCGCGAAATCGGTCGCCCGTCCAGCCTTAGGCCCCGCCAGCGAGCGGGGCCTTCGTGCGCCTACGGGTACCAGACGCGGCGATGTACCACCCGCGGCTCCACCCTTGCCCACAGCTGCTCATTGGCCTTCTTGGCGCGCGGGTCATTGTCCGCGTCGATGTGGATGCGGTGGAAGAGGAAGGACACCAGGTCGACGGCCTGAAGCAGCCGGCTTGCTGATGAAGCGGCGAAGTGGATCGTGTCGACCACGGTGGTGATCTTCCTGGCCTTGTATCCCCAGGTCCCGGTGGCCCGATACTGCCTCAGCTCACGGCGATAGCCTTCCTGGCCCTCGCACTCGTCAGCGATGATCAGAGCCAACTCGCTGCTTCGCTTCGCGAACTCGTCCACACGTTCCAGTAGATGAGTGAGCGTGATGGAGTGCGGGTGATCATGATTCTCGCCGTAGCGCCGACGCAGGCCGACCAGATCCACTCCCGTCATGATGATCTTCACGTCGTGATCTGCGATGGCCTGGAGCGCGTCGGCATAGACACCGATACGTGCTCTCGGCTTACCTGACAGATGATCCCAGTCGCGTTTTGCGTGGAAGATGTCGTATCCGTGCAGTTCGGTGTCAGGCGTGATGTTGCCATACGAAGCAATGGCCTTCCACACCACTTCGTCGAGGGCTTCGGTGAGGGATATCGCCTCGGTCTCAGGGCAGAGCACGGCACCGAGGAAGTAGACCTCGCTCGAGTGGCTCTCATCGACGTATGTCAGCAGCACAGAGAAAGATTACGGCCCGTCATACACACGTCGGCACTCATTGTGGGCGGACCAGGTAGCGCCGCCCGGTTCCGTCACTCCGTACGCCGACCGGTGTGACGGATGAACTGCCGCTACCTGGAATCGAATCAGCCGGTCGGCTCGGATACGCAGGCTGACGCCCTAGGCCGCCGCAGAGGTACCCCAATGACGATCACCTGGTGCGATCCCCGGACGGTCGTCGCTGTGCGGCACGTTCCACGAACGGCTCCAGGCCGCTCTCGGGGTGCAGGTACACGAAGCGGTGGGCGGCGTGGACCTGCAAGGCGTTGAGGCGGTCGACGAACGTCTGGGGGACAGTGAGCGCGACGTCCTCGGCGCCCAGGGACAGCAGGTGCCGTGGGCCGATGGGCAGTATGAGGGTCTGGGCGTCACCAAACGCCATGCCGTAGATGGTGCGGCTCTCCTTCACGCACAGGGTCAGGGCCGGGTTGTCGCCGATCAGGAACTGGCCCGTCTCGGGCGTGATCACCTCCAGCCGCCGCTTCGACGCCAGGTCCCGCATCTTGTGGAAGGTGTCCTCGATGCTGGTGCGGAAGAGCTTGCCGCTCTCGCGGTCGCGCATGATCGTGGACCGGTCGATGAGGCGTTCGGCGAAGGCGCCAAGGGAAGCCGGGCCGGAGAGATACAGGCCCGTCTCACGCAGTGCCTCGAGGCGCAACTGCTCCGAATACTGGCTGACCACCTTGGCGACCAGGTGCGCGCGGGCCCGCTCGACTGAGTCGGCGTGCACATCCCGGTAGTGGAGCGACCGGACGTAGTGGAGCACGACCAGGTCGCGCAGCACGCCGACGTGAAGCGGGTCGGCGAACGGAGCGCCGGCGCGCACGGCGGCGATTGCCGCCTTCACTCGCCTCTCGGTGTTGCTCCACAGTGCTTCAACGGACGCAGAGTCGACGGCGACGAAGTTCTCGATCCAGCCGCATCGGCTGGGATGCATCCGCTTGTGCACGCGCCCGGGGTGGTGCAGGTCGAACGGCAGCAGCTGCTGGCTACTGCCCTTCGGCTCGGGCGCCGTGAACTCTTCGAGCAGGACCTTGGATACGAGGTGCTGCCGCGATGTCTCCTGTGCTGTTCCCACACACCGAATTTTGCCAAGTACCCCTCTCCACCTGCTCAGAGTTTCCCGGTCCCGGCTGTCGATCGACATCGTCACGGGTCAGCGCAGCCGTACCACACTGACGACCGCGTGGCGGGTGGTGCCCGCCACGACCTCCACCACCACCACGTCGTCGACGGCGGGCGGTAGGAGTCGCCGGCCGTCGTGAATGCCCGCTCGGCCTGGGGGAGTAGGCGCGGGCCGACGACGGAGGCGAGCGCCGTGGTCAGCCTCTGCGAGAGCGCGACGCGTCCGTCGGGCAGCCGTACGGCGAGGGCCTTCGGATGCCGGGCCGTGCCAGTGAAGCCGCCCACGGTGGCGTCGACTGTGTCCGCGTGCCTCACCTTCGACCACACCCGGCCCGCCTTGTAGGCCGACCGCAGCGGCTTCGCCACGATCCCCTCCACGCCCGTCCCCTCGAGCGCCGCGTGCCAGACCAGAGCCTCGTCCCGGTCGGTGGCCGACCACACCGGCTCGATCGGCGGGCCGGTGTCGGCGAGCACGTCCAGGAGGACCTGGCGCCGTTCCGTGTACGGACGCGGCCGAAGGTCGGGGAAGCCCGCCGCAGGATGGGCGAGGACGTCGAACGCCACGTACGTCGCCGGGTGTTGGTCGGCGAGCTCCCTCGCGCGGCGGGGCGGGACAGTGCGCGGGACTGCGCTGCGGCGAAGCTGATGTGCACGCTGCCGTCGTCGGCGGCGAGGTACACCACGGCCTCGCCGTCCAGGATCACGCCGGGCGGCAAATGGCGGCCACGGCCAGGTCCATCCAGAGCGCGGTGACATCGCGGCCGGTCCGAGACTGCAGCCGGACGCCGTCCTCGGTGCGCCACAGCACGGTCCGGTGGCCGTCGACCTTGATTTCGTAGGCCCACGATGGGCCTGTCGGCAGCTGCGTCACGGGCCGTGCGAGGGCGACGTCCACGGGCCACTCCACCCCACCAGCGTGCGCCTTCGGGACACCGGCCGCCTGCTGGCGTACTCCCGCGCTGCCAGCAGGCGGCACAGCTGCCGATCAGCCGATCAGCTTGTGCAGCACAGGAACGCTGAGCCCGAAGGAGCCCAAGCCCGCGGCGACGGCCTTGGGTACGGACTTCTCGGAGAGGAACACGAGCCCGCCCATGATGAAGCCGATGAAGCTAGCTGTCAGGAAGACGAGGGCAGCGTGCACCGACAGCAGCGGCGGCGCCTCGGACGGCAGGCCCGTGCTGGGCTGGCCGGGCGGCTCCGCGCGAGCGGGTACGGGGGATTGCGGGTCCCGAGACATTGGGAATCTCCTACGAGGCGGAGGAACAGAGACGGCGGACACCTGTCGTGGTGTCGTCCGCGTGGGGGTGGTGCGCGCCTCGCGGTCGGCGGTCCTGCTGCTCTCTGCCTGAGAGCGTCCCTGTGGGGCTTCGGCCCGAGCCCAGGGTGGCGTGTTCAGCGTAGCCGTGATCGGCGCGGGTGTTCCCTCGGTCGTCTGGTGAGTCGTCATCACTGGTACCTCCTGGGCACCTAGTCGAGCCCAGCCCCGGCCGTTCTCCTGCACAGCGCGAAAAGACGCACACACAGCCGCACCGGCGTGGATCTGCACGGTTCTCCAGCTAAATCCGGCAGACATCAGCATTTTCCGATGATCTGCACAGGTAGCTCTCTAACCTGGGAAGACGGCCGGGACTGCCGTCGCCGTACATGGACATGGGGGCGATGTGCGCGCAGCCAAGGGCGACTTCGGACGGGAGCTGAGGCTCGCTGCTGCAGAACTGCGCACGCTCAGGGCGCTTCACGGTGACCCGACGCTCGCACAGATCGCCGCCCGGGCTCCGCGTGGCCAGCACCTGTCCGCCTCTGGGATCAGTGCGGCCCTGCGGGGCCACAGCCTGCCCAGCCGCGACTACTACCTCACCCTGGTCCGCGTCCTGCTGGCCTACGACACCAACAAGGTCGCCTCACTACAGCATCCGGACCTACCCCAGTGGCGGGATCGCTGGCAGCGGCTGTCTCTGCTGCGGCACGCACAGAACAGCAGCGCCCCCGCCCGTCTGATGACAGAGCATCATGCCGCTCTGTCCGAGCAGGTCGTCCTGGCCGCGCTGCGGCGGGGGCAGCATGTGCAGTTGCCGCCGACCGCCGGGGACCTTGGTGGGGTGTGGGCAGTGGCGTTCTCCCCGGACGGTCATCTCCTGGCCACCGGACACGGCGCCAAGACCGTGCAGCTGTGGGACACCGTCGCACAGCGCCGGGCGGGACCAGCACTCTTCGGACACACCGGCCGTGTGACGAGTGTGGCCTTCTCTCCCGACTGCCGGCTCCTGGCGACGGGAAGCGAGGACGCAACCGCCCGGCTGTGGGACGTGGAAAGCCGGACCCTCATCGCAGAGCCCCTCCATAGCGCCGGCTTCGTCGACAGCCTCCTCTTCGCCCCCGACGGCCAGTCCATCTATGTCCAGGGGCGCACGATCCGCCGGTGGGACATCACCGACCCCCGCCTACCACGGAAAGCGGAGAAGCACTTCGCTAACAACCTCACCAGCGCCCCAGCCCTCACCACCGATGGCCTGCTGATCACCGGACATGCCGAAGGCGTTGCCCAGATCTGGAACGCGCAAGAACAGACGAGGATCGATGCCCCCCTACATGGCCATGCATCAGACGTCACCGCTCTGGCTCTCGCACCAAGCAGTGACGTCCTGGCCACCGGCAGCGAAGACATCCAGCTCTGGGACGTACGCACACGGCAGATGATCCACGAGCCACTCGAGTGCCCGGGTGACATGGTCACAGAGATGGCGTTCTCTCCGGACGGACGCATCCTCGTAGCCATCAGCGGCGACCGGGTCTCCGCTGACCCGGAGGAGCCGGACTTCCGCTTCAGCATCTGGGAAACAGCCACCTGGACTGAGCTTCCCAGTCCGCAGATCGGCCACAGCGGCCACGTGACAGCATCAGCCTTCTCACCGGACAGCAGACTCTTCGCAACGGGCGGCGCAGACGGCCTGCTACGGATCAGAACCCTGCCTACAGTCACATCGAACGAACCGCCAGCGACCTGACGGTCCTCAGGGGCCAGCATCACCCGAGGCAAGCCCGTCCACCTGCGCGCGAGCTTATGTTGTCCAGCGCATGCCGATGGCAGACAGCTGCTCCACGCGCTCCCGCGACAGTGTCGCGGCCCTGTTCCGCTGGTTGCCGATCCATGCCCCGAGACGGAGCTGCCGTTCCTCCTGCTCCTCGCCACTGTCGCCGTCGACGCTGACCACCCTCAGGTGGATACGCGCGACGGGCCAGGCTCAGCCGATGGAGAAGTCGGCGAACTCGACGTCGCTGAAAGCCACGTGCAGGCCGTGGGCCCGGCGGCCCCACTCGCGAAAGTAGGCGTGTCCCAGCGCGCGGGCGAGTATCACCGTCTGCTGCTGCTCGCCCGCGCTGGCATCCCGAGCAGAGAACAGCTCCCGGGCCACCTCCCCCGGCAGGTCCTGGGTGATCCACCGCACCCGCGGATCGTCCGAGGAGCCTGCGGGAGCCGCGAAGCCGAATTGCGCACGGGTATGGAAGACGAAGCTCTCCGCTTCTGCCTGAGCACGCCGACGGGCCCGTACCCGGGGCTGCCACCGAGCCAGAACCGCTTCCTCGATCGCCCGGACCTGCAGCGGACCCGGCGGACGACGTGCTCCGGATCTCTTTGTCACCCACCGCTGCACAGTGCGCTGCGAGACCCCCAGCACCGTGGCCACCTTCCGGGTGGAACCCCGGTGCGTCGCCAGCAGAAAACGTAGGCGCGCCTCAGTGCTTGAGGGAATAGGCCGGGTGCGCAACGCGCGCTCCAGTCCCTGCTCGATCTGTCCCACGTCCGCCTCCCCAAGCGACCAGCCTGCACGGCTGGCCCCCCCCCACAGTCGGTAGCGTCAGTTCTCCCGCATCGCCCGGGCGCTGCCTGCCAGTTTCTGCATTCTCGGGACAGCGCCGGATGACGCAGGCTACGAGCCCCTCGGGAGGCACCGGCGACAAGCTGGCGGGGCACGTCAGGACGGACGTCGCCGGCACCCCGGTGCTGTCCTTCGATACCGAGTTCCACCAAGGGGTGAGGCGGGAGAGTCCCGCCGGATGGAGGTACCGCTGTGCTCGTCCGACTCCTGGGTGGCCCGCTCGCCGGTCGCGTTCTCACGACCGCCGGCGCCCCGTGCACCGGAGGCTGACTCACGGCCGGTGACGCCGACTGGGGCCTGTACCGTCCGGTGAGGTCAGCCGTCCGCTCCGTTTTCGAGGCGGCCGGCGTGGTCGGGACCGGGGTGGTCGACGCCAGGCACCATAGGGTTGTCGTAGTCGAACTCCACCTTGCCGAAGGATTCGCTGGTGATGGGTGGGGGGTCGTTGTCGGCGATGATCAGCTGCAGGCGTTCGCCGTACGCGTCGGCCATGGTCCTGAACCGGCTGTAGATCTCGGCCGCGCGTTGCCGGTCGGAGTCGTTGTTGCCGAAGGCCTTGCGCGGTGAGTCGATCACGAGGAGCGACGGTACGAGGACGTCTGCGTGGTCGAGTCCGAATGCGAGAAGGGTGAGGCTGTAGGCGAGGTTGACGGAGGTGGCGATGCCGCCGCCGGAAGCTTGCAGGCTCTCGAAGGGCTGGCTGTTGATCACGGGTAGGTAGGTGTCGCGGTCGATGACAGCGGTGTCGACCCAGGGCAGGTTCCAGCCGGTGAGGAGTTGGCCGAACTCGGTGCTGAGGTCGCCGACCAGTGTCTGGCTGGCCTTGAGCTGCTCGGACTTTTCCTTGATGGCCTTGTTGACCCGGGCGCGTTCGGCTTTGATCGCGCGGATGTCCGCCTCGATGGTGCGCACCCGGGCCCAGGACTCACGTAGCTGGGTGATGGCGTCGATGGTTGCCTTGAGTGCGGCGACACGGGAGCTGGCCTCGGCGATGGCGTCGAAGCGGGGGGCGACGGCATCACGGGTCTGGGCATCGAGCTGCCGGCGCAGGCTGGAGACAACGAAGCTGAGCTGCTGCGAGCGCTCCTGGGCGGCTTGCAGGTGCGCCTCGTCGGACTGCTGGATGCGTTGTGCGTCCTCGAGCTGCTGTTGCAGCGTTGTGCGGGTCTCTTCGATGGCTGCCGGGTCGATGTCGGCCTCGACGGGGTCGGGCTGGAGGCAGACGAGGCAGTGGTCGTCCTCGACGGACCGGGCTGCTAGGGACTGCATGCACCGTGGGCAGACGACGAATTCGAATGGGGAGAGCTGGTCGATGGCCGTGGCCGAGCGGGCGAGGCGGGACAGATCGAGGTGGACCTGGGCGACGACGGCGTGCCGGGCCTCCACAAGGTCGGCGGCTGCCGCCACTTCTTCTTCTGCCTGCCGTGCGGAGCGGATGGCGTTCTGGAGCTCCTGGCGCAGCGCGGTGTCAGCGGCGGTCTGTTCCTGGAGTTCGGTGCGCAGGCTCCTCAGTCCGGCCTCGGCCCGGCCCAGGGTGTCGCGCAGCTGTTTGAGTTCGGCCCGTAGTTCGTCATCGCTGCGGGGGTCGGAGGCTGCCAGGAAGGCGCTGACGTTTTTGTGTTCGGCGGTTCTGGCCTTCAGCTTGTCCAACAGCTGGCTCGTGGTGCGCTTGAGCTCCATGAGCGCGCTGTCGGTGAGCCCGAACATCAGGCGGAAAAGTTCTCTGCGCTTGGTCTCGAACCAACTGTCCAGGTGACCGACGACCTGGCGGTCGATCTCGCGCGCCTGGAGGTACACGTAGGCGTACAGGTCGTTGAAGGTGAGGTTCTGTGGCCGGGCTGAACCCTCCCTGCGCGCAGCGATCTGTTCCCGCGGGAAGCCGAGCGCGTCAAGCAGGTGGTCGGAGAGCGTCGTGAGGCCGTCGCCGGCCCGCAGGGGGAGCGTGCGTTCCAGCGCCAGGGAGTGGGGGTCCAGGAGGTCGACGGTCTCGGCGGCGTCTCCCTCGATGGCCCGCCTGAGAACCATGCGTTCATCGCCGGCCACGACCTCGGCCTGGACCGACAGCACGTTCTCCCGGACCGCTGGGGTGAGCATGGCGCTGCCACCCAGGGCATGCTTGAAGAGCATCAGCAGGCTGGACTTGCCGGTGCCGATGGGACCCGTGATGACCGTGGCCGGTCGGTCGAAGCGGTAGGTCTGTTCCGCTTCGGCGGTCGTTACGGTCAGGGACACAATGCGCAGGTTGACGGCCATGTCAGATCTCCGTCCGCCATGGCCGGTCGACGGCGTCGGGCAAGCGGTCGTAGATGAGGTTCTTCAAGGCAGATCCTGATTTGTTGAAGTTCCGCTTGAGCAGTCTGATCCGGTTGTCGACCACTGCCCACTCCGGGGTGGCGGCAAGATTGGCCGCTGCGACGGCGCCCTGCGCTGTCACCCGGAACTCGGCTCGGGCGCTGTCGCCGTACGTGATCAGGCTGCGGGCGGTGAGCGAGCCGAGGATGCTGTAGTAGCGCTGGTCCCAGGGCCCGTACTTGTAACGGGTCATGCGGCTTTCGACGGCAAGGCGCTCAGACGGTGTGGGGGCTGTTCCTGCCGGCCATGACGCCTCACCCGCGGGCAGGAGACGTTCCAGCATTGCCGGGTAGCGCAGCAGGAAGTCGAGCTTGGCGAGTTTCGTCAGCCCTGCGAGCCCGTCTTTGGGCGTGGTGAACCGGGCGATGAGGAGGAGGATGCGCGCCTCGTGATAGTGCACCTCACGCTGCTCGGCCTGCCGGCGCTGAATCCGCATACGCGCTACAGCCGTCTCGAAATCGGCGCCGTGCGTCATGAGGCTTCCTCATCCGCGTCGAACGTCTCGGAGAAGAAGAAGAGGCACTCGTCGCACAACTGGTAGGCCAGCCCCCGCAGGTGCTGGTTGTTGAGCTGGAAGGGCGGCGGCGAGGGCAGAACCTCGACCTTGAGCCGCTCGGCGAGCAGGTCGTTCATCTTGATGCCGAACTCGCTGCCCTCGGGCACCTGAGCCCGGGCGTGACGTCGGCACTCGAAGGCCATCTCCAGGACGTCTGTGGACAGGTTCAGCAGGTCGGTTTCGTCCCCGGCCAGGCCGGAGCGCCGCTCGGACCAGGTCGTGTACCAAGCGGACCGGAGTCTCTCAGCGAAGGCCGCTTCGTCGGCAGGCACCAGGCCCCGACGCAGTTTGCGGCGGAGCTTCGCGCCTCCGGGCGCCACGACGGGCGCTTTGCCGCGCGGAAAGGTGGGCAGCCGCGCTGTCGTGTAGGCGATCTGTTGGTGAAGGATCTCGCGGGTGATTCTGCGCCGGCCGACGCGCTGCTGAATCTGCGTGCTATGGCGGGAACGGCTCGGGTCAGCGATGTAAACGGCGAGCTGGGCGCGGTCGCTCTCATCGCGGTTCGCGCTCTCGATCCGGTCCACGATGCCTCGGTATGTGGCCTCCAGGTCCACATGAGCCAGCTGCAGGTGCTCGACTGCGGGCACCAGAAGCCGTTGGATGTTGACGTCGGTGATGCTTTCGCGCTCGGGGGGCTTACAAGAGATCTCCAGCACTGCCAGGAAGCGCATGACCTTGGCCACGAAGCCCTCGGGTATCTGAATGTCCGCGAGCTTGCGTACCTCAGGGGTAGCCGGGACGTTGGGATAAGGCTGCTTCCAGCGGACCTTCAGCATCTGGCGTGCGACGTCCTCCGCCATGGTGTTGAGCCCGGACGTGAGTTCAGGCTCAGGGCCACACATCCGAGCCAGCATGCCGGCGTTGCCCTTACCCGGCTTCAGAGCCGCGTTCGTTGCCAGTCTCAGACGGACATTGTCCGCACACTCACATGCGCACCAGCGGTCGAAGAGATGGGTCAGACCACCGTCCTTGCACAGCTCAGGAAGCGTCCACGGACCTCTGGTCCCTTCGCGATGCTTGACCGACACCAGCTCCACTGATCCGTCGATCCACGCCACCACGAAGTCCTCATGCCACTCGCAGACGACGAAGTCGATGGCTTCCTGCGTGAGCATGGCCAGGCAGTCCCGCGCGGCTACCTCCGCCTGGTACCGGTAGCGGCCAAGAGTGTCCGAGCCGCTGTCTTCCTCGGGAGCCAGATCGAAGAGCGTGTGTGCTGCACCGTGAGGACCCCCCACATCAGAAGGCGTCCCGACTCCTTCGTCCCCCTGGCCCTCGCCCGCCGTATCGACCATCTACGTCCCCCGCACTGGCTTGCATGAGCGCATTCCCCACCGCTCTATTGCGTCGGTAGGTGTTGAAGATCTCTAGCGATATCACACTCAAGGACTAACGCGTAACTGTGCGTCGCGGATCAGCGGTGGGGACCCACCGGAACCGGGCGTCGACCTGCTGCTGGCGGACCTGCCCACGCAAAGAGGAAGCAGGCGCGCCCAGATCCCGGGTCGGCAGGTAACGCTCGGAGGGGGGTTTGTTGGTGTATCGCGGGCTTGTTGGCCTGGTGTGTTGTGGCTTCGTTGAGAGAGGCCGGGTGTGCGGCTCAGCGGGCAGTTCGGGGTGTGAGCTGGGGTTGTGTCGTGTGTGCTGAGTGGGACCGGGTTCGTTGTGGGTTTCGCTGGCGTGTAAAGGCTCGGTTGGTGTTTGTGCTGGTCAGGGCTGTTTGGCCTGGTGGGTGGGTGGGGGTTAGCGGTTGCGGGTGGGGCGGTTGTGTTGTTCGGCGAGGTGGTCGAGTTGGACCGCTTCGAGGGCGGCTTTGGTGATGCGTTCGGTGCCGTCGTGGATGGCGGTGATGGCTGCTTGGCGGATAAGCCTTGTGAGAGATCCGATGCGGCCGGCGGTGCGCTGGTGGAGGTAGGCGGCGTGCCGGGGGAGGACGCCGGGTTTGTGGTGGGTGAGGTCGAGGGCGTTCTCGATGTCGGTGATGACGTCGCGGAAGGGTTGGCGGGTGCCGTGGCGGGCGGGGAGGGGGCCGCAGGTGATGAGGGTGGCGCGGCCGGCGAGCTGGGCGCCGCGGGTGCCGCTGAACAGGGGTGTGTCGGTGACGTTGATGCCGGCGTAGACGAACGTGGCGGGCAGGCGTTCGGTGAGGTCTTTGAGCAGGTCGGCGGTTTGGGCGCCGGTGGTGGTGCGGGGGTTGAGGCGGTGGATTTCGTCGATGAGGACGAGTTGGACGCCGGCTTGGGTGTAGGTGTGGCAGACGGCGTCGGTGATCTGGGTCTGGGTCATGCGGGTGGCCACGGGGATGCCGAGGTAGCGGGCGAATTCGGTGATGAGGGTTTTCGCGGTGGCGCCGGGCGGGACGAGGACGTACGCCACGGGTGCCGCGGCGTGGGCTGACCCGGGCGGGGGCGGGTTTTTGCGGGTGTGGGCGAGGTGGCAGGCGCGGCCGACGTTGAGCAGGGCGGTGGTTTTTCCGGCTGCGGCGGGTCCGGTGACGATGAGGGAGGGCCGTGCGGTGGTGTGCTGGTGGCGGCCGAGGATCATCAGGGTGCGGACCTGGGTGGCGAGTTGGCTGATGGCGGGGGTGCGGATGGTGACGAACGCGGAGTGGTAGGCGAGGCGTTCCTCCGTGCTGCGGGGCGGGTCGTCGTGCTGGGGCGGGGCGGGCGGGTCGGTGGTGGCGAAGCGGTGCCAGCCCTGCCAGGTGGTCAGGGGCCAGGACGGCTCGGCCGTGTTGCCGCTTCCCGTGTCGGCGGGCGCGCTGGACGGTTGGTGCGCTGCGGGCTCGGGGCGGGTGTTCACCACTTGTCGGCTTCCTTGTGTGCGTCGTAGAGCCCGAATCCGGCGGCCGCGGCGGGGCGGGTGTCGTCGTCGGGAACGTCGTCGAGGTCGTCAATGCTGTCGTCGCGGTCGTGCTGCGCCGGTTCGCTGGTGGCGGGGCCGGTGCTGGGGTGCGGGGGCCGTGCGGCGGGGACCGGCGTTGTGGTGGCGCGGGCGAGGAGGGCTTGTTCGGCGGTGGTGGCGTGGCCGGTGTGGACGCGGCGCATGAGCTGGTCGAGGGCGTCGGCCAGGTCAGCTTCGTGTTGCTGGGGGTCGTCGTGGTTGTTGTGGTGGGCGTGGGTGCGGATGTGCTGCCAGGTGTGGTCGTTGAACGGCTGGTGGACGTGGTCGCGGTGGATCCACGGGATTTCCGTCAGCTCGCCGTCAGGCAGGCGCACCCAGATCTGGCGGACGTCGTGGGGGTTGTAGTGGATTTCCCATTTCCCGCCGCGGCCGGCGACGGGGGAGGGCTGGCCGCGGTAGGGGGCGAGGAGATCGTGGTCGTAGGTGCGGTGGTGGATGGTGATGCCAGCGGGGGTGATGGCCTGCCAGCGCACGGGCAGCAGTTCGAGGTAGTCGCGGCCCGTCAGTGGGACGGGGACGTGTCCGGCGACGGCGACGAGCGCGGCCCACATCTGGTTCGGCGTGAGCGCTTTGCGGGGCATCAGCGGGTGGCGCAGGCCTTCGTGGGGCCGGTGGTGATAGTGCACCAGCCACTCATCAAGCAGGTCCTGGAGCTGGGCGACGCTGTAGCAGGCGTCCTTTTCGGTGTCGGGGCCGCGGCGGGTGACGTCGGAGCCGGTGTAGCCGGGCAGGTGCTGGCAGAACAGGTGGTTGATGGTGCCGAAGGTCCGCTCGACGATGCCTTTGGCGGTGGGGGCGCGGGGCGGGGCGGGCTGGACGCTGATGCCGAGGTGTTCGCAGGCGGCGTTGAACGCGGCGGAGATGAAGACTTTGCCGCGGTCGACGACGATTGTCTCGGGCAGGACGACGGGCCGGGCCGCAGCCCCGGTCAGGCGCTCGTCCAGTGTGGTCAGTCGCTGGTGGGGGAGTGCGGGGGCGTGGTCCATGCGCAGGATGTCCGGCCAGGTGGGCCGGGCGGGGTGGGGGACGGCCATCTCCGCGAGCAGCAGGGCGGCGTCGACGGCCTTGGTCGCGCTCGGGCACAGCACGGCGGCGAGGATGGCGCGGGTGGCGACGTCGACGGCGATGGTGAGTTCGGGCCGGGCCAGGCGCCCGTCGTCGAAGAGGGCGAGGACGTCCAGGCGGGTGGTGTCGACCTGGACCTGTTCGCCGGGCCGCAGCGCCGTAGCTGGGGTGAAGGCCCGCCCGTCCACACTCGCGGGCACCTGCCTTACGGGCCCGGAAGGCAGTTCGCCGGGCCGGGCGAGGTTGGTGACGAGCCGGTACAGCGTGGCTTGCGACGGTGCGGGCACCGTGCAGGGGCCGTGCCGGTCCTCAAGGATCTGGTTGATCAGGGGGAACAGGCCGTTGATGGTGCCCTTCGAGCGGCCGCGGCGGCGGCGCAGCGCCTCGCGGACGGCTGCGACGACCCGCTCGTCAGCCCGCCCGGTGGGGCTGGAAGCGCGCGTGGTGCGATGGTCCAGAAGCCCCCACAGACCCTGTTTGCGGTAGGCCAGGCGCATGCGCTGCACCGTGGTGCGCGAGACCCGTCCGAAACCGAGCGCGGTCAGCTCCTCGGCTTTGGCCTGCTCCCGCTCGGCCAGCGTGTGCCGCTCCGGGTCGTACTGCGGCCGGACCACTCCTTCGCTGCCGGGCCCGCCAGGCAGGCCGCATTCGACTTCCCGCACGTGCCGTTGCCAGGCCAGCGCCTTCTCGCGTGCCGCGGCGGGGGCGGTCTCGAACAGGCCCCACTGCGGTGCCGCCTGCGGCGCATCGGCCCCGACGATGGCGAAACCGGGGTCGGCGAACAGATGCCCGGCGAGCACGACCTCACCACCGCCGTCCGGGCCGAGGAGGTGGATGTCCTGCCCCGAGAGGGCGACCACTTGCCACTTCACGTCACGGAAGCGGACGTGAGCACCGACCTTCACGGCCGGCCGGGCATTGCGCCGCGCGCTCACCGGGCACCTTCCTTCTTGCCCGGCTCGCTCCAGCCCTGCGGGCTGACGCGGATGCGTTCGTGCAGCGGCGTGTTCAGACCAGCCGTCAACCGGCCGTGCCACAGAGCGTGAAAGACGCAGGGAAGGACTTCGATCGGGTCGCCGACCGCTTCGGTGCCCTCGATCAGCGGCCGCGGCCGCGTGAACGCCTCGACGACCGCCGCCATCAGCCCCGGGCGGCCGGCGTTGCGAGGATGGCGGTAGCCGGCCAGCCATTTGAGGTTGGCGGTCAGGACGTCGTCGAGTGGTGGGATGCGCCGGTAGTCCAGCCGACGTCCGCGCACGCCTCCGTCACAGCTTCGGCGGCCTTCACCGCTCGTTCGCCGCCCGCTTCCGGGTGGCCGGGGCAGTCGGCGAGCAGCGCGGTGCCGTCGGCACGGCGGGCGAAGAGCTGCGGCACCCAGGAACGCACCTGGCCGCGGGGATTACGCCACAGCAGCCGCACCGGCCGCCCCGCCAGCCCCGTCACGTCAGGGTCGCGGTCCAGGACCATCAGCTGGACACGCATCGCGTTCGACCCCGCGGTCACGTGCCGCCCGGCGGTCGCCGACCACCACAGGCCCGGCCCCCAGCGCCGCCCCGGCACCACCGGGAACGCCGACACCGGCGCCAAGTCCTCGAACGCCACGGTCAAAGCGGCATCCGCCCACCGCTGCTGCACCGTCTGCCCCACCGGGTCGAGGAACACCGCCTCGAACCCGCCACTCTGGGCCACGCCCGCTCGCCCTGCCCGGCTCCGGTGCCGGGCCGCTCCTGTGCTGGTCACCCGCACCAGCCAAGCCGCTCCCGACCGCCCGGACCCCTGTTTTCAGGGTTCCTGCCACGAACGAGTGCCGTATCAGCTAACAGCCGACTTCTCCCTGGCGCATCGCTCTCAGCAGTCGTTGTCCCGCCCGCCCGCGGTCAGCATCTCCCGGAGCACCTCGACGGGCATATCCACCCACCGGGCCACCTCCTCAAGCGGCACCCCGCCATTCACCGCCGCCACCGCGGTCCGTTTCCAGGCATTCTCGATCAGACCGGCACTGTGACCGAGCCCGCGCAGCAGCCGCCGGGCGACCTCGGCGGTCGGGCCGGTCTGCACCCCGCGCAGCTGCAGCAACTGCTCCTCGGCGCTGTCTATCGTGCTGGTGATCAGCCTGCGCTGCTCGGCGGGCACCGCAGCCCGCCACATAGTCCCCGAACCGGGCGCCTTCTTCTCCTTGCCGAGCACCCGCAACTGCCCGGCCATGGTCGCGGCCTGGTGCTCCTGCCGCAGCCACCACGGGTCGTTGTCGTACCCGGGCGGCCCGCCGGCGCCGCGGCGAAGACGGATGACACTGCCCATCCACGCAAGAAGCGGCCCGCCGTGGTCCGCTGCGGCCAACGGCCCCAGCCACGGCCGGCCCACCCGCTTACCGAGCCCGCGGCAGAACAACCCGTCCAT
Organism: Streptomyces sp. NPDC006610; assembly: GCF_040611575.1. Classification (NCBI taxonomy): domain Bacteria; kingdom Bacillati; phylum Actinomycetota; class Actinomycetes; order Kitasatosporales; family Streptomycetaceae; genus Streptomyces; species Streptomyces sp. NPDC006610. Next base: position 41,363 of record NZ_JBEXOP010000047.1, read on the forward strand.
GGGCAGCGCCCGCGGCCGCCCGGCACCACTGTCCACCCACACCAGCTCCGCCATCGCCGGGTCCAGCAGCGCCTCGGCCACCGCCACCACCTCCGGGAAGACGACCGCGTCCCGCCCCACGACCCGCCACCGCTCCAGATCACCCCCCGCATCCCCGCCCGCAACCAGGTGCAGGCGCCGCGGCCAAACCGTCTCCCGCTCCCAGCCGAAAGCCTGCTCCCACCAGCGGGCCACCACCGCCCGCGACAGCGCGAACACTCGCTCCGGCTCTGCACCGGCCCGCGCCGCCCGCCGCCCCACCGAGACCCACCGCCGCTGCGCCGCCACTACCTCCGGCAGGCCACACAGATCGAGGTGTTCCAGCGGCTGGTTGGCGTCCGCGTCCAGCAGCCACCGCCCATGCCGCACGCACACCCGCTCCCACCGCGGCGCGTACCGCACGGCCCGCACGGCCGCCCCCGTGCGCCGGGCCGTGCACAGCCGGCAGCCGAACGCCACCGGACCGGCCACCGCGCCAGCGGTACGCCACAGCCCCACCGGATCGCCGGTCTCGCCGCGCAGTTTGGCGTCCCCTTCTTCCCAGGACGGCAACGCCCGCGCCAGCACGCCTTCCTCGACGCCGCACATGCTCGCCAGGAGCTGGCGTCCGGCCGTGTTCAGCAGCACCTCGGCGTCGGCCCGCGCGCCCCCGCCCTCGTGCCCGGGCGGGTAGTTGCGCCACTTCCAGCCCGCCCGCAGCACCTTCGCTTCCATCCCGTAACGGCCGGCGATGCGGCTGATCAGGGACGCCGTGGTCTCGCGGGGCAGGGGAGCGACACGAAGGGCTCTCCGATGCCCGAAAGCGAGGTCTGCTGCACCCGAAAAGTGGACCATGACGGGCCCTCGGCCTTCTGCTGGCGTTGCGTGGTGACGGCTGGAGTGCACGGCGTCACGCCGCCCGCGCCAGCGGCCAGGGGGCCGAGGGCGCGGGCGGTGTGGTCAGGTGGCTGCCGCAAGAACATGCGAGGGCCCGGCCGGGAGGGGGTGCACCCGCGCGGCGGGGCTGCCCCCGTTGCCGGACGGCGTGTGTGGTGCGACGCCCGCCGCTCCGCCCGCCGGAGGCCGGCCCGACGGCCTAGAGGTGCTCTTGACCTCGATCGCCGTGAGCTGGCCGTTGTGGTGCACCAGGTAGTCCGGTTGCCAGGAGCCCAGCTGCGCTGGGGCCTTGCCATTGCGGGCGGCCTGCGAGGCGAGATAGCTGTGCACCCCGCTGCCCACGATCTGTTCCAGTATCGCCGGCTCCAGCAGCGACAGGAAATGCCTCCACTGCTGGTCGCTTGATCCCTGGGCGTGCCTGGGCTGCGCCGTCGACGGATCAGTCAGCAGCCGGGAGGTCGTGCGCTGCAGCCGCCGCAGCACGGCCTGGCTGCGAAGCCGGCCCCACTCATCGGGCAGTTCGCTGGCCGCGGCCGCGGGGGAGCGCCGGGTGACCTTCTCGAAGGCGCTCAGCCACGGAGTGTGCCGCTCGGGCGGGATGCCGCAACCGGTCAGGAAGGCCCGCAGCTGCTGCTCATCGGCCGGGATGGCGTCGCGGTTGACGATCCGGGCCGCGCTGCTGACCGGCAGCGCGAGCGGGTTGCCCGAGCGTTCCTTGATCTCCCGAAGGCTCGGCGCCCCTGCCTGTTCCCACACCACTTCCAGCGCCCTGCTCAAGTCCCCTTCATCTCCGATAAGTTCTGGGCGGGGAGCCCGCAGCTGCGCCAGTCGACCGCGTTCCTCGACGCGGGCCTGGCGCCACAGCTCGTCCGCGGCCCGCACCGCCTCCTGCTCACCGCCGCAGCCCTCGACGTAGGCCTCGACGGTGGTACGTCGGGGCACCACAGCCCCGGATGCCGCCCGCTTGAGCGTGGCAGGCGACAGGCCTGTGCCGCGGGCCAGCGTCTCGTAGGTCAGCCCGGCCGCATCTCGCCATCCGCGCAGGTGCACGGCGAGCCGGCCGCGAGCAGGCCGGCTCTGATCAACGGGCTTTTCTTTGCGCCCCATGTCCTGTGCCGCCTACTTCCCGGCCGCAGCGCGCAGCACCGCGGCAGCCAGCCCGCTCAGGCGGCGTCGGCCACCTCCGGCCGCGAGGACCGCCGCAGTGCCCAGAGCACCGCATCCCCCGAGCAGCAGGAAGATGTCCTCGAGCGGCATCCCGGTCATATGCAGGGCAGCACCCAGGACGGGGAAGGAGACGGCGGTGAAGGCCTGCGGCGCGCCGAACCGGGACGGAGTATCCGTCCGGTCGGTCCCGCATCGCGGCACACGGGGGCTGTTGCTCGACATGCGAAGGTCCTCTCACAGGCCCCGGTGCCAAGGCGGCGGACCAGGGCGGGGCGAACTGCTACTGGCTGCAAGTCCCTCTGGCACAGGGGTGATTGGCGTCACCGCCCGCGCCGGGCATGCCTTCATCATTCCAGTTCTGAGTCGCTTCCCGCAGAAAGATCACCAGTCAGAACATCCCCTATGCCGGTGATGCCCGTTGATTGGTTCTGTGGTGTCCAAGCAAGCGGTTCTCACCACCTCACCTGTCCTCGCCCCTCGAAGACCGGGCAACCAGGGCGGCTGCCGCGGTGCCGCTCGCTCCGGCCGCGCGCTGCACGCGGATAGTCCATCTGTGTCCATGATCTGCTTGCCGCAGCCCCTGTCTATGAGTGATGGTGGGCCACAGAACACGACGAGGCCGGTGCTCCCGGCCCGCGAACGTCCTTGAACTGGCTACTGGCTGCAACCGATGCTGACAGGGACACCCGGCAGAACCCACGTTGGCGCGTGATCTGCCCGCACCGAGCCGGCACCCGTCATGGGAGCCGGCTTCGTCGTTCCACACTCACAGCGCCCATTCCATGCCCAGTTCCCGCAGCGCGTCCTGTCCAGGAGCAGTGTTTGTGATCAGGAGCGGGTGCTCTGGCCTGGGTTGATCAGTTTGGTGTGTGCCTATGGTCAGACGGTGCTGGTGCTTCGGTAGCCGTGGCGAGCGTGGAAGCTGGTCCTGGGCTGTCGGTCTGATCTGCAGGTTTGTCAGGTAGCGGGCGGTGGTGATCAGGTCGTGTCATCTCTACTGCGCTCGATGCATTTCCGCCGATCGTTGGTATGCGGCGGTGCTTGGACGAGCGGCCGGCTTTTGAGGGCCGGGACATGGCCAGCGGGCTTGGGGTTGGGCATGTGACCTGGCAGGTCAGTGGTTCGTTATGCCGAGGCGACGCGGCGTGGGCCTGGTGCACGCACGGCGGGCAGGTCGTCTCTGTCCTGGTCGTCGGTAAGTGCGTCGGCTGGCAGGCGACGGTAGTGGTGCAGCAGAGCGGCTACCTGCTCGGGTTCGACGTCTACGGCGGCGACGAGGGTGGCTAGGAGTTCTGCGCGGGAGGTGCGTTCGCCGGCGGCGGCAGCTGCGCGGACCAGGATGTTCAGCCTGCGGTCGACGTCCTCGGGCCAGAGCACCGAGGTCTGGCGTCGTCGCTGCTGGTGCAGCAACTCCATAGCGCTCCCTCGGTGACAGGCGACATATACCGAATATATATTGCGGCTCATGGTGACGCTGCTGCAAGACCGTCAGGTTCCTCCGCGAGACGGCTCGGTGCCGGCCACGGTGCGGATAGGCGGGCGGGAACTTCAGCCGACACCGGTGTTCGACACCTACTGGCGTTTCGCCTCGGCCCGGCAGGCTTTGTATGAGGCTCGTCTGGCCGGGCGGACCCAGCCGTGGACTGATGATCCGATTCTGGCTGGGCATCGGTTCACGAACTGTTACCGCGCCGCCGACCGGGTGAGTCAGGCTGTGATCAGCGACGTGATCTACCAGGGCCCGCAGGAGTGGGAGGAGGTCTTCTTCCGCACCCTGCTGTTCAAGATCTTCAACAAGGAGTCCACCTGGGAGCTGCTGTCCCGCGAGGTGGGGGAGGTGAGCTGGGAGACGTACGACTATGGGGTCTACGACCGGGTCCTGTCAGCCGCGTTCGCCAGGGGGGAGCGCTTGTACTCGGCTGCCTACATCGTGCCCCCGCCGCAGCTGGGGGAGGAGCGCAAGCACCGCAACCACCTGCGGCTGCTGGAGATGATGATGACCTCCGGCGCGCCCGAGCGCATCGTTGGGGCGGCCACGATGCGCCAGGCCTACGAGGTGCTCCTCGGTTACCCGGCGCTGGGTCCCTTCCTCGCCTACCAGTTCACCATCGACCTCAACTACGCGCCGCGTCTTGCGTTTTCGGAGATGGACTTTGTTGTGCCAGGCCCTGGTGCGCGTGACGGCATCCGCAAGTGCTTCGGTCCTGCTGCCGATGGCATCGAGGCCGACGTCATCCGCTACATGGCCGACTCACAGCAGGAGCATTTCACCCGCCTGGGGCTGCCCTTCGCCGGGTTGAAGGGACGACGGCCCCTGCAGCTGATCGACTGCCAGAACCTGTTCTGCGAGGTCGACAAGTATGCGCGGGTGGCCCACCCGGACGTCGCCGGTATCAGTGGTCGTAGCCGTATCAAGCAGGCGTACCGGCAGGACGGAACACCGCTGCGGGCCTGGTTCCCGCCCAAGTGGGGCCTGAATTAGGCCTCGGCGCTGCCGGATCAGGCGCCGAGCCCGAACAGGGGTGTGGTGAGAGAGTGTTGGAGGGCGCCGAGTTCGGACTTGGTGCAGTCCAGGCGGGCGCATCCGGCCATGACGGTCAGTGTTCCCGGCGTGAGCTGGGCGTGGCGGGCGACCCAGGCGCACAGGTGGCCCAGGGCGAGGTAGTTGCCGTAGGCGCGGTCGAACATGTAGTGGCTGCGGTAGTAGGCGGCCAGGTGCACGGTGTCGGTGGCGCTGTCGAGCTGGAAGGAACAGTGGCTCAGGCAGGGAAAGTCCAGCGTCTGGGTGTCCAGGGCCGCGGCCCTGATGACGGCCTCGGTCTCCGCCGTGGTCCGCGACGGTTCTTCTTCCCATGCCTCGTCCTCGTCCGTGACATGGGCCGTGCCGGCTTCGTAGACGGCGCTCCATTTCGCCGAGGAGCGCAGCTTGTCCAGGCGCCGGATGACGCGGGCGAGCTGGTCGACCGGTTCCGGCTTCTCGGCGGTGCCCGGGTAGGCGATGAGCCGTCCGAAGTAGGTGCCGTGGGCGTTGCGCCTGACCTCGCGCAGCCGCGGATAGAAGGCGCGGTAGCGGTCGGTGAGCTCGTCGTGGGTGGTGCACGTGGCGGCGAGCTGGGCGGGGAAGAGCGTGTTGACGACTGTGTCGATGGGGTAGAGCGGCGGCTTGGTGCGGGCGGAACGCAGCCGGTCCAGTTCGGCGCGCAGATGCGGGTCTTCCTGCAGAGGGTTCGCAATGCGCACCACGGTGTGGAAGGCCCTTTTGCCTGGCATCTTGGACAGGCGGGAGCAGGCCTCCAGCCATGCACGGGAGACGTCCGGGGCGTCGACGGTGAACGTGTGCATAGGCTCGCTCCTTGATCGGCGGGGTGGCCGGGCGCCGTGCGGTGGTGCGGGCCGTCAGGCCCAGAAGTGGTCGGACCCTTCGCGGCCGGGCGTGCGCCGCAGGTCCACGCGGAACAGTTCTGTGCTGCCGGTGGTGGCGGCCACGGTGCTGTCCACCGCCAGCTCCTGCGTCACCCACGCCGCACGGTCTTGTTCTGGTGCGGGTACCGAGTCGAGGAACGAGAGCTGGCCGGCGGTGTCCGGCGGGGTGCTGGTCAAGCCTGCGGGCAGGTGGTCATAGCGCGCCCCGGGGACGGTGAGCAGCAGGCAGTCGCCGACGGTCACGTGCAGGGTGGCGGCGTGCGCGGCGGGCGTGAGTACGTGGATGTGTGCCTGCGGTCCGAGCGGCAGGCCACCGGCGAGTTCCGCTTTGAGGACGCCGGGGGAGTGCTTCAGCCACACGGCCTCGGTGGGCCGGTCGATCATCTTCAGCCGCACCAGATGGCGCACGGTGGTGGCGTAGGGGGTGCCCAGCCAGCGGGCCATCCGGTACACGTCCAGCGGGGACTCGGGGCGCGCGAGGCCGCAGCGGGCCAGGGCGACACGGGCGGCGGGGCGAGGCATCAGGAACCAGGAGGCGAAGGCTTCGGCCTCCCGCTCATGCTGTGGCCAGCCTTCGCCCCAGCGGCCCGACGACTGCTCCTGGTGATCGATGCTGGTGCCGTGGCCCATGCGGTGGTGGCCCAGCTCGTGAGCGGCGGTGTGCCGCATGCTCACCTCCTCCAAACCGGTGTTGACCAGGCACCCCGGAACGCCCCGGCTGCCGTCGATGTACAGGCCAAGCAGGCCGCCCAGCTTCTGCCCCATGACCTCCACGCCTGCTCGGCGCAGCGCGCCGAACACGTCGACGTAGTCGTCGACTGCGGCGGCGAGCGCCTCGTGGGCTTGTGCCGCCGCGATCATCGCGGCGCCGTGGGCACTGTTCCAGCTCACGCACCGCCCTCCGGCCCCTGAGGCGGTCGCAGGTCACTCGCCTCCTCTTCCTCTGCTTGGCGGCGGGCCTGCAGATACTGGATGAACTTCGCCACCTCGATGCGGTCGCCCTCGCTCAGCGGTCGTGCGGTCCGTGGCAGTCCAGCGAGTGCGTGTTCCCCGGCGTCGGCTGCCTCCTCCTCGTCGAGGAAGTAGGACGCCGGCAACCGGTACAGGCGGGCGAACTTCTGCAGCTCCATCACCTCCACCTTGCGCACACCGCGCTCGATGTCGCTGACCGCCGAACGGACGATGCCGGTGCGCTCGGCGACCTGCTGCTGGGACAGTCCCAGGTACTCGCGGGTGGCCTTCAGCCGCTGGCCCAGCCGGGCCCGCTGGTCGGTGTCGGTATCGATGTGGGACGGCGCCTTGCCGCTCATTGCTCGTGCTCCTTCGCCTGCATGGTGTCGTACACGGTCTCGGCGAACGCCCACACCGAACGCAGGGAGCGTCCGGCCTCGGCGTCGGCCGGAACGGAGATCTCGAAATGCTGCTCGATGCGCGCCAGTATCTCCATGATCAGCACCGAGTCGACCGGCAAGTCCTGTCCCCGGGCGGCCAGTTCTTCGTACACGTCGTGGCTTGGCCTGTCCTGGTGCTCAGCCAGGAACTCGATCACGATGTCCACGATCTCCTGGACGCTGTGCGACGGCATGCTCTGCTACTGGCCCTTTCGCTCAACTCCGGGACAGACAGCCCGGCCTGACCTACTGTAGAGCGATGTCGGGAAATCCGACAGACCTGTTGGAAGATCCTTCATGGGAGTGCGCGTGCACCTGGCCCGCTATCAGCAAGCAGCCCTCAAGACCCTGCAGCCCGCCGCCGAAGGCACTGACCCGGTTCTGATACCCCTGCTCGGACTCGTCGGCGAGACCGGCTCCGTGGCCACCGCCTACAAAAAGCGCCTGCGCGACGGCGCCGACGCCGGCCCGTCCAAACAGCAGCTACGCGAGGAGCTCGGCGACGTCCTGTGGTACACCGCCACCCTCGCCCACCTCCTCGGCCTCGACCTCGAAGACATCGCCGCCGCCAGCCTGGAAAAGACCAAAGACCGCTGGCGCGCCACCCCCGACGACCAACGCCCCCGCTTCGACGCCGACTACCCTCCCCACGAACAACTCCCCCGACGGACCACCGTCACCTTCACCCCCACCCACCAGCCCGACGGCCGCACCGTCATCGCCCTCACCCGCGAAGACGGCACTCCGGCCGGCGACCCCCTCACCAGCGCCAGCCACATCGAGGACGATTACCGCTTCCACGACGCCTTCCACCTCGCCCACGCCGCCGTCCTGGGCTGGTCCCCCGTCAGCCGCTTCCTCCTCGGCTGCAAACGCCGCAGCCGCCCCGGCATCGACGAAGCCGAAGACGGCGGCCGCGCCATCGCCATCGAGGAAGGCATCAGCGCCCTGGTCTTCTCCTACGCCAGCCGCCACCACTACTTCGAAAACGTCCGCCACGTCGACCACGAACTGCTCATCACCATCGACCACATGACCGCCCACCTCGAAGTCAGCGTGCTGCGCGCCGCCGACTGGGAGAAAGCGATCATGACCGGCTACGCCGCCTGGCGGCAGCTACGCAAGCATGGCGGCGGCCGCCTCGAGCTGGACCTCGACGCTCAGACACTGACTTTCATCGAACCCTGAGGTCGCCCCCAAGGCGGCCGACGCATGCCAGCGCCACTGCCGGCCGCCGGTTCGTCTATGCGGATGCTGGTGACTGGCTGCCGCTGTCGGGGTTCGCGGGTGGTAGTGCTCCGGGTGGCGGGTCGGGTGGTGGCTGGGGAGTCGCGGCGAGGGCTGTGGCTTGCCGGTAGCTGATAATGGCTTGGATTCTTTTTTCGGGGTCTGTTATCTGGTCGAGTGTGGCTGCGAATTTCTCATCGACCAGTGTTCCTTTTCGTTGTCGTGAGTGTTCGAGGATCAGGCTGGTGAGGGGGACGGTGAGGGAGGCGGCGATGACGATGGCTCCGACGGCCCACCAGGGTGCGCCGCCCAGGGCGCCGGCGAGGACAGCGGGGAGTCCGGCCAGAAGGCCGGCGATGGGGCCAAGGGAGGTCGAGTTCATCGCGTGGATGCCCTTCCAGCACGTGACGGCTGGGCCGCCTCATGCCTGAACGAGCCGTGCGGGGACGGCTGGGACGGGGAGAGGCGGCACAGGTGTGCCGTGGTGTGAGGGCATGCCGAGGGCCGGCGTCGCCGTAGGGCGGGCCGGTGGTGTTTTACGGCAGGCCTGCCAGCCCCTTTGGGGACCGGTTCGCTGGTCCCGTGGGGTTTTTCAGAGGATTTGCTAGGCGGTTTTAGCGGAGGTTTTCTTCGGCTTTTTGGGCAGGGCGGGTCAAGAGAAGCAGCTAACAAAAAGACTGCTGATAAAGCCCTTAAGCCGGTTCATTGAACCTTTTCCGCGCCACCTTTCTCTTACTCGATGGCCGCGTGCATCCTCTTGCGGGCACGCCAGACCTGCTCACCAGTATCGGCCATCGCGGCACCGTCTGGGGCCTGTTCGAGCAGATCAGTGCCAGAAGTTCTACCCGATCGCGGCTGGCTGAAGGAGTCGGCCGACCAGGTCGGTGGCGCTAGCCAGAGGGTTCAGGCGGCGATCAGGCCGGCTGTGGTGAGGAGTTGTTGTTGGTGGGGGTGGAGGAGCAGCCAGCTGCGGCGTTGGCTTTGGATCCAGCGGCGGGTTGCGGGGGTGTGGGGTTGGGTGCGGGCGTGGTGGTAGGCGTGTTGCCAGACCGTGCCCCAGGGCGGGTTCCACCAGGGGTCGATGGCGGTCAGGGCGCGGGCTGCGGGGAAGGAGGGGCTGGTCTTGTTGGCGCGGTAGCGCTGTTTGATCAGCCATCGGCCCAGGGAGAAGCCCTCGTGGAGGGTGTCGTGGGGCACGGCCAGATGGCCGTGGGCTGCGGCGAAGGCCTTGGCGTGTTCGACAGCGGTGCGCCAGGGGTATGCACGGCGGGTGCGCGCGTGGGCGACCTCGGGCGTGACGCCGATCAATGCTAGAAGCTGCTGCTGGTCTGGGTGGAGCTGGTCGTACTGCAGGCAGGCCCTGCTGATCCAGCTCCCCAGGACGGTGCCGGGGGAGGGGACCAGCCCGGCGGGGTCGAAGGGACGGCCCGCCTGGACGTGGTCGCGGGCGCGGTAGTAGTTGCGCTGCCAATGCAGATCCCACGGCGGGTTCCACCAGGTGTCGATCGCGGCGAGCTCGCGCAGGTGGGGTGAAGGCGGCACACCGGCTCGGGCGCGTTGTTTGGCGCGGTTGCGTTGGCTGAACAGCCATGCGCCCAAGGGGTAGTCGTCGTGGTCGGTGTCGCGGGGAGCTGCGAGGTGGCCGTGTTCAGCGTGCCAGGCACGGGCGTGTGACATGGCTGTTTCGAAGCCGGGTCTCAGGTCGGGGCGGTGCCCGAGGCGACTGCGGGGCTCGCGAGGACGCTTCGGCTCGGCGGCACGCCGCGTGCGGCGCGGACCGGTGGGAGTCGCAGGATCTGCAGCCTTTCTGGCTTGGCTGGTCTTGTCTCCCACATCCGCAGCTGGTCTCTTCGGGGCTGTACGTGCATGTTCCAGGGCCGTGCGGGCCACTTGGGGCGTGATGCCGATGCCGACGAGGAGTTGTCGCTGCTCTTCGCTGAGCTCGTCATAGGTGGTGCACTGGCGCCACAGCCAGTCGGCGGCACCGGAGTCGTCGAGGTCATTGAAGCCGTTCTCGGCCTGGAGGCGGCGGCCGGCTGCGGCGTCGCGCGCGCGGTAGTAGTAGCGCTGCCATTTCAGGTTCCAGGGCGGGCACCACCAGGGGTCGATGGTGTTGAGGGCTTGGGCGCGGCCGGCGGGCAGGGGGCGGTGGCCGGTGCGCTGGTAGTTGCGCTGGTTGGCGAGCCACTGTCCCAGGCGGAAACCGTCGTGGATGGTTGCGGAGGTCACGGAGGCCAGGCTGCCGTGTGCGGTGGCGTAAGAGCGGGCGTGGGCGAGGGCTTCTTCGGCGCCGGCCTTGAGGTTGCGTCGTCTGGGGCGGGCGGCGGCCGCCGCCGCGGCATCGATGCCGATCTGGGTGAGGAGGCGCTGCTGTTCGGGGTGGAGGGTGGGGTAGCGGGTGCACTGCAGGTAGAGCCAATCGCCGAGACTGTAGCTGGTGCTGGGGAACCCGCGGGCCGGCTTGAGCGGGCCGCGGGTCTGGTGATGGGTGCGAGCCTGGTGCCAGGTGCGCTGCCACAGCGTGCTCCAGGGCGCGTTCCACCACGGATACAGCGTGGTGAGGGCGGCGGCTTGGGGGGCGGGCATGCGGGCGTGGCGTGCGCGGGTGTTGGCGAGCCACTGGCCCAGCGGATAGCCGGCGGGGGTGTCTTCCTTGGGCACGGCTAGGTGCCCATGCTCCTTGTAGTAGGAGCGGGCGTGGGCGAGTCCTTGGGTGAAGGCGCGCTCGGCCTGGAGGCTGTGTCCGCGCAGCCGTCTGGCGGGCCTTGCCGCGGGCGGGGTGCCATCGGTGGCCGGGGCGTGGGGGAGGAGGTCGCTGAGGGGGCGGGGCCGGTGGGCCGAGTGCACCGCCCATAGTGTCTTCTGCGTGGCGGGGGCTGGTGCGGTGGGGGCGCGTACGCAGGAGTGGGCCCAGGTGAACAGCGGCCCGTGGGTGACGGTGGCGAGGCGGTGGACGAGCCACGGCCGCCCGAGCTGGTCAGCGACCTCGGCCAATAGCCCGGGCAGTTCGCCCAGCAGGTAGGGAAGATGGCGGCGTGATTCGCTGATGGTGCGCTCTTGCACGGTGCGGTCGGCCAACAGGCGTGCGAGGACGACGGTCTCGGGATAGGTGACCAGGTCGCGGGCGGCGACCTTCCACCAGCCGGGATCGGCATCATCCGGACGCGTGTCCTTGAGACGGGACGGCCACACATGCTCCTCGCCCGGCCAGGGCTGTTCCCACCAGGAGCCGGTGACGGCGCGGGCGACCTCGAAGGCCTGCGCACCGGAGGGGCAGCGACGCAGCAGCCGGACATGCTGCCGCTGGGCCTCGATCACCTCCGGGCACCGGGCAAGGGGCACGGGCAGGCCGCTAGTCCCGGGCAGGAACAGCAGCCAGTACCGGTGGCGTGCGCAGACCCGCTCTCCGGGCGTCAGGTACCGGCGTGCGGGCACGCGGCGTCCGGTGCGTGCAGCGGTGCATGCGGGGCAGGCCGGCCCCCAGGCAGCGACGGCCTCCTCGCCACGCATCAGCCGCCCGACCGGGCCGGCTCCGTATCTGCCGCTCGGTTCTTCCCGCCTCCATGCGGGCAGGGCCTGCTCGAGCACCCGTGGTGGAACACGGCACAGGGTGGCTACACGGACGCGTGCCTGGGCGTTGAGGTGGATCTCGCTGTCCGGGTACAGCATGCCGGTGAGGTTCTGCTGGCCGCCGACGTCGGTGACAGCGGCGAGCAGGTCGCGGATGGCGAGGTGGTAGCAGGCGGCGAGCCGGGTCAGGAACGACAGCGTCAGCTCTCCCGGCAGCGGAGCCACCCGTCCTGCCGCGCCGCAGCCCATGGCAGGCACGATGCCGCCGGACGCCGCTGGCTTGCGTCCCGTACGCCCGCTTGCGGGCGTACGGCGGGGCGCGGTCGTGCTGCGCTGCTGGGTCACGCCGGATGCCTCTACTTCGGTCGTGCGGGCCGGGCCGGCCGGGCCTGGGCTTCGGCTGCCGCGTCGAGCTCGACCTCGCTCAGCAGCTGCTTGGTGATCCGCTCGGTGCCGTCGGTGAGGGCGATCAGGGCGGCTTCGCGGATGAGGTGGGAGAGGCTGCCGATCCGTCCTGCGGTGCGGGTGTGGAGGTAGGCGGCGTGCTTGACCAGTGTTCCGGGTCGGTGTGCGCGCAGCCTCAACAACGTCTCCATGGCCCGTACGAGGTCGTCCCAGACCGACCTGTCCTGCTCGGTGGCATACGCCAGTGGGCGGTGGCGGAAGATCTTGAATCGGCCAGCGATCTGCGCTCCGCGCACCCCGCTGAGCAGTGAGGAGGTCTCGACGTCGATCGCGGAGTACACGAAGGTGGCCGGGATGCGTTCGCCGAGGTGCTTCAGCTGGTCGGAGGTTTCCGCGCCGGCGCGCCGCTGGGTGTCCAGGAGATGGACATCATCGATGAGGACCAGCTGGGTGCCCAGTTCGCACAGCAGGTCGCAGACGGCGCCGGTGATCTGGGTCTGGTTGAGGCGGTCGGTGATGGGCATGCCGAGGAACCGGGCGAATTCGCTGACGAGCATCTTGGGGGTGGCGGCCGGCGGCACGCTGATGAACAGCACCGGTCTTCTGCCGTCCTGGCCGGGGTGCTGGCGGGCGTCGGCCAGATGGAAGGAACGCCCGAGCGCCATCATCGTGGTGGTCTTACCCGTCGTGGCCGGCCCGGAGATGATCAGGCCGCGGCGGGCGCCGGCCTGCTGGCGGCGGTTGAGCAGCAGCAGTCGGCGTACGGCGGTGAACACGCTGTCCATGGCCGGGGTGCGCATGACGGCGAGTTCGGAGTGGTAGTCCTCGCGCTCCGCCTGGGACCAGGCGGGGTCGCTGGCGTCGCGCGCGGGTGCCGGGGCGCGGTGGACGAAGGCATCCCAGCCCTGCCACACGGTCGGAGGGGCCAGCGGGGCGAACCCGACGGCATCGGTGGAGATTGGGCTCACCATTGCAGGGACTCCTCGAAGGGGTCGTAGACCGTCACCTGCGGGCGCCTTGGGGCAGGCACGCCGGCTTCCTGCACCGCACCCCTTGGGGAGCCGTCCGGTGGCGTGTGTTCAGCCGGCCAGGTACTCAGGGCGCCGTCGTCGGTCAGGGGCTCTTCGTCGTCCTCGCTGTCGTCGAAGACTTCCTCCCCGGGCTCATCGGCTTCTGCCTCCGGTTGCCGGCCGTACAAGACCCCCCACACCGCACCGTCGGTTGCGGCGGTGCGTGCGCGGGCGGCGACGACCTTCTCCCGCCGGGTGCCATGTCCGGCGGCGGCGCGTTCCAGCAGCTCGCGCAGGGCGAGCGCCAGGTCGTGTTCGTGCTGGGCGCGGTCTGTGCGGCGGGCGACGGTGCGCTTGATGTGCTGCCAGGTGAAGTCGGTGAACGGGGCGCTGACCAGGGTGTGGTGGATCCACGGCACCGCCTCCCAGCCGTATCCGCGCGGCTGGTCAGGCTTCGGCAGGCGTACCCAGATCTGGCCGGGAGCGTGCGGGTTGTAGTGGATCTCCCACAGGCCGTCCCCTGCTGGTGAGTGCTCGCCGCGGTAGGGATTGAGGACCTTGTGGTCGTAGGTGCGGTAGTCGATGCGGATGCCGTAGTCGTTGATCTTCTGCCGTTTGACGGGCATCAGCTCGATGTAGTCCTCACGGCCCAGCGGCACCGGGACGTATCCGCACACGGCGACCAGCGCCGCCCACATCTCATTAGGCGATAGCGCACAGCGCGGCATCATCGGGTGCCGAAGCCCGTCGTGCTCACGCTCCTGCCACCCGCAGATGATCCACTCCTGCAGCAGGTCGTCCAACTGGGCCAGCGTCCACACCGCCTCGCCTTCGGCGCCCTTCCCCCGCTCGCCGGTGTGCGAGCCCGTGTAGGCGGCCACGTGCTGGACGAACAGCGTGTTGATCGAGGAGAAGGTGCGCTCCACGTGCCCCTTGGCCGGCCCGTTGCCCGGCGGCGTGGGCTGCACGGAAACGCCCAGCGACTCGCAGGCGGCGATGAACGAGGACGACACGAACACCTTGCCCTGGTCGACCACGATGGTCTGCGGGGTGATCACAGGCCGCGCCGCTGCGCCTTCCAGCCGGGCATCCACGCTCAGCAGCCGCTCATAGGGCACCACCGCATGTTCCATCGCCAGCGCCTCGGCCCAGCCTGGCCGCATCGGCGCCGGGACCATCATCTGCGCCAGCAGCTGCGCCGCGTCCACGCTGCGGGTCCCTTTCGCACGCAGCACGGCCGCGCAGATGGTCCGGGTGGCGACATCGAGTGCGATGGTCAGCTCGGGCCGTTCCACCACCCCGTCGTCGAGTACCACGAAGGCGTCCAGCACGGTGCTGTCCATCATCACCAGCTCACCCGGCGCCATCACCGTCGTCGGGACGAACGGGGGAGCCGGCCTCGCTGAGCGCCAGCGGCGCTGCCGCGCACTGCCCAGCAGCCCGTGCCCGTCAGCCAGGGCGTGCACGAGCCGGTTGAACGTCGCGCCTGAGGGCAGCGGCACCGCCCCCTCCCCGTACTGCTCGGCCAGCAGCCGCTCGGTGTATACCCGCAGCCGCCCCAGCGTCCCGCTGGAACGCTCCCGCCCCGCCTCCAACACCTCCCGCACAGCGGCCACCACCCGCTCGTCCGCACGCCCCAGCGCCGTCCGCGGCCGGGTGGCACGGTGGTCCACCAGTCCCCACACTCCGTCCTGCCGGTAGCGGGCCCGCATCCGCCGCACCGTCACCGCGCTGGTGGTCATGCCGGCCGCCGACAGCTCCGCCGCCTTCGCCTCCTCGCGCTGCGCCAGCGTCCGCGTCTGCGGGTCGTACTCCGCCCGGCGCGGACCCGCGTCACCGAGCCCGCCCGGCTGCCCCGTCTCCACCTCCCGCACATGCCGCTCCCACGCCAGGGCCCGTTCCCGCACCGCCTCGGGCAACGACTGCAGCAAGCCCAGCGGCGGCACCCTGGACACCCCCGGCGCGTCCAGGACCTCGAACCCCGCATCGGCGAACAGCAGCGACAGCAATACCGCCGCTACCGCACCGTCCTCGGCGACCAGCCGTACCTGCCCGTCAGCAAGGGCCGCCACCGTCCAGGTACGCCCCCCGAACCGCACCGGGCATCCCAGCTCCACCACCGGCCTGCCCGGCATCCCGCTGCCCGCTCTCACTCTGCCGCCTGGGCCCACACCGGCATCCGCTCATGCATCGCCGCCCCCAGGTCCGCCGCCAGCCGTCCCGCCCACAGGGCATGGAACAGCGCGGGAAGCACGACCAGCGGATCCCCGATCCTGCGTACGCCCTCCCACAGCGGCGCCGACTCGGCGAACGCCTCCTGCAGCGCGTCAGCCAGCAACCGACCACCGTGGTGCCGGGGGTGCCGGTATCCGGCCAGCCAGGTCACATTGCGCCGGTAGACCGGATCGACAGGCCCGAGCACCCAGTACCGCCAGCCCGCCGCCGTACAGATCTCTCCGACCACCGCAGCAACAGATCGCTGGCGCCGAGACAGCTCTCCCCTTGTTGTGCAGTCGGCGAGCACTCCCTGGCCATCGGCCAGCCGGAGCATCAGCTGAGGAGCATGCGCTCGCACCCCACTCGGCACATGCCACCGCAGTTCAAGCGGCCGGGCGGCCAGACCGCTGACACGCGGGTCGCGGTCGAGGAGCATCACGTGCAGTCGCATCGCTGCGGACCCGTAGTGCACCAGCCGTCCGGTGGTGGCCGACCACCACCATCCCGGTGCCAGCCGCTTGCCCGTGCGGACCGGGAACGGCTTCAGCGGCGGACAGTTCTCGAAGAGCACCTCGGCGGCAGCCGACGACCACCTCGAGCACTCCGTGACCCCGTCCGCAGCCCGGAACAGCACATCCACCGACTCGGCTTCCGGCTGCCGTGCCCCCGCCCAGTCCCACCCAGCCTCCTGCATACAGAACCAAACGGCTTATCGGCCCATCCGGTAATGGGCACGCGCGGCCCATCGCTGAACGTCAGATGCGCCCGGACTGTTCTGCAGCCCAGGTGTAGCCCAGCTCGGCGAGGGCGGCCCGCTGCTTCGCATCCAGCCGGTCACGCCTGGCTTTCTGGTTACTCAGAAATACACCCAGCCTGATCGCCGAACCGTCCGGCAGCTCTTCAATGTGCGCCCGTCCAACGGTGGTTCTGCCCTCCCGCTGGATGTACTGGGTGAGGGCCGCCAGACCGCGCTGGAAGGCAGACGTCCTTCCGCCGTCCTTGGCCGCCGGGACCGTTGCGGGCCGATCGGCGGGTTTGACGCCCAGCTTCGACAGCCGCTGCTGCTGCTCTTCGGAGAGTTCCGTCCAGCTGCGGCGTTGCCGTTGGAGCCATCGTCCGAGGTCGTCGCCGTCGAATGTCACGCCGGGCTGGATGTCGGGCAGTACCCCACCAGGCTCGTCCTCGGCGAGGTCGGCGAGGACGCGGTAGTGGCGCTGCCAGTTCAGCGGCCACGGGCAGTTCCAGTCCAGGTCGATCGCGGCCAGCTGCTGCGCGCGCTCCTCTGCCCACTTCGGGTCCTTCCCGAGACCGCCCTTCCGGCGCAGGTTCGCCATGTGCTGCCCGACCGGCACGGTGCCGCCGCCGACCGGGTCGTCCCAGACGGCGTCCTGCCTCGGCGCCAAGTGTCCGTGGGCGCGCCGGTAGGACCGGAGCGCGGCGAGTTTGTTCTCCCAGGCTTCTTCGCCGGGTTCCCAGACCATCCCGGCCTCCGGCGCGTCCAGCAGCACCTTGCGCCGCTCCTCCAGCTCCCCGGCCCGCAGCGCCTTCCTCTGCTGATGCACCCATCGCCCGAGCGGAAACGCCTTGGTCGCCCCGACTTCGACCTCGACGTTGTAGGGAACGGCGTACAGGCCGGTGATCTCGTTCTCCTTCCGCCACCGCAGCAGGGCCTGGTAGCCCTCCAGCCACACCAGCGACTCCGGCCGGTATACCCGCGTACGGAGGAAGGCCGAGATGGTCGCGGCGTCGCGCGGGCTGGAGAAGTGCAGCAGCGCGGACTCGGCAGCGGCGTCGGTGTCGTCCTGTTCCTGGTCCTCGCCGTCGCTGGCGCCGCCGGCCCCGACGATCCGTCCTTCCTCGTCACGCTGCACGTGGATCTTGCGCTTGCCGCTGGTGAGCGCGCGGGAGGCGAGCTGCTCGACCAGGCGCTCATCATGCGAGCGAAGGCCCTGGAGCACGGCCACGAGCGGCTTGAAGCTCGCGGAGGCGACCATGTCGGTCGGGTCCTCGTTCGGCTCCAGGAACACCGGCACGATGATCCGCGCGACCTTCGTGCTGCCGTCCTTGTTGAGCCGCAGCGCCCGGCCGATGTTCTGCACGATCTCCACCTGGGAGCCGCGGGTGTCAGCGAAGCAGACGGCCTCGACCCCCCGCTCGCCGGTGATGTCGACGCCTTCCCCGAGCACGCGAACGCTGGCGAGGAAAGCGCGATGGACCCGGCGCCCGGCCGCGTCGATGCCGTTGGCGAACTGCCGCAGGACCTCGCGTCGCTCGGCGACGAGGTGGTCGCCGCACAGCCACGCCGACCACACCCGGTCCGGGGGTACGTGGCGGCCGGCCTCCAGCTCGTAGAACTCCGCGTCGATGGAGGACTTCGGCAGCTTCTCCGCCTTCGCCAGGTCGTCGTCGGAGGCGTCGTTCATGTACAGCTCGGCGGCCGTCTCCGGGAGCTTCTCCGCGAACGCCGCGGCTTCCTCGACCTTCTGGTGGAACGTCATGACGGTACGCAGGTTGTGCGCGGCGGCGTGCTCCAGGAGCGCGGTCTGCAGCAGGGCCAGGCGCCGGCCCCGTCGGGCCTCCTCCGATTCCCCGAGGACCGGTGAGGGGTCGCGGATCTCCAGCACGTCGATCTCGAACCCGGCGAGGATCTCGCGCTCGATCGCCTCCGAGAGCCCGAGCTCGGCGATCCACGCGCCGTAGGTGCCCTCCGGGTCGTCGGCCATGGTCGCGATCTCTGCCTCCTGGCCCTCCCCGCCCCTCTGTGGGCGGGCCGCAGCGAGAATGCGCGGGGTCGCGGTCAGGTAGAGCCGGAAGTCCGCCGGGATCCGGGCGTTGTCGTGGATCGCCGCCCACGGCCGGCCGAGATCACCAGCGGTTCCGTGGGCCTCGTCCACGATCGCGAGGTCGAAGCCGTTCATGCGCTGGCCGTAGAGCCGCTCTCCGCCCGCCAGCGCGGCCTCCAGCGGCCCGCGCACCTTCCGCTGACCCGTCAGGTCTTCGGGGTCCTCGCGGTCCACCAGGGAGGCGTACGTGGCGAACACGACCACGGGCCCGGACCCGGCCCACAGGGCGAGCTGGATCGGGTTGGTGGTGGTGCGCACCCCCAGCTCGTTGAGAGCCGGGTCGTTCTCCAGCGAGCACACCGCGACCATCGGCACCCGGTGACCCACCAGACGCCACGCCTGGGCGGTCTGCACGAGCAGGTCCAGGGTCGGCACCGTCACGAGAAACCGGCCGTCCGCGAACGACTCCAGCGCGCACGCAGCCGCCGTAATCGTCTTGCCCGACCCGGTCGCGGAGACGATCGTGGCCCGGGCACCCTGCGGAGGCACAGATGATCTTGCAGGGAATCCCACCCACTCACGGAAAGCCGCCTTCTGGTCAACCTGGTGTTCCTTGAGCTGAAGACCCGGCATTTCGAAATCCTCCCCTACTCGTTTTCTGACCGTTTCGGGAAATCACCGGGACGGCGTGAAGAGCGGAACTGACACCGTACCGTCCTCGCTCACCACGACCCGCTCGGCGAGCTGCGCCAGGACCTGGGCGGGCATGAGCCCGACCCGATCGGCCACCGCCCGGATCAGTCGGCTGTGCGCGGCAGACAGCCACAACTCCGCCCGCAGCTCATCCACCTCCGCCCGCCGCCGCGCCTTGAAGGCCGCCCGGGCCGCGAGAGCCCCACTACGCCGCTCGCCGCGCTCCTGAGCCCACATGGAGCCTTGGGCGTCCCGCTCCGGCTCGTACGCGCCCCAACCGGCCTGAGCCATCAAGTCCCTGACGCGCTGCCACTCCACATGCTTCGCCGCCCAGACGGCAGCCAGCCGCTCCGGGTCCGCCTCGAACTCGGAGAAGGAACCGCCCCGCCTCAATCGCTCCGCTGTCTCCCGCTCCCGGGCAGCAGCCTCCGCGACCTTCTCCGCAACGGCGGCCATATCGAGGCCGCTTGCCTGACGCCTAACCTGATCCCGCGTCACATCCTGAGCACTCCACATATGATTCCCCTTTTCCTGCGTCCGATCCCGTGACGGTTGGGGCATGTCCCGTTTTTTCGCCAACGATACATACTGAATCAAACCTGATGCACCCACTACACTGGAACCCGACACGAACGAGCGCCCCCCACCCTCGTAGCCAGCCAGGCCCGCGACAGCGGGCCCCAAGGGACTGGAGGCGGCAGCCGCAAGGACCGTTGAGGCGGGGGAGCGCAGCGGACCCGCCGGCCGGGCCGGAGTGAAGCGGAGGCCCGCTAGCGGGACAGAGTCCCGCCCGGCTCGGGAGCGCAGCGGACGAGTCGTCAACCGCTTGCGCAGCAAGCGGGTTGGGGGGGGGGGGGGGGCCCCCCCCCGGCCGGGGGGGGGGCCGGTCGGCCCCCGCGCCCCCCCCCCGGGCCGGG
>NZ_JBEXOP010000048.1:0-55928 GCF_040611575.1 Streptomyces sp. NPDC006610
GCTTCACCGGGAAGTACAGGTAGCAGACCCCGCCGGTGCCGGAGACGACCTTGCCGCTGGCGTTGTGGCGCTTGGTTCGCAGCCAGATGTTCTCCCACTCGCGCCGCCGGTAGACCCGCCGCACCTCCTCGTTGCTCGGCGAGGCAGGGTCGTTGGCGATGACGTCGCCGTCGGCGGTGAAACCGATCACGGTCATCAGGTGGCCGGCGGTGCCGTAGCCTGCGCCCGTCAGCTCCTCGGCGCGGAAGGACTGGGACGTTATGGCCGGGATGCCGGCCGCGATCAGCCGCTCCAGGTCGGTCAGCGAGCCGAGGCGGGTGACCACGCCCTGGATGCCCTTGAAGGTGGCGGCGTAGGCGGCGTTGAACGGCCAGTTGCCGCAGCCGGCGTACTGATGGTCGTAGGTGTGGCGGGCGGCGTGGCAGACCTGCGGGTCGGCGAAGGCCGGGTCGACCCACGCGAGCTGCTCCTCGGTGAGCCGGCCGCCCCAGTACTCGATGATCATCTGCGAGGAGGTGGGGCTGCACCAGGCCTCGCCGCCGTTGTCGTACTCGGGGTACTGGCCCTTGTGGATCTCCTGCGAGTAACGCGGCACCGCGAGTTCCCGGGCGAGGCCGGGCGTGGTGGCGGGCACCTCGAAGCGGTCGGGAACGTCGGAGCCCATCGCGCCGAGCCGCCACACCGTGGGGGTGAGGCGGGTGCCCGGCCTGCGGTAGAGGGTCAGGCGCAGGCGGTACGAGGTCAGGCGCAGGCCCGTGGACGCGTCGTCGACGGCGAAGGTGTCCGTCCAGACGGTGCTCTTGCCGTCGGTCTGGTCGTCGACCGAGGTGCGCCGGATGTCCTGGTCGCCGGCCGCCCAGCGGCCCATGACGTACCAGGGGGTGTCCGTGCCGTCGGAGTACGTGCCGCGCAGCTCGACCTGGAGCCAGGTGCCCTCGGGGGTGTGCGCGTTCCAGGAGGGGACGACCTCCGTGGCGGGGACGGTGAGCCGGTGGACCGGGGAGGTCCAGGTCGCGTACTCCCAGTCGGCGGTGCGGCCGGTGTGCGGGTCGGTGTACGCGGTGGTGCCGGCCGGGGCGGCGACGGCGATGCCGGGGCGCGGGCCGGCGACGACGCGGGTGCCCTGTCCGGTGCCGCCGCGCCAGTCGGTGTACGTGGTCCAGGCGCGGTTGTCGACGGGGCGGGCGGTCGCCGGGGACGGGCCGGAGGTCGCCGGGCGGGCCATCGCGGAGCCCGTGCTGCCGGCGACCGCGGCGGCGACCGCCGCGGCCAGGACGCTTCTGCGGGACGGCTGTTCGGGTCTGCTCATGGGCACAGGACTCCCGGGGGACGAGTCGGGGCGGGCTGGGTCCGCACGGATGTGTGCGCCAACTATGGCCGCCGGAGGCGTCCGCTGCCAGCACTTCGGACCACGCCGTGTCCACCGTCATTGGTAGGGACCACTGGCACGGCCGGTGCGCAACGCGGTGGCGCGCGGGGGATGATGAGGGCGTGTCGCCTCCCGCCGCCCCGTCCTCGCAGCCGTCCCACCCCGCCCGGTCGGTGCCGGAGCGTCTGGCCCGCGGGCTGCGCGCGCTGCCGCCGTCCTGCGGCCCCGTCCGGCTCGTCGGCGTCGACGGGCACGCGGGCTCGGGGAAGTCCACCTTCGCCGGGCATCTGGCCGCGGCGCTGGACGGGGCGCCGGTACTGCACCTGGACGACATCGCCAGCCACGACGAGCTGTTCGACTGGACGGCGCGGCTGCGCGCCGAGGTGATCGAGCCGCTGCGCCACGGCCGGACGGCGTACTACGCGCCCTACGACTGGCGTGCCCGCGCCTTCGGCCCGCCGCGCCCGCTGCCGCCCGCCCCGGTGGTCCTCGTCGAGGGCGTCGGGGCCGGCCGGCGCGCCCTGCGGCCGCACCTGGCGTGCCTGCTGTGGCTGGACGTGCCGCGCGAGCAGGCGTGGGCGCGGGGGCGGGTGCGGGACGGGGAGGAGCAGCGGGAGTTCTGGGCCGGGTGGGTCGGGGCGGAGCGGCGGCATTTCACCGAGGACCCGTCCCTGCCCTTCGCGGATCTGTTGGTACGTCAGTTGCGGGAGGGGTACGAGGTGCTCCCGGGACCGCTGAGAACGGCCGATCCGCACCGCACGGTAACCCTCGGTGACGACCCGCCCGCAATGTGCTGAACCTGTGAAGACCCTTGCGCGGGAAGTCGGTCGAGTGCTTCAACTCGGCTTGACCGGGGGGCCGTACAGGTCTTACGTTCTGAATGTGCGGTCGCAGGAGACCGCCCCCAGACACGAAGCCCCCGGTTGTTCCCCCGTGACCGGGGGCTTCGTTCTGCCCTCGACAGCCCTCTCCGGGCGTCACCCGGCCTGATCCGATCACGCTCGGTCACCATCGCCGGCCCGCGCGCGCCCGCTCCGACCTCGCCAAACGTCCTCGCGGCACCCTTCGGCAGGCACCGACCGACGGGTACGATGCCCTCGGTGCGACCTACGGACGCAGCTCTGCGCACTGCGGGCAACTCCCGCCCGCGGAACGGCGGTTCGACCAAGTCGGCCGACGGGCGACAGCCCGGCGGCGAACCAGCGGGGGCACGGTTTGTGGGGGGACGGAATGGACTTCGGCACCCAGGGCCCCGAGGCCCCGGCCGACCTGGCCTGGCTGCGCGGCGTGGACGCGTACACCATGGGCGCGTATCCGCAGGCGGAGGAGGAGTTCCGGACGGCGGTACGGCTGGATCCCGGGATGGCCGACGGCTGGCTCGGGCTGCACGCGCTGCGCGTGGACACGACGACGGCGCTGCTGCGGATGTTCCGGCACCGCGACCGCTTCGGGGAACAGCGGGCCCGGCACCGGCGCTCGCTCAACTCCTGGTACTGGCTGGGCTGGTGGGTGCAGCCGGTGCTGGAGAGCCCGCGCGATCTGCTGCTGGCGCACGCCTCGCACTGGCTGGACGGCCGCCATGTCCCCGAGCTGGACCGGGCCCTCGCCGGACTGCCGCCGGTCGACGCGGACCAGCAGGTGCGGTTCCTGCACGCGTGCCGCGCCTATCTGGTCAAGGACTGGGAGCAACTGGTACGGCACACCGATCCACTGCTCGACGATCCGCTGCTCGGCATCGAGGCGGGGCTGTTCGGGGGGATGGCCCGGGTCCGGCTGGAGATGTACGGGCAGGCGGAGCCGCTGCTGTCGGCGGCGCTGATGCGGTGCCGCAGCGAGCAGCCGCAGCGCAAGGAGCTGCGTTACTGGCTGGCCCGCGCCCACGAGGGGACCGGCCGCTCGGCGGCGGCGCTCCCGCTGTACCGGGCGGTGCACCGCGTCGACCCCGCGTTCATGGACACCTCGGCCCGGCTGGCGGCGATCGCCGAGGGCGACGGGTACGACGACTCGGCCGACCTCGCCGCGATCACGCTCACCGGCGCCGGGCAGGACACCGTGGACGGCCCCGACGCGCTCGACCCGTTGTTCGGCATCGAGGGCCGGGACCTGCGACCGACCGACCCGGCGCCGCCGCCTGCCGGTCCCCCGCCGGCCGCCGCCGACCCGGCGGTGCGCGCCAAGTCCGGGCCCGCACAGCCGCTGCCGACCGGCCCCACCGACCCGGGGTTACTGGAGGAGGCGCTCGCCGAGCTGGAGCGCATGGTGGGGCTGGAGCCGGTGAAACGCCAGGTCAAGGCGTTGTCGGCACAGCTGAACATGGCGCGGCTGCGGGCCGGGCAGGGCCTGCCGGTGCAGCCGCCGAAACGGCACTTCGTCTTCTCCGGCCCGTCCGGCACCGGCAAGACCACGGTGGCCCGTATCCTGGGCCGCGTCTTCTACGCGCTGGGACTGCTCGGCGGCGACCACCTCGTGGAGGCACAGCGCGCTGACCTGGTCGGCGAGTATCTGGGCCAGACCGCGGTGAAGGCCAACGAGCTGATCGACTCCGCGCTGGGCGGGGTGCTCTTCGTCGACGAGGCGTACTCCCTGTCCAACTCCGGCTACGGCAAGGGCGACGCGTACGGCGACGAGGCGCTGCAGGTGCTGCTGAAGCGGGCCGAGGACAACCGCGACCACCTCGTGGTGATCCTCGCCGGCTACCCCGAGGGCATGGACCGCCTCCTCGCCGCCAACCCCGGTCTGTCCTCCCGTTTCACCACCCGCGTCGACTTCCCGTCGTACCGCCCCCTGGAACTGACCCGCATCGGCGAGGTGCTGGCGGCCGAGAACGGCGACTTGTGGGACGAGGAGTCCCTGGAGGAGCTGCGCTCGATCGCGGGGCACGTGGTGGACCAGGGCTGGATCGACGAACTGGGCAACGGCCGCTTCCTTCGCACCCTGTACGAGAAGAGCTGCGCCTACCGCGACCTGCGGCTGTCGGCCTACCCGGGCGTGCTGTCCCGCGAGGACCTGGCCACCCTCCGCCTCCCCGACCTCATGCAGGCCTACGGCGAGGTCCTCTCGGGCCGGAGCCCGCACGACCCGTCGTCGCTCTGACGTCCCCGGACCCGGGTCCTGCGACCGCACGCCGTCCCGGGCCGCCGCACTCCACCGCCGCGGCCCGGGGAGCCGACGGCGGCGGGCCCTCCCCCCGCGGTGACCCGCACCGCCCAGGAGGAACCCGCCGCCCGGGTCCCGCTCAGCCCGCCAGCGCCTCCTCGCTCGCGCGAGGGCCCGACAGGGTCGGGGCCGGCGCCGACGGGTGGTGATGGGCGGGGTCGCGGACCTCGCCCACCAGGAGTTCCAGTACGTCCTCCAGGGCGACCAGGCCCAGCACCCGGCCCGAGGCATCGGCCACCTGCGCCAGGTGGGCGCCGGCGCGGCGCATCACCGTCAGGGCGTCGTCCAGGGGGAGTTCCGCGCGCAGGGTGGTCATGGGACGCCACAGGTGCTGGGGGACGGCACGGTCGGAGTCCTCCAGGTCCAGGACGTCCTTGACGTGCAGATAGCCCATGAAGGCGCCGGCGCCCGCGGCGACCGGGAAGCGGGAGTACCCGGTGCGGGCGGTCAGCTCGACGATCCGGGCCGGGGTGACCGACGGGGCGACCGTCACCAGGGACTCCCGCCGCAGGAGCACGTCCGTCACCGGGCGGGAGCCCAGTTCCAGGGCGTCCTCCAGGCGTTCGGCCTCCTCCGGGTCGAGCAGGCCGGCCTGGCCGGAGTCCTCCACCAGCCGGTTGAGCTGCTCGCTGGTGAAGACGGCCTCGACCTCGTCCTTGGGTTCGACGCGGAACAGGCGCAGCACGCCCTGCGCGCACGCCCCGAGGGCGACCGTGATCGGCCGGCACAGGCGTGCGAAGGCGACCAGGCCGGGGCTGAGCCAGAGCGCGGCCTTCTCCGGCGCCGCCATCGCCAGGTTCTTCGGGACCATCTCGCCGATGACGAGGTGGAAGAAGACGACGGTGGCGAGCGCGATGACGTAGCCCAGCGGGTGGATCATCGCGTGCGGCAGATGGACGAAGGCGAAGACCGGTTCCAGCAGGTGCGCCACCGTCGGCTCGGCGACCGCGCCGAGCGTCAGCGAGCAGACGGTGATGCCGAACTGGGCGGCGGCCATCATCTGCGGCAGGTGCTCCAGGCCGTGCAGGACCTGGCGGGCCCGGGCCGTGCCGAGCGGTTCGATCTGGCTGCGGCGCACCGACACCAGCGCGAACTCGGCGCCGACGAAGAAGCCGTTGGCGAGCACCAGCAGGGCCGCGAACAGCAGTTGGAGCAGGGTCATCGCACGGCCTCCACGACGGCCGGGGCGTCGGCGGTGCGGATCAGGCGCACGCGCTCGGCGCGGTAGTGCCCCACCCGGCGCACGGCCAGCCGCCAGCCCGGCAGCTCGGCCCGGTCGCCCACGGCGGGGATCCGGCCGAGCAGGTCGGCGACCAGGCCGGCCACCGTCTCGTAGGGGCCCTCGGGCACGTCGAGGCCGATGCCGCGCAGCAGGTCGACCCGGCAGCTTCCGTCGGCGTCCCAGGCGGGCCGGCCGTCCTCGGGCGGAGCGGCGGCGAGCTCGGGCAGGTCCTGCCCGTCGTGCTCGTCGCGGACCTCGCCGACGATCTCCTCGACGATGTCCTCCAGGGTGACGACCCCGGCCGTGCCGCCGTACTCGTCGACCACGACCGCGATCGGCTGTTCGCTGCGCAGCCGGGCCAGCAGCGGTCGGACCGGCAGCGTCTCGGGGACGAGCAGTGCCGGGCGGGCGATCCGGCCGACGGGGGTGCGCAGCCGGTCGGACGCGGACACCGCGAGGGCGTCCTTGAGGTGGACCATGCCGACGATTTCGTCGATCCGCTCCCGGTAGACGGGGAAGCGGGACAGACCGGTCGCCCGGGTCAGGTTGACGACGTCCTCGGCGGTGGCCGAGGACTGCAGCGCGCTCACCCTCACGCGCGGCGTCATGACGTGCTGCGCGGTCAGGTCGGCGAGCGACAGGGTCCGCACGAACAGGTCGGCGGTGTCCTGTTCCAGGGCGCCGGCCCGTGCGGAGTGCCGGGCCAGGGAGACGAGTTCGCCGGGGGTGCGGGCCGAGGCCAGTTCCTCGGTCGGCTCGACGCCCATCGCGCGCACCAGCCGGTTGGCGACGGCGTTCAGCCCGGCGATGACCGGCCGGAACACCCGGGCGAAGGCGTGCTGCGGGCCGGCGACGAAGCGCGCGACCTGGAGCGGCCGGGACACCGCCCAGTTCTTCGGCACCAGTTCGCCGACGACCATCTGCACGGCGGAGGCCGCGAGCATGCCGACGGCCACGGACACGCCGGGCACCGCGCCCCCGGGCAGCCCGGCGGCGGTGAGCGGGCCGTCGAGCAGCTGGGCGAGGGCCGGTTCGGCGAGCATGCCGACGACGAGGGAGGTGAGGGTGATGCCGAGCTGGGTGCCGGAGAGCTGGAAGGACAGCTCCCTCAGCGACGCGACGACCCGGAGCGCGCGCCGGTCGCCCTCGGCGGCGGCGCGTTCGGCGTCGGGGCGGTCCACCGTCACGAGGCCGAACTCGGCCGCTACGAAGAAGCCGTTGGCGAGGATGAGCAGGAAAGCGGCTGCCAGGAGCAGCAGGGGGATGGTCATGTCGCCGCCGCCTCCGCCCGGTCGCGGATCGGTTCCGCGCTATGTCGGCAGGGGGCGGCGCAGGTACTGCAGGACGATCCGTCCATCGCCGGAGGGGGTCACTCCTCTGGTAGCAGGAACCCCTGCGCGCCGGGCGGCGACGACAGGGGCGGAGGCGTCACCGGAACGCCTCCGCCACCAGATTAATCAAGACATGGGCGACTGTGGCAGGGTGAACGGCCTCGGTCAGCCCGGATGTTGCGCCGTCCGGGCCTCGACCAGCGCCCGCAGGGCGCCGGCGTCGGCGATGGCCTGCTGCTTGTCGATGCCGGGCTGGATGCCGATGGCGGCCAGGCTGCTGCCGTCGCTGAGGTCGAGGAACACCCAGGGGTCGCCGACCCGCAGATGCACCTGGACGATTTCCGCCCACGCGAGCCTGCGGGTGCTCGCGAAGTTGACGACGGTGACGCCGGACTCCTCGGCGACCACCTTGGGGCGGGCCAGCACCAGCGCCACCGCGGCCAGCAGGGCGCCGGTGAGGATGAAGCTGAGCCGCTCGGCGGGGCTGAGGGTGGGCAGCAGCAGCGCGATCAGCGCGACCGTGAGGAAGATCGCCACGGCGGCGGCGACCAGCACGGCCCGGGTGCGGGCCGGCCGGAAGGTGACGGGGAGGGTGATCGGGTCGGACATCGGTGCGGCGCCCTTCAGAGCCGGCAGGCGTGGATGGCCGTGGTCAGGATGGCCCGCGCGCCGATGGCGTACAGGTCGTCCATGATCCGCTGGGCGTCCTTGGCGGGCACCATGGCGCGGACGGCTACCCAGCCCTCGTTGTGCAGCGGCGAGATGGTCGGCGACTCCAGACCCGGGGTGAGGGCCACGGCCTTCTCCAGCTGCTCGACCCGGCAGTCGTAGTCCATCATCACGTACGTCCGGGCGACCAGGACGCCCTGGAGGCGCCGCAGGAACTGCTGCACCTTGGGCTCGTCGGCCTCCGCGCCGACCCGGCGGATCACGACCGCCTCGGACTTCATGATCGGCTCGCCGATGACCTCCAGCCCGGCGTTGCGCAGCGAGGTCCCGGTCTCCACGACATCCGCGATGACCTCGGCGACGCCCAGCTCGATGGCCGTCTCGACGGCGCCGTCGAGGTGGACGACGGAGGCGTCGATGCCGTGGTCGGCGAGGTGCCCCGCCACGATGCCCTCGTAGGAGGTGGCGACCGTCATGCCGTTCAGGTCCTCGACGCCGTTCGCGGTGCCGGGCTTGGTGGCGTAGCGGAAGGTGGAGCGGGCGAAGCCGAGGGGGAGGATCTCCTCGGCGTTGGCGCCGGAGTCGATCAGCAGGTCGCGGCCGGTGATGCCGATGTCGAGGCGGCCGGCGGAGACGTAGATCGCGATGTCGCGGGGGCGGAGGTAGAAGAACTCGACCTCGTTGTCCGGGTCGACGATGCGCAGTTCCTTGGACTCGCGGCGCTGCTGGTAGCCGGCCTCATGCAGCATGTCCGCCGCAGGGCCGGAGAGTGAACCCTTGTTGGGGACGGCGATGCGCAGCATGAGGTCGGCTTCCTTCGTGTGAGGGGGCGGGTTTCGCGGGCTTCGGTTCACAGGTGGGCGTAGACGTCGTCCAGGGAGATCCCGCGGGCGACCATCATCACCTGGACGTGGTACAGCAGCTGGGAGATCTCCTCGGCCGCCGCCTCCTTGCCCTCGTACTCGGCGGCCATCCAGACCTCGGCGGCCTCTTCGACGACCTTCTTGCCGATGGCGTGGACGCCCTTGCCGACCAGTTCTGCGGTGCGGGAAGTGGCGGGGTCGCCGGTGGCGGCCTTCTGCTGGAGCTCGGCGAAGAGCTCCTCGAACGTCTTCTTGGACATGGTGTCCCTCACCCTACGCGCTACCGGGCGCCGCTCAGCGCCAGGGTTCGGATACTGAACGCAGGGTGGCCGCGGTGGCGACCGCGGCGGTGACGGCCTCGTGCCCCTTGTCCTCGCTGGAGCCCTCGATGCCGGCCCGGTCCAGGGCCTGTTCCTCGGTGTCGCAGGTCAGCACGCCGAAGCCGACGGGGACACCGGTGTCGACGCTGACCTGGGCGAGGCCCTGGGTGACGCCCTGGCAGACGTAGTCGAAGTGCGGGGTGCCGCCGCGGATGACGACGCCGAGGGCGACGATCGCGTCGTAGCCCCGGCCGGCCAGGACCTTGGCGACGACCGGGAGCTCCCAGCTGCCGGGGACCCGCAGCAGGGTCGGCTCGTCGATGCCGAGGTCGTGCAGGGCGCGCAGGGCGCCGTCCACCAGTCCGTCCATCACCTTTTCGTGCCACTGCGCCGCGATGACGGCGACCCGCAGGTCGCCGACGTTGCGTACGGACAGTTCCGGTGCGCCCTTGCCGCTCACGTTCTCGTCTCTCCTCGGTGCTGCCGGCCTGTCGGCCGGTCGGCCTACTGGTTGCCGCAGGTGGACACGGCGGGCGTGTCCAGCCAGGGCAGGTCGTGTCCCATCCGGTCGCGCTTGGTGCGCAGGTAGTGGAGGTTGTGCTCGCCCGCGGTCACGGGCATCGGCTCGCGTGCGGTGACCCGCAGGCCGTGGCGGGCGAGCGCGTCGGTCTTCTCGGGGTTGTTGGTCATCAGGCGGAGGCTGCGCACGCCGAGGTCGGCCAGGATCTGCGCGCCGGCGCCGTAGTCGCGGGCGTCGGCGGGCAGGCCCAGTTCCAGGTTGGCGTCCAGGGTGTCCCGGCCGCGCTCCTGGAGCTCGTAGGCGCGCAGCTTGGACAGCAGTCCGATGCCGCGGCCCTCGTGTCCGCGCAGGTAGACGACGACGCCCCGGCCCTCTTGCCGGATGCGTTCGAGCGAGGCGTCGAGCTGGGGGCCGCAGTCGCAGCGGGCGGAGCCGAAGACGTCGCCGGTGAGGCATTCGGAGTGGACGCGGACGAGGACGTCCTCGCCGTCGCCGATCCCGCCGTGCACCAGGGCGACGTGCTCGACGCCGTCGACGGTGGAGCGGTAGCCGTACGCCGTGAATGTGCCGTGCGCGGTCGGCAGGTGCACCTCGGCCTCGCGGCGGACGGTGGGCTCGGCGGAGCGGCGGTAGGCGACCAGGTCCTCGATGGAGATGATCGTCAGCCCGTGCTTGCGGGCGAACGGGATCAGCTCGGGCAGGCGCAGCATGCTGCCGTCCTCGCCGGCGATCTCCACGATGGCGCCGGCCGGGCGCAGTCCCGCGAGGCGGGCGAGGTCGACGGCGGCCTCCGTGTGGCCGTTGCGGGCGAGGACGCCGCCGGGCCGGGCGCGCAGCGGGAAGATGTGGCCGGGGCGGACCAGGTCGCCCGGTTCGGCGGCGCCGCTCGCCAGGAGGCGGAGGGTGGTGGCGCGGTCGGCGGCGGAGATGCCGGTGGTGACGCCGTGCGCGGGCGAGGCGTCCACGGAGACGGTGAACGCCGTCTTCATGGACTCGGTGTTGTCGTCGACCATCTGCGGCAGCCGGAGCCGGTCGAGTTCGTCGCCCTCCATGGGGGCGCAGATCAGGCCGCGGCACTCGCTCATCATGAAGGCGACGATCTCGGGGGTGGCCTTCTCGGCGGCGATGACGAGGTCGCCCTCGTTCTCGCGGTCCTCGTCGTCGACGACCACGACGGGGCGGCCGGCCGCGATGTCGGCGACCGCCTGCTCGACGGGGTCGAGGACGAGGGCTTCGGGACCGTCGGTGGGGTACAGGGTGTGTGCCGCCGTCATGCCGGCGCTCCTTCCGGGACGGGCCGGCCGGTCCGGCGCGAGCGCAGCCACCAGTCGCGCAGGCCCCACAGGACGAGCGCGCCGTAGATGACGTAGACGAAGCCGGAGAAGGCGTAGCCGTTGGCGAAGTTGAGCGGCACGCCGACGAGGTCGACGAGCAGCCAGGCGAACCAGAACTCGACCATGCCGCGGGCCTGCGCGTACATGGCGACGATGGTGCCGACGAAGATGTAGGCGTCCGGCCAGGGGTCCCAGGACAGGCTGGGGTAGGCCTTGAACAGCAGGGCGACGGCGACGGTTCCGGCCGCCGCGGCGGCGGTCATGGCCGCGCGCTCGGTCCAGGTGGCGAAGCGGACGGAGATCTGGCCGTCCTCGCCCCTGTCCTTGCCGCGGTTCCACTGCCACCAGCCGTAGAGAGCGACGGCCATCACCACGGCCTGCTTGCCGGCGCTGCCGGTGAGGTGGCCGAAGAACGCGCCGAAGAGGATCAGGCCGGCCAGGAACTGCACGGGCCAGGTCCACAGGGAGCGGCGCCAGCCGAGGGCGAGGGCGATCAGGCCGCATATGTTGCCGACCATGTCGGACCAGAGGATGCGCTGGTCGAGGAGGACGAATGCCTCGTGGTTGAGCCAGTTCACTTGGCCGCCTCCCGACCGGCGAGCAGTCGCTCCACGTACTTGGCGACGATGTCGACCTCGAGGTTGACCGGGTCGCCGGGCTGCTTCAGGCCGAGCGTGGTCAGGGCGAGGGTGGTGGGGATGAGGCTGACGGTGAAGTGGTCGTCGCCGGCCTCCACGACGGTGAGGCTGATGCCGTCGACGGTGATGGAGCCCTTCTCGACGACGTAGCGGGCGAGGTCGGGAGGGAGGGAGATGCCGACGATCTCCCAGTGCTCGGAGGGCGTGCGCTCCAGGATCCGGCCGGTGCCGTCGACGTGGCCCTGGACGATGTGGCCGCCGAGGCGGGCGCCGACCGCGGTGGGGCGTTCGAGGTTGACGCGGGAGCCGACGACGAGGTCGCCGAGGCTGGAGCGCCGCAGGGTCTCGGCCATCACGTCGGCGGTGAACTCGTCGCCCTCGTGCTCGACGACGGTGAGGCATACGCCGTTGACGGCGATGGAGTCGCCGTGTTTCGCGTCCTCGGTGACGACGGGGCCGCGCAGCCGGAAGCGACAGGCGTCGCCGAGGGACTCCACGGCGGTGACCTCGCCCAGCTCTTCGACGATTCCGGTGAACACTTCCCGGGTCCTCCTGCCTCTTCGGGCACGGACTCCGGGGCTGTCGGGAACGACAGAAAGACGGACGGGGACACCGGGGCGACGCCGGACACGGCCGCCCGAGAGGGCGGACCGGACAACGGCGGCGCGCACGAATGCCCGCCCGCGCGCACTGCCTCCCATCCGGACTTTAACCGTCGGTCCAGGAATTTCACCTGGTCAACCGGCCGCTGGAGGCGACCGGGTCGCGGACTGTAACCGCCGGTTCGGACTTTCACCGACCCCGGAGTGCGCTGCTTCTGGTACACGGCCAGTGTGCCACGTCCGGAAGTCGTCCATTGGGGCGATGCGTGTGGGGTGGCTCACAGAACGTGGTCGGCGGATTGGTCCATACCTATTGACGCACTGGTCTAGTCCTTTCTAGGGTCTGCGCAACTTCCGTGGAGAGGATCCGACTGTGCTGTCCCCCTCACGTCTCAGAACCAGACCCGCCCTGTTCGCCGCGGTCACCGCGGCCGCGGGCCTGGTGCTCGCCGCCCTTCCCGCCACCGTCTCGCACGCCGCCGACCAGGAGTCCTGTCGCCCCGACGGGCTGTACCGCACGCCCGGCGTCGACGTCCCCTACTGCTCGGTCTACGACTCGGCCGGCCGCGAGAAGATGGGCGCCGACCACCAGCGCCGGGTGATCGGCTACTTCACCGGCTGGCGCACCGGCAAGGACGGCAAGCCCGCCTACCTCGCCAAGGACATCCCGTGGGACAAGGTCACCCACATCAACTACGCCTTCGCGCACGTCGACTCGGCCAACAAGATCTCCGTCGGCGCGGACGGCCCGGCGAACCCGGCGACCGGGATGACCTGGCCGGGCGTGGCGGGCGCCGAGATGGACCCCGGGTTCGCGTACAAGGGCCACTTCAACCTGCTCGGCAAGTTCAAGAAGCAGCACCCGGACGTCAAGACGCTGATCTCGGTGGGCGGCTGGGCGGAGACCGGCGGCTACTTCGACGAGAGCGGCAAGCGCGTCGACTCCGGCGGCTTCTACTCCATGGCCACCAACGCGGACGGCTCGGTCAACCAGGCCGGCATCGAGACGTTCGCGAACTCGACGGTGGACTTCCTGCGCAAGTACGGCTTCAACGGCGTCGACATCGACTACGAGTACCCGACGACGATGAAGGACGCGGGCAACCCGCTCGACTGGTCCTTCGCCAACGCCCGCCGCGCCGGGCTGGTCAAGGGCTACGCGGCCCTGATGAAGACGCTGCGGGAGAAGCTCGACCGGGCGGGCGCGGCCGACGGCCGGCACTACATGCTGACGGTGGCGGCGCCCTCGTCCGGCTATCTGCTGCGCGGCATGGAGACCTTCCAGGTCCAGAAGTACCTGGACTACGTCAACATCATGTCGTACGACCTGCACGGCGCCTGGAACGAGTACGTCGGCCCGAACGCCTCGCTGTTCGACGACGGCAAGGACGCGGAGCTGGCGGCGGCGAACGTCTACGGCAGCCAGCAGTACGGCGGCATCGGCTACCTCAACACCGACTGGGCCTACCACTACTTCCGCGGGTCCATGCCGGCCGGCCGGATCAACATCGGCCTGCCGTACTACACGCGCGGCTTCAAGAACGTCACCGGCGGCACCGACGGGCTGTGGGGCAGGGCCGCCGCGACGACGTGCCCGGCGGGCTCGGGCCTGACCAAGTGCGGTGACGGCGCGGTCGGCATCGACAACCTGTGGCACGACCTGGACTCCAACGGCAAGGAGTCGCCCGCCGGCTCCAACCCGATGTGGCACGCGAAGAACCTGGAGAAGGGCGTCGTCGGAGACTACGTCACGGACTACGGCTTCCCGGCGGACACGAAGCTCACCGGCACGTACGCCCGCAAGTACGACTCCACGCTGGTCGCGCCCTGGCTGTGGAACGCGCAGAAGAAGGTGTTCCTGTCCACGGAGGACGAGCAGTCGGTGGCCGCCAAGGCGGACTACGTCGTGGACCGCGGCATCGGCGGCACGATGGTCTGGGAACTGGCGGGCGACTACGCGTGGAACGCCGCCAAGGGCCAGTACGAGCCCGGCTCCACGCTCACCTCGCTGATGTACGACAAGTTCAAGTCGGCGACGCCCTACGGCGCGAAGGTCTCCAACCGGGCGCTGCCCACGAAGGCCGTGAACATCGGCGTGGAGTTCGGCGAGTTCAAGCTCGGCGACTCCAACTACCCGATCACCCCGAAGGTGAAGATCACCAACAACACGAAGACGGCGCTGCCGGGCGGCACGGAGTTCCAGTTCGACTACTCCACGTCGGCCCCGGCCAACGCCTCCGACCAGTCGGGCTTCGGCACCAAGGTGATCAGCAGCGACCACACCGGCTCCAACGTCGGCGGTCTGAAGGGCGACTTCCACCGCGTCTCGCTGAAGCTGCCGTCCTGGCAGTCGCTGGCGCCCGGCGCCTCGGTGGAGCTGTCCTTCAACTACTACCTGCCGGTGTCCACCCCCTGGAACTGGACGGTGAACATCGCGGGCACGACGTACGCCCTGGCCGGGGACCTGGCGCGCGGCGCCACGCTGGTGGAGCCGGGCTCCGGCACGAGCCCCTCGCCGGACCCGACGGGTCCCACCCCGACGCCCGGCGCCTGCACCGCGCCGGCATGGAACGCGACCTCGGCGTACGGCGGCGGTACTCAGGTGTCCCACAAGGGGCACTCGTGGAAGGCCAAGTGGTGGACGCAGGGCGAGGAGCCCGGCACCACCGGCGAATGGGGGGTCTGGCAGGACCTCGGCGCCTGCTGACCCCGTTGAGACCGGCCCGGCGGCGGTGACGAAGGCCCTTGCCCGCCGCCGGGTCGCCCCATGGCCGCCCCGCGGGCTCTGGCAGGGTGAGGGCCATGACGAGGGACCACGCCGAGGTGTTCGAGAGCCACCGGCCACGCCTGTTCGGGCTGGCCTACCGGATGCTGGGCTCCGCCCACGAGGCGGAGGACATCGTCCAGGACGCGTATCTGCGGTTCAGCGGCGCCGGGCCGGCTCGGATCGAGCGGCCCGGCGCCTGGCTCGCCAAGACCGTCACCCGCCTGTGCCTGAACCGGCTGACCTCGGCCCGGGTCAGGCGCGAAAGCTATGTCGGGACCTGGCTGCCGGAGCCGGTGATCACCTCCGACGGCACGCTCGGGCCCATGGACTCGGCGGAGCAGCGGGACGCCGTGTCGCTGGCGATGCTGGTCCTGCTGGAGCGGCTCACGCCCACCGAACGGGCGGTCTATGTGCTGCGCGAGGCGTTCGGGTACGGATACCGGGAGATCGCCGGCGTGCTCGGGCTGGGCGAGGCGAACTGCCGACAGCTGTACCGACGGGCGGTGGCGCGGGTCGAAGCCGAGGAGAGCCGCTTCGACGCCGCGCCCCGGCGCCAGGAGGAACTGGTCGCCTCGTTCGTCGCGGCGGCCCGCGAGGGGGCGCTGGTCGAGCTGGAGAAGCTGCTCGCCGACGACGTGACCTGGTGGTCCGACGGCGGCGGCCGGGTCACCGCCGCGCTGCGGCCGATCGTGGGGCGCGAGAAGGTGCTCCGCTTCCTGGCCGGCGTCGCCCGCGGGGCGGACGCCTGGGACGTCGACACGGCGGAGGTCAACGGCCGTCCCGCGCTGGTCGTCCGGACGGACGGCACGGTGGCGAACGTGGTGACCCTCGACGTGCGCGACGGGCTGATCACCGACCTGCGCGATGTGAGGAACCCGGACAAGCTGGACTTCGTACGGCGTCAGCTCGCGCGGACGCAGGTGACTGTCACATCGAGCGGGGCTGCTCGGTCCGAGCTGACGAGAGGCGTTCCGGAACGGAGCGCGCACGGCGTCCGAAGGGACTGAAGCGCATGACCACGATCCTGGTGACCGGCGGTACCGGAACCCTGGGCCGGCTCGTCGTACAGCGGCTGCGGGCGGACGGGCACGAGGTGCGGGTGCTCAGCAGGCGCGCCCAGCCGTACGCCGTCGACCTGCGCCAGGGCGGCGGTGCGCTGGACGCGGCCGTCGAGGGCGCCGGCACGATCGTGCACTGCGCCAGCTCGCCGCGCGGCGGCGACGAGGAGGCGGCCGGGCATCTGATCGCGGCGGCGCGGCGGGCGGGGGTGGGCCATCTGGTCTACATCTCGATCGTCGGCGTCGACCGGGTCCCGTTCGGCTACTACGAGTCCAAGCTGGCCGTGGAGCGGCTGATCGAGGAGTCGGGGCTGGGCTGGACGGTGCTGCGGGCGACGCAGTTCCACGACCTGCTGGCCCGCCTGTTCCAGGGGCTGTCGAAGGCGCCCCTCATGCCGGTGCCGGCCGGGGTGAGCGACCAGCCCGTGGAGGCGGCCGAGGTGGCGGGCCGCCTGGCCGAGCTGGCGGCGGGGCGGCCCGCCGGGCGCGTCGAGGACATGGGTGGCCCGGAGATCCGCACGCTGGAGTCGCTGGCCCGCGCCTACCTGCGGGCCACGGGCAGGCGCCGGCGCCTGGTGAACATGCCGCTGTGGGGCCGCGCCTACGGCGCTTTCCGGGCCGGCGGTCATCTGACGCCGGAACGGGCGGTGGGGAAGGGGACGTTCGAGGAGTATCTGGCGGGGCGGTCCGGGGCGAACGGGGGCTGAGGGAGGGAGCGGCGGGGCGGCTCCGGGGGGTGCGCCGGCGGTCGCTGCCGGAGGCTCGAGGGTGCGCCGGCGGTCGCTGCCCGGCGCCCTGTGGCCGCGAGGGCGCGTCGGCGCCCCGCGGCTCGGGTGCCGAGGTGGCCGTCCGGGGTGCCGGAGGGGGCGGAGGCTCGGGGACCGCCCCCCGCGGCTCGGCCGGGCCGGGAGGCGCTCCACGCCCCCGCCGCCGGGGGCGGCGACCGGTACCGCCCCGGCGGGCCCGGGATCCGTGAGCGTCGCCCCGAGGTCCGGCGCCGTGCGGCACGCTGGCCCCAGCCACAAGGCACACACCCGAGGCCCGGTGCCGTGCGGCACGCTCACCGCCCCGGCGGTGCGAACAGCTCGTCCTGGGCCGTGTCGCGGGCCGTCAGCAGCGCCCCCCGCAGGACCGCGCCGCCGCCGAGCACGCCCGCCCGCACCGAGGTCGGCAGCGGCGACATGCGGTGGACGCGTGCCGCGACCCGCTGCGCGAGGGCGTCGCCGCCGGCCTGGCCCACCTCGCCGCCGAGGACCACGCACCCGGGGTCCAGCACCGCGACCACCGAGGCGACGCCGATGGCGAGCCGGTCGGCGAGGGCGTCGAGGAAGCGGGCGGCGGGGCCGAAGTCCCGGGCCGCCGCCTCCCGTACGACGGCCGCGGCCGGCGGCTCGGACCCGGCCGGCGTCCCGGTCAGGCCGTACTCCCCGGCGAGGCGGGCGATGGCCGCGGAGCCCGCCAGCGAGTGGAAGCCGCCCTCGCAGTCCGTCGCCGACGGCAGCCCCGTCGTCCCCGGCACCGGCAGGAAGCCGATCTCGCCGGTGCCGCCGGACGCCCCGCGGCGCAGGGCGCCGTCCAGGACGACGGCCGCGCCCGTGCCGTGGCCGAGCCACAGCAGGACGAACGTGTCCCGGTCCCCCGCCGCCCCGTCCCGCTGCTCGGCCAGGGCGGCGAGGTTGGTCTCGTTCTCGACGATGACGCGGGCCTCGGGCAGCCGTTCCTGGAGGGCCGCGACGAACCGGCGGTGCCAGGCGGGCAGGCCGGTGGTGTCCCGCAGTTCCCCGGTGGCCGGGTCGATGAGGCCGGGCGCGCCGATCCCGACGGTGTGCAGCCGGTCCGCGCCCGCCTCCTTGGCCGTCCGCTCGACCAGCGCGACCGCCCGCTCCACCGCCGGCCCGGTCCCGGCGTCGGTCACAATCGGCGCGGACGCCTCCGCGAGCACCCGCCCGACCAGGTCGGAGACGGCCACGGAGACGCCGTCCGTGCGCACGTCGAGCGCGGCGAGGTGGGCCCGGTCGGCGACGATGCCGTAGAGCTTGGCGTTGGGGCCCCGGCGCTGCTCGCCCGCCTCGCCGACGACGGCGATCAGCCCGGAGGCGGTGAGGCGCTCGACGAGGTCGGCGACGCTGGGCCGGGACAGTCCGGTCAGCTGCTTCAGCTGCCCCGCCGTCAGCGGGCCCTCCTGCTGCAACAGGCGCAGGGCGAGCCGGTCGTTGATGGCCCGGGCGGTGCTCGGGGATGCGGGCATGCCGGGATCCTCCCAGATCGGCGGGGCTGCGCGGGGCCCCGGCGGCAGATAATCCACTATCTATCAGGCAGGGTGCCTGATAGTTTACGCCACGGACAGAGACGCGGAGCAGTCGCACAGCGGGTGACACGACAGCGGAGGGAACCCCACCATGGCCGAAGTGGTCTACCAGCAACGCGAGGTGAGGCGCGCCCGGTACGCCGTGGCCGCCGTCTTCGCCGTGCACGGCGCCGTCACCGGCTCGTTCGCCACGCGTGTGCCGTGGATCCAGGACCACGCCGGGGTGAGCGCCGGCCAGCTGGGGCTGGCGCTGGCCTTCCCGGCGCTCGGCGCGTCCCTGGCGATGCCGCTCGCGGGCGGGATCACCCACCGGTTCGGGGCCCGACCGGCGCTGCGCGGGCTGCTCGCGCTGTGGACGCTGGCCCTGATCCTGCCGTCCCTCTCCCCCGGGCTGCTCACCC
Source organism: Streptomyces sp. NPDC006610 (assembly GCF_040611575.1). Taxonomy (NCBI): domain Bacteria; kingdom Bacillati; phylum Actinomycetota; class Actinomycetes; order Kitasatosporales; family Streptomycetaceae; genus Streptomyces; species Streptomyces sp. NPDC006610. Next base: position 18,559 of record NZ_JBEXOP010000048.1, read on the forward strand.
TGTGTCTGTCCCTGTTCGTCTTCGGCGCCACCGCGGGCATGGCCGACGTCGCGATGAACGCGCTCGGTGTGGACGTGGAGAACCGTCTCGGCCGGTCGATCATGTCCGGGCTGCACGGCATGTGGAGCGCGGGTGCGCTGATCGGCTCGGCGGGCGGCACCCTCGCCGCCCACCTGGGCGCGGACGCCCGGCTGCACCACGCGCTCGCCGCCGGGATCCTGACCGTGCTCGGCCTGGTGGCCTGCGCCTGGGTGCTGGACCTCCAGCCGGCCGAGGACGAGGAGGCTCCGCCCCGGTTCGCGCTGCCGCCCCGGTCGGCCCTGCTGATCGGCGCCATCGGATTCTGCGCGGTGTTCGCGGAGGGCGCCAGCCTGGACTGGTCGGCCATCTACTTGGAGGACGAACTGGGCAGCTCGGCCGGGGTCGCGGCGGCCTGCACCACCGGGTTCACGCTCACCATGGCGATCGCCCGGATCGCGGGCGACCGGGTGGTGGACCGCTTCGGCTCGGTGCGCACGGTCCGCGTCAGCGGCGTCCTGGCCGCCTGCGGCGGTCTGCTGATCGTCCTCGCGGACCATCCGGCGGTGGCGATGACCGGCTTCGCCCTGATGGGCCTCGGCATCGCGGTCGTCGTCCCGCTGTGCTTCGCGGCGGCGGGCCGCACCGGCACCAACGCCAGCCAGGCCATCGCCGGCGTCGCCACCATCACCTACACCTCGGGCCTGGTCGCGCCGAGCGCCATCGGCACGCTCGCGCAGGCGACCAGTCTGGTGGTGTCCTTCGGCCTGGTGACGTTCCTGTCCTGCGGCCTGGTCGGCTTCGCGGGCGTGCTGCGCTCCGGCGACCGCGACCGCCCGAAGATCAGTCCGCCGAGCGAAGCAGTTCCCGGCCCACGCTCCTGAACCGCTCGCTCCACGGCGCCGGCCGCAGCGTCCCCGGGTCCAGCCGGACCAGGACCCGGGCGCCGTGCGCGTAGGTCGCCGACCCGTCCTCGGAGCAGAACCGGAAGCCGTACGTCAGCCCGGTCGTGCCGAGCCGCTCCAGCCACAGGTGGACGGCGTACCGGCCCGGCCGGGTCACCGGCGCCTCGTAGGTGATCCGCAGTTCCTTGACCGCGTTGCAGGCGTCCCCGGCGGCGGCCCAGTCGCCCTCGAAGCGCAGCCCGTGCTCCTGCCACAGCGCGGTCCAGGCCCGCTCCACCATCAGCGGGTAGCGGGCGTTGTGCAGGAGTCCGAGCGCGTCGAGGTCGTCGAAGTGGACGGTGACGGGCACCAGCCGGCCGTACGGCGGGGCGGGAGCGGTCGGGGCTTCGGCGGTCACGGGCGGGACTCCTGGGTCGGACGAGATGGATGGCGGCTGCACCGATCGGCGGCCGCTCCCATCCTAAGCAGCCGCTCACGTGCACGAACGCGGCCCCGTCGGCTCAACCGGCCGGCTCATGGGCGTACGACGGACTGCACGTCCCCGCCGGTCCCCCGGCCGCCGTCGGACGCCTCGGGTCCCCCGTTCCGGGGAAGCGTCGGCCCATCGACGCCCGGGCCGGCCCACGGCTGGGACCCTGCCCCCATGACGCAGTGGGAAGAGTTCGCCACAGGTGAGGACGCGGTCGTCCGCCGGATGCGCGCGCTGGACGCGGCCCTGCCCGCGCGGGACGGCGTCGCGGTCTTCAACCGCGTCCGTCTCGCGGTCGCCGAGGCCGTCGACCGGCGCCTGCGGGCGGGCGCCTTCGCCGACGCGCGGGCCGCGGTCACGCTGGACGTGCGGTTCGCCGAGCGCTATCTGGCGGCGGTGGACGCGGCCGGCGAGGGGCGCCGGCCGCCCGCCTGCTGGCGCCCGCTGTTCCAGTTCCGCCGCCATCCGGGCGTACGGCCCCTGCAGTTCGCGCTCGCCGGGCTCAACGCCCACGTCGGGCACGACCTGGCGCTCGCCGTGGTGGACTCCTGCCGGGCGCTGGAGTGCGGGCCGACGGAACTGGAGGACGAGTTCGACCAGGTGGGCGATCTCCTGGTGACGCTGGAGGAGCGCGTCCGGGAGGAGCTGACGCCGGGGCCCGATCTGCTCCGGATCGCCGATCCGCTCGCCCATCTGCTGGGCGCGTGGAGCCTGGAGCGGGCCCGGGACGCCGCCTGGGCGGCGGCCCGGGCCCTGTGGACGCTGCGCCGGACGCCCGACGTCGCCGGGGAGTTCGCCGAGCGGCTGGACGCGACGGTGGGCTTCGCGGGGCGCCTGATGCTCACTCCACTGCCCGGCGAGCCGAACGGCTCTCAGTCCTCCGGCAGTTCGACCGGGGCGATCTCGTCGTAGACGTCGCCGGGGCCCGGGTTGGACGGGTCGGTGGCGCCGCCGAAGTGGTGCATGACGCCCCAGACGGCGTTGAGCGCGGTCTGCACGGCGCCCTCGGCCCAGCCGGCCGTCCAGGAGATGTCGTCGCCGGCGAGGAAGATGCCGCGCTTGTCCTCGGGCAGCCGGTCCTGCATGAAGTGGGTGAACAGGCGCCGCTGGTACCGGTAGTGCCCCGGCAGGTTGGCCTTGAACGCGCCCATGAAGTAGGGCTCGTTCTCCCAGGAGACGGTCACCGGGTTGCCGATGACGTGCTTCCTGATGTCGACCTTCGGATAGATCTCGCCGAGCGACTTGAGCATGACGTCCATCCGCTCGTTCGCGGACAGCGGCAGCCACTTCAGGCTGTCGTCGCACCAGGTGTAGGACAGGCAGATCACGGCGGGCCGGTCCGGCCCGTTGTCGAGGAGGTAGGTGCCGCGGGTCATGCGGTCGGTGAGCGTCATCGACATGACGTCCCGCCCCGTCTCCTCGTCCTTGTCCAGCCAGAACGGCCTGTCCACGGGGACGAAGAGCTTGCTGGACTCCATGTAGTGGGTGCGCTCGATGGCGGTCCAGTGGTCGATCGGGAAGAGCGAGTCGTCGCAGTCGATCTTGGACAGCAGCATCCAGGACTGGGCGGTGAAGATCGCCGCCCGGTAGGTGCGGATGTCGCCGTTCGCGTCGGTGACGGTGATGCGGTTGCCCGCTGTGCGGTGGAGGCGGGTCACCGCCGGGCGGGGCTCGCCGCCCTCGTGCAGGGTGGCCAGCGAGGTGCCGTAGGGCCAGTGGACGATCTTCTCCGGCGTGCGTTCCCACAAACGCAGCGGCAGCTGCTGGGAGCCGCCGACGATGCCGCGGTGGTGGTCGTCGGCCTCGGTGTAGACGACCCGCAGGATCTCCAGGATGGAGTTCGGGAAGTCGGTGTCCCAGCCGCCGGTGCCGAAGCCGACCTGGCCGAAGATCTCGCGGTGGCGGAAGGACCTGAATGCCTCGGAGTCGCAGAGGAAGCCGTAGAAGGTCTGGTTGTCGAGCTTCTCCACGAGCCGCGACCAGATCTCGCGGATGCGCGGCACGTCGCGCTCGCGCAGGGCGCGGTTCATGTCGGAGAAGTCGGCGCCCTCTTCGAGGCACCTGCCCCACGCCTCGGCGACGTCCCGGTACACCTGCGGCAGGTCGTCGATCGTCTCGGCGTAGTGCGACTCGCCCTTCAGGTCGACGACGGTCGACGGCGTCGCCTCCGCCAGCGGGTTGGGGAACGGACGGGTTTCGAGGCCCACCAGGTCGATGTAGTGCTGGAGGGCCGTGGAGGACGGCGGGAAGCGCATCGCGCCCATCTCGGCGGTCAGTTCCGGGTCGCAGCCCTCGAAGCCGACCGTGCGCAGCCGGCCGCCGATCCGGTCGGCCTCGTAGACGACGGGCTTGAGGCCCATCTTCATCAGCTCGTACGCGGCGACGATGCCGGACAGGCCGCCGCCGACGACCGCGACCTCGGCGCCGTGCTCGGTCGCGGGGATCTGGCCGAGGCCCGCCGGGTGGGCGAGGAAGTCGTCGTACGCGTACGGGAAGTCCGGGCCGAACATGGTGATCGGCGGCTGCTGCTCGTCGGTGTGCTCGACGGCGTTGGGCACCGTGGACGTCATGGGGTGCGGACTCCTTGCGCGAAAACTCTGGGAGGGGGGAATGCCGGGGCTCAGACGAGGGAGCCGTACAGACCGGGGCGGCGGTCCTTCAGATACGGGTTCGCCTCGCGGGACGCGGCGAGGAGGACGGGGTCCACGTCGGCGAGGACCAGTTCCTCGGCACGGCCGGCCCGGGTGCGGGCGATGCCGTCGGGGCCGGCCAGGGTGGACAGGCCGACGAACTCGAACTCGCCCTCGCGGCCGGTGCGGTTGACGTACGCGACGTACATCTGGTTCTCGAAGGCCCGCACCGGCACGACGGACTCGGGGACGAACTGGTACGGGTGCATCTGCGCGGTCGGCACCAGCAGCAGGTCGGTGCCGGCGAGGGCGTGGGCGCGGACGTTCTCCGGGAACTCCACGTCGTAGCAGATCATCAGGCCGACGGTGAGGCCGTTCAGCTCGGCCTGGACGACCTGCTGGTCGCCGGGGGTGAAGTGGTCGCGCTCGAAGCAGCCGAAGAGGTGGGTCTTGCGGTAGTTGGCGAGCCGGTCGCCGGCGGCGGAGATCAGCTGGGCCGAGTTGTGAACCGTGTCGCCGGCGCGCTCCGGGTAGCCGTAGGCGATGGCGAGGCGGTGCCGGGCGGCGGTCTCGGCGATCGCGTCGGCGCAGTCGCCGTCGGCGGGCTCGGCGAGGCGGGCGATGTCGTCGCCGATGGCGTAGCCGGTGAGGAACATCTCCGGAGCGACCAGCAGCCCGGCGCCGGCCGCGGCGGCGCGGCCCGCGGCCTCGTCGAGGACCTTGAGGTTCTCGACGGTCGAGCCGGGCCGGCCGGAGCTCTGGAGCAGGGCGGTGCGCATGGGTGTTCCTCACCGGGACGGAAGTGGGTGTGGGGGCCATGTAGACGGTACGGTCGGGGCGCTCCGGCGGACAAGGAGCAGCCGTTGCGCGCTCGTGAGCCGTTCGTTGCGTCCGTCGGGCCGTCGGCGGCGATTCGTTGCGCGAACCGGCGGCGCTGTAGGTGGATCTGCGGCGGAGCGTTCCGACACGACTGGCCGCCGGGCGGCCGGAGTCCCGGGTTTCCCCCTCCGCGCCGTGCGTCGGTGCCGCCGGGTCACCGGACCGGTGCCCAGGGCCCGCGGGCCCGGCGGTCTAGGTCGGCGACCCGGAGGAGAAGCGCCGCAGCAGCGGCGACAGCACCAGCACCGACTTGGTGCGCTCCACGAACGGCTCCCCCGCGATCCGCTCCAGGACCCGCTCGAAGTGCCGCATGTCGGAGGCGAAGACCTGGGCGACCGCGTCCGCGTCCCCGGTGACGGTGGACGCGGCCACGACCTCCTGGTAGCGCTCCAGGCCGCGCTGGATGGTCTCCGGGGACGTATTGCTGCGGCAGTAGATCTCGACGAACCCCTCGGTGTGCCAGCCCAGCGCCGAGGGGTCCACCCGGACGGTGAAGCCGGTGATGGCGCCGGTGGCGCGCAGCCTGTCCACGCGCCGCTTCACGGCGGGCGCGGACAGGCCGACGAGCTGCCCGATGTCCGCGTAGGAGCGGCGGGCGTCCTCGGCGAGGGCGTGCACGATGCGTTCGTCGAGATCGTTCAGCACTGCGGGTGGTTCACTTCGCTTCGGGTGCGGCCAGACGGGAGCGGCGGTAGCCGTACAGGAAGTAGAACACGAGACCGGCGGCCATCCAGCACGCGAAGACCACCCAGGTCACCGAGTCGAGGCTGAGCATGTTGTACGCGCAGAACAGGAAGCCGAGCACCGGCAGGACCGGCCCGAACGGCACCTTGAACGTGCGCTCCAGCTCCGGCCGCCGGTGGCGCAGCACCACGACGGCGACGTTGACGAGGGCGAAGGCGAACAGCGTGCCGATGCTGGTGGCGTCGACGAGTTTGCCGAGCGGGATCAGGGCGGCGAGGACGCCGCAGAACAGGGAGACGATCACCGTGTTGAGGCGGGGCGCGCCGGTCTTCGCGTCGACCTTGCCGAGCGCCTTGGGGACGAGGCCGTCGCGGGACATCGCGAACAGGATGCGGGTCTGGCCGTAGAGGACGGTGAGGACGACGCTGGCGATGGAGATGACGGCGCCGAGGGCGAGGAGGGTGCCCCAGAACGTCTGGCCGCTCACGTCGTTCATGATCGCGGCGAGGGATGCCTCGGAGCCCTCGAACCTCGTCCAGTTCCAGGCGCCGACGGCGACGGCCGCCACCAGCACGTACAGCGCGGTGACGATGATCAGGGAGAGCATGATCGCGCGGGGCAGGTCGCGCTTGGGGTCCTTCGCCTCCTCGCCGGCCGTGGAGGCGGCGTCGAAGCCGATGTAGGAGAAGAACAGCGTGGCGCCGGCGGCGCTCACCCCGGCCATGCCGAGCGGCATGAAGTCGGCGTAGTTGCCCGACTTGAAGCCCAGGAAGCCGACCGCGCAGAACAGCACCAGCGCGGCGATCTTGACGGCGACCATGACGGTGTTGGCGCGGGCGGACTCGCGGACGCCGCCGAGCAGGAAGACCATCGCCAGCAGGACGACGAGCAGCGCGGGCAGGTTGACGACACCGCCCTCGCCGGGCGCGGAGGAGAGCACCGACGGGATGGTGACGCCGAGGGTGCCGTCGAGGAGTTCGTTGAGGTACTCGCCCCAGCCGACGGCGACGGCGGCCACCGACACGCCGTACTCCAGCACCAGGCACCAGCCGCACACCCAGGCGACCAGCTCACCCATCGTTGCGTATGCGTACGAGTAGGAGGAGCCGGCGACCGGGATGCTGCCGGCCAGTTCCGCGTAGGACAGGGCAGAGAACAGAGCGGTGAGGCCGGCGATGACGAAGGCCAGGGTGACCGCGGGGCCCGCCTCCGGGACGGCGTCGCCGAGGACGACGAAGATGCCGGTGCCGAGGGTGGCGCCAATGCTGATCATCGTGAGCTGCCACAGGCCGAGGGAGCGTCGCAGGGACCCTCCCTCGCCCTGCCCGCCCTCCGCGACCAGGCGTTCCACGGGCTTGCGCCGCATCAGACGAGCGGCGAAGCCCGGGGCGGGCGGGGCGGTGGTGCTGCTGTGCTGCGGGGGTGCGCCTTGGTCGAGCACGCGCGGGGGCTCCTTGTCGCTGCGGGTCCGGCCGGCGGGGACCCGGTGGCGCCCCTTGGGGCAGGGACCCACCGAGCGGGGTCCCCGCCACGCCACGTACGAGGCGACAGCCTATGAGGGCGGCGTTGCTCATGTAATGAAGCAATCTTGCGCATGGACGCAAGATCGTTGCGTTCCTCGCGGCTCGGTGCGTGTTCGTTGCGGAAGGGCTGTCGACCGTTGCGCGGGGTCAGTTCCAGCTGGCGTGCAGCGGCTTGCCCTCGGCGTAGCCAGCCGCGCTCTGGATGCCGACGACGGCGTTCTCCGCGAACTCCTCCAGGGATCCCGCGCCGGCGTAGGTGCAGGAGGAGCGGACGCCCGCGATGATCGCGTCGATCAGGTCCTCGACGCCGGGGCGGGCCGGGTCCAGGAACATCCGGGAGGTGGAGATGCCCTCCTCGAACAGGCCCTTGCGGGCGCGGTCGTAGGCCGACTCCTCGGAGGTGCGGTTGCGCACGGCGCGCGCGGACGCCATGCCGAACGACTCCTTGTAGGCCCGCCCGTCCGCGTCGTGCTGGAGGTCGCCGGGGGACTCGTAGGTGCCGGCGAACCAGGAGCCGATCATCACGTTCGAGGCGCCGGCCGCGAGGGCCATGGCCACGTCGCGCGGGTGGCGCACGCCGCCGTCGGCCCAGACGTGCTTGCCGTGCTTCCTCGCCTCGGCGGCGCACTCCAGCACGGCGGAGAACTGCGGCCGGCCCACGCCGGTCATCATCCGGGTGGTGCACATGGCGCCGGGGCCCACGCCTACCTTGACGATGTCCGCGCCCGCTTCGATCAGGTCCCGCACGCCCTGCGCAGAGACGATGTTGCCGGCGGCGATCGGCACCTGCGGGTCGAGGGCGCGCACCAGCTTGACGGCGCTGATCATCGACTCCTGGTGGCCGTGCGCGGTGTCGATGACGAGGGTGTCGACGCCCGCGTCCAGCAGCTGCTTGGCCTTGCCCGCGACGTCGCCGTTGATGCCGACCGCGGCGGCGATGCGCAGCCGCCCGTCGGCGTCGGTCGCCGGGGTGTACAGGGTGGCGCGCAGGGCGCCCTTGCGGGTGAGGATGCCGGCGAGCCGGCCGTCGGAGTCGACGGCGGGGGCGTAGCGCCGGTTGTGGTGGTCGAGGGTGTTGAAGGCCTCGCGCGGGTCGATGTCGGCGTCCAGCAGGAGCAGGTCCTTGGACATGACCACTTCGAGCTGGGTGAAGCGGTCGACACCCGTCAGGTCCCGGTCGGTGACGACGCCGACGGGCCGGTTCTCCTCGTCGACGACGACGCCGGCGTTGTGGGCGCGCTTGGGCAGCAGGCCGAGCGCGTCGGCGACGGTCTGGTGCGGGGCGAGCACGATCGGGGTGTCCAGCACCAGGTGGCGGCTCTTGACCCAGGAGACGACGTCGGTGACGACGTCGATCGGGATGTCCTGCGGGATGACCACGAGGCCGCCGCGCCGGGCCACGGTCTCGGCCATGCGGCGGCCGGCGATGGCGGTCATGTTGGCGACGACGAGCGGGATCGTGGTGCCCGTGCCGTCCGGGGAGCTGAGGTCGACGTCCTGCCGGGAGCCGACCGCGCTGCGGTTCGGCACCATGAACACGTCGTCGTACGTGAGGTCGTACGAGGGCTGGATGTCGTTGAGGAAACGCACGTGCTGCACATCCCAGTCGATCAGAGGCGGCCCCCGGACAGGTCAGCCAGGGGGAAAGAGCACGTACTTCATTGTCCCATGGCGAGGCCCCCGGACCGCCCCGGCAGATCATCCAGGCTGGTCAGCGGCCTGCTTGGAGGAACCTCCGAATCCGAGGGTCACGAACAGGCCGGGTCCGCGGTCCGTCGCCTCGGCGAACACCTCCTCGGCGACCCGCCACTCCTCGGGCCGCGTCTCGGCGTACTCCCGCCAGCCCTCGACCACGACCAGCAGGCCCCGCTCCTCGGCACCCTCGGGCCACAGGGTCGGGTCGGCGAGACAGTCGGCGAGGGCGTCCCAGTTGCGGCCGAACCAGTCGGGCAGGTCGAGGGCGAGGGCGCAGCGGTCCATCAGGCCCGCCTTGTCGGTGACCCCGCCGAGGTCCAGCGTGACCACCGTCCGGCCCGCCGCGTCGTGCGTCATCTCAGTACCGCCCTGAAGGATGCGTAGTGGTCGTCGGTGTAGTACGTCTCGCCGCCGCGCCCGGCGACGATCCGGCGGGCCCCGCGGTCGCGGGAGCCGGGGGTGCGGACGGTGTACTCGCGGTAGTGGCCGCGTGGCTGCCGGGGCAGCAGCCCTTCGAAGTTGCCGAAGACGGCGCCGTCGCGGTCGTGGGGGAAGGGGCCGCCCGCGTCGATGAGGCGCAGGGTCTCGCGCGCCTCGGGGGGCAGTTCGGACTCCCGGACGGTGGCCATGCCGTCGGACCGGGAAGGGACCGGGGCTTCGGTGGACGAGCACCCCGTGAGCAGGAGGAGGGCGCCCAGGAGCCCTCGGAGGACGAGCCGCAGCACCATGCCGACGATGCTGCCACGGCCGCCCTCCCCCGACCTGTTGTCAGGTTCCGTCCGGGTCGGCGCGGTTGAGCGCCGGCTTGGGCGTCGGCCCGGCCGTCATCAGGTAGTCGGCGGCCGAGGTGTCCGTGACCAGGCTGGTGACCAGCCCGGAGCGCAGGACCGCGTCGATGGCGGCGGCCTTGCGCTGTCCGCCCGCGATCGCGACGACCTCCGGGATGCGGCGGAGCTGGTCGGCCTTGACGGTGATGCACCGCTCCCCCAGGTCGCGCCCGACCCGGCGGCCGTCGGAGTCGAAGAGGTGCGCGGACATCTCGGCGGCGACGCCGAGGGAGGCGTAGTGGGCGCGCTCCTCGTCGCTGAGCATGTCGTGCACGGTGGAGATGCCCGGCTCCCAGGAGCCGATGGACACGCAGGCGACCGTGACCTTGTCGAAGTAGTCGAAGGCGCGGGCGATCCCGGTCTGGTGGCGCAGGGCCTGCGCGGTGGCCGCGTCCGGCAGCAGCATCGGCGCGTAGATGGGGTGGGCGTCGCCGCCGGCCACCTGCGCGGCCCGGCGCACGGCCTCCACCGAACCGCGCTCGGCGGTCCCGGCGTCGTACACGCCGGTCAGCTGGACCACCGTGCAGGGCGGCAGCCGGTCGAGGGCGGCGGCCATGTGGATGGTGGAACGGCCCCAGGCCAGGCCCAGGACGTCCCCCTCGCTGAGCAGCTCGCCGAGCAGGTCGGCGGCCACCTCGCCGAGGTTCTCGGGGTCGGGGGTCTCCTCGGCGTCGGCCGGGGACTCGACGACGACGGCGTGCCTGAGGCCGTAGCGGGCGCGCAGCGCGTCGGAGCGCTCGGCGTCCAGTTCGGCGGGGACTCGGATCTCGATGCGCACGAGATCCCGTTCGAGGGCGGTCTCCAGGACCCGGGCCACCTTGAAGCGGCTGACGCCGAACTCCTCCGCGATCTGGATCTTGGACTTCCCCTCGAGGTAGAAGCGGCGGGCCATGGCCGCCGCCTGCACCAGCTCAGCGGGTCCCATCCGCATGGCTGACCGGCCCGCCGACATACCCGACACGGCGTTCTCCTCACTGCTGTTCACACTCTGGATTCGCCGTTCATCCTCGCAGATCCGGCGCGGTCGCTCAGCCCCGATCGGTGCCCGATGGACGCCGTTCACGTAACCGTGGCTCAGTGGTCGCACGCCCATGTGGCGTGCTCGGTCACCGCCTGGGCCCGGGCGCGCAGGGCGCGCACCGCCTCGGCCGGGTCGGCGGCGCCGTACACCGCGGAGCCGGCCACGAAGACGTCGGCGCCGGCCTCGGCGCAGCGCTCGATGGTGGCGTCCGACACCCCGCCGTCGACCTGCAGCCACAGCTGAAGGCCGTGCTTGCCGATCAGCTCACGGGTACGGCGGATCTTCGGCAGCATGATGTCGAGGAACGCCTGCCCGCCGAAGCCCGGCTCGACCGTCATGATCAGCAGCATGTCCAGCTCGGGGAGCAGGTCCTCGTACGGCTCGATGGGCGTGGCCGGCTTGAGCGCCATGGAGGCGCGGGCGCCCTTGGCTCGGATCTCCCGGGCCAGCCGGACCGGTGCGGCGGCGGCCTCGACGTGGAAGGTGACCGAGGAGGCCCCGGCCTCCACGTACCGGGGCGCCCAGCGATCGGGGTCCTCGATCATCAGATGGCAGTCCAGCGGGGTGTCCGTCGCCCGGGCCAGGGACTCCACGACCGGCACGCCGAGCGTGAGGTTGGGGACGAAATGGTTGTCCATGACGTCGACGTGGAGCCAGTCGGCCCCTTCGACCGCCTTCGCCTCGTCGGCGAGACGGGCGAAGTCGGCGGACAGGATGCTGGGGTTGATCTGCACGGCCATGCCCCAAGACTGCCATGCCCGGCTGGGGGTGCGGGCATCGGTGTCGGATGGTGGGCGCCGCTGCCCGGCCGCGGGCGGCCCGGGTCAGCCGGTCCGGCGGATGAGCGCCAGGTACATGGCGTCGGTGCCGTGCAGGTGGGGCCACAGTTGTACGTCCGGACCGTCGCCGAGGTCGGGCACCGAGGGCAGCAGCGGGCGGGCGTCGATCAGCTCGGCACGCGGGAACTGCTTGAGGACGTCCGCGACGACGGCGCGGGTCTCGGCGAGGTGCGGGGAGCAGGTGGCGTAGCCGACGACGCCGCCGACGCGCACGGAGTCAAGGGCGGTGCGCAGCAGGCCGCGCTGGAGCGGGGCGAAGCCGTCGAGGTCCTCGGGGCGGCGGCGCCAGCGGGCCTCGGGACGCCGCCGCAGGGCGCCGAGTCCGGTGCAGGGGACGTCCATCAGGACCCGGTCGAAACTGCCGGGCCGCCACGGCGGGCGGGTGCCGTCGGCGGCGATGACCTGGTAGGGGCCGGGGTTTCCGGCGAGGGCCTTGGCGACGAGGCCTGCACGGTGCGGCTGCTTCTCGGAGGCGAGCAGGGTGGCGCCCCGCTCGGCGGCGAGCGCGGCGAGCAGTGCGGCCTTGCCGCCCGGCCCGGCGCAGCCGTCGAGCCATCTGCCGTCCGGCCCGTCCAGCGGCGCGTTGGCGAGGGCGAGGGCGACGAGCTGGCTGCCCTCGTCCTGCACGCCGGCCCGCCCCTCCCGGACGGCGTCGACGGCGCCCGGCTCGCCGCCCTCGGTCAGCCGCACCGCGTACGGCGACCAGCGTCCGGGCAGCGCCGCCTCCTCGCCGAGGAGTTCCTCGGTGGTGGCCCGGCCGGGCCTGGCCACCAGGGTCACCTCGGGCCGTTCGTTGTCGGCGGCGAGCAGTTCCTCGATGCCGGAGCGCGGTCCGCCGAGCGAGTCCCACAGCGCGGAGACCACCCAGCGCGGGTGCGAGTGCACCACGGCCAGATGGTCCTCGGGGTCCTCGTCGTAGGGCGGCGCGACCCGCTCCAGCCAGCCGTCGAGGTCGTGCTGGGCCACCTTGCGCAGCACGGCGTTGACGAACTTGGCCCGTCCGTCGCCGAGCACCACCCGCGCCAGTTCGACGGAGGCGGACACGGCGGCGTGGGTGGGGATGCGCGTGCCGAGCAGCTGGTGCGCGCCGAGGCTGAGCACGTCCAGCACGGGCGGGTCGACCTCCCGCAGCGGCCGGTCCACGCAGGCCGCGATCACCGCGTCGTACGTGCCCTGCCGCCGCAGCGTGCCGTAGACCAGTTCGGTGGCGAGGGCGGCGTCCCGCGCGTCGAAGCCGTGGCTCTCGCGGGCCTTGCGCAGCAGCGGCGGCAGCACGAGGTTGGCGTACGCGTCGCGCTCGTCCACGGCCCGGAGCGCGTCGAACGCGAGGACGCGCACCGGGTCCTTACGGGGACGGCGGTAGGGCTTGCCGGGTTTGCGGGGCCGACGGGAGGTGTCGCTCACGAAGAAGGTGCTCCGGATTTCTGTATACGGTCTGCGCCCAGCCTACGTCCGCCCGTGCGCGGCGACGTCACCCGCCGAGGCTCTCCCCGTCGGCGATGCGCACCCCGCGGGCCCAGTCGGCGCCCCGCATCGGCTTCTTGCCCTGGGGCTGCACCCACAGCAGCTCGATCGCGTACGAGCCGGTGCCCGCGTACACGTTGTTCTTGGCGGCGGACAGCCGGCCGGGGGCGAGGTCGGTGCGGTCGGGGACGGGCGCGACCTGGACGAGCTTGAGGCGCTCGCCGCGGAAGGTGGTCCAGGCGCCCGGTGCGGGGGTGCAGCCGCGCACCACCCGGTCGACGCGCAGGGCGGGGGCGCGCCAGTCGACGCGGGCGTCCTCGACGGTGATCTTGGGGGCGAGGCTGACGCCCTCGGCGGGCTGCGGCACGGGCTTCAGGGAGCCGTCCTCGATGCCGTCCATGGTGGCGGCGAGCAGTCCGGCGCCGGCGAAGGCGAGGCGGGTGAGCAGGTCGCCGCTGGTGTCGGTGGGGCGGACGGTCTCGGTGACGGTGCCGTAGACGGGACCGGAGTCGAGGCCCTCCTCGATCAGGAAGGTGGACGCCCCGGTGATCTCGTCGCCCGCCATGACGGCGTGCTGCACGGGGGCGGCGCCGCGCCAGGCGGGCAGCAGCGAGAAGTGCAGGTTGACCCAGCCGCGGGCGGGGATGTCGAGGGCGGCGCGCGGGAGCAGGGCGCCGTAGGCGACGACGGGGCAGCAGTCCGGCCCGATCTCGCGCAGCCGCTCCAGGAACTCGGGGTCGCGCGGCCTGGCCGGCTTGAGCACCTCGATGCCGGCCTCCTCGGCGCGCTCGGCCACGGGGGACGCCACCAGCCTGCGACCGCGGCCCGCCGGCGCGTCCGGCCGGGTGACCACGGCGACCACCTCGTGCCGCTCGGCGGCGAGCAGTGCGTCCAGAGCGGGGACGGCGACCTCGGGGGTACCGGCGAAGACCAGCTTCATGGGTGGTACGGGCCTCTCGGGCGGGGGTCTTGACGGGCGGCGCACCAGTCTATGACGGGCGCGCGGGCATGTTCTTACGCCCCGCAGCGTGACCAGCGGAGCGAAAGCGCGTTGGTCAAGAAAGAGTTGACCACTGCGGGCCGCGGCAGCGGCCCGATCCTTTCTCCTCAACGCCGGTTCGAGAGGCTTGTTCATGGCCGACCACGCAACCCACGACGCCCAGGCTCGGGCCAGCCTGCACTTGCTGGTGCGGGACATCGAGCGGGTCCGCCGGCAGGTGGACGCACTGCGGACCCTCACCGCCCAGCTCGGCAACGTCTACCGCCCGCGCCGCTCCGGCCCCTCCACGGGCTTCGTCGTCTACGGACGCGCCCCCGCACCCACGGTCCGCCTCGCCCAGGAGCTGCGGGACAGCGTCGAGACCCTGGTCACGGCGGCGGTCGACTTCGACCGTTCGCTCGGCTTCTCGTGGGACGCGGTGGGCTCCGCGCTCGGGGTCACCAAGCAGGCGGTGCACCGCCGGTACGGCTCCCGCCGCGCCGCGGCCCAGGCCGCCGCGGAGGCCGAGCGGGGCGCCGAGCCGGCGGGCTCCCGCCCGCTGAACACGGGCGCCGGAGTCGCCACGGTGCCGACGGTCCCCGCGGCCCGTTCCATGCCGACCCAGCCGACGGCGGGCAGCCACGAGACCCGTCCGACGGCCTTCCCCGGCCCGCGCAACGGCTGACCGCACCCGCGTCACCGTCCCGAGCACGGCCGACCGCCCCACGCCGACCGGGCGCGGCTCGGCCCTCGCACCACCGCTGCCCTCCCCGCCTCCACGCGCGGAGGGCAGCCGCACGTCCGTCATCGTCCACGCCCCGCCGCCCGGGCGCCGCGGCCTCCCACACCACACCCGACTCCGGCCCTCACGCGGGTGAGGTTCAACGGCACGTCCGTCGCCCTCCCACGACCGCCCCCGCCGCCCGGGCGCCACTCGGCCCGCAACAACACCCCTGCCTCCCGCCCTCGACACCGGGAGGGCAAGCGCAACTCCCGCGCCGCGCCACAAGCACCCACACCGGCCGGGCGCGACTCGGCCCCCGCACCATCCCCGCCCCCGCACCGGGAAGGCAGCCGCATGTCCGTCGCCGTCCCACGGCCGCCCCACGCCGACCGGGCGCGGCCCAGCCCCCAAAACCACCCCCCGCCGCCCGCCCTCCACACCAGGAGGGCGAAACCGTCTCCGTGAACCGTCCCACGGCCGCCCCACGCCGACCGGACGCGGCCCAGCCCCCAAAACCACCCCCCGCCACCCGCCCTCCACACCAGGAGGGCAAAACCGTCTCCGTGAACCGTCCCACGGCCGCCCCACACCGACCGGACGCGGCCCAGCCCCCAAAACCACCCCCCGCCACCCGCCCTCCACACCAGGAGGGCGAAACCGTCTCCGGGGCAAGCCCACGTCCCGCCCTCCCCCGCCCCGCCTCAGCCGATGTCCGGCGGGTCGATCCGTACCCGGACCCCGGAACCGCTCCCGTTCCCCCGGGCCATCCGGGCCGCCTGCGCCGACTTCAGCGCCGACGCCAGGGCCGCGCCCCGGCCCGGTGGCACGCGGATCAGCGCGCGGTCCCACTGTTCGCCCGGCGGAGGCTCCCCGGGGCGGCGCGGGCGGCCGGCCGCCGCCGACGGGGTGACCGGGAGCGGCACGGGGCCCAGCACCTCCGCTTCCGGCGGGAGTTCGACCGAGCGCAGGAAGTCCGCGAGCGCCTCGGGCGGCCCCGCCACCGACGCCATCCGCGACACCGGCGGAAAGCCCAGCTCGGCCCGCTCGGCCAGCTCCCGTACCGCGTGGCCCACCGGGTCCCAGCGCACCAGCGCCTGCACGGGCCTGAGCGTCGGCTCGGCGACCACGACGACCGTGCCGCCATCCCCCTGCGGCCGGACCAGCGCCGCGGCCGCGATCCAGCGCCGCAGCGCGTCCTCGCCCGCCCGCAGATCGGGCCGCCCGAGCATCGCCCACCCGTCGAGCAGCAGCGCCGCCGCGTACCCGCCCTGGGCCACCGGCTCCGCGCCCGGCGTGCTCACCACCAGCGCGGGCGTCCCCGGCACCGTGTCCAGCACATGCTCCCGCCCCGAGGTGCGCACCGGCACGGCCGGAAACGCCCGCCCCAGCTCCTCCGCCGTACGGCGGGCCCCCACCACCTGAGCCCGCAGCCGGAACGCCCCGCACTCCGGGCAGTGCCACGCCCCCTCCTCGCGCCCGCACCAGCCGCAGTACGGCGCGCCCGCGTCCCGCGCCCGCAGCGGACCGGCACAGTGCCGGCACCGGGCGGGCGTCCGGCAGGCGGCACAGGCCAGCCGCGGGACGTAGCCGCGCCGGGGCACCTGGACGAGCACCGGACCGTGCCGCAGTCCTTCGCGCGCCGCCTGCCAGGCGAGCGAGGGCAGCCGGGCGGCGCGCGCGGCCTCGTCCCGCGCCAGGTCCTGGTCCCCGATCGTGCGCACCAGCGGAGCGGCGGCCCGCACCTGCTCCCGCCCGGCGACCAGGGGCCGGGCCCAGCCGCTCTCCACCAGCTGCGCGGCCTCCACCGTGCAGTTCCAGCCGCCCAGCAGGAAGGCGCACCCGTCCTGCGCGGCCCGCAGCAGCAGCACGTCCCTCGCGTGCGGCTGCGGGGCGTGCAGCTCGCTGTGGCTGTCGTCCCCGTCGTCCCACACGGCCACCAGGCCCAGGTCCCGCACCGGCGCGAACATCGCCGCCCGGGTGCCCACCACGGCCCGCACGGACCCGCGCCGCACCGCCAGCCACTGCCCGTACCGCTTCTCCGGCCCCGCGTCGGCCGTGAGCAGCGCGTGCCGTCCCTCGCCGAGCAGCTCGGTCAGTGCGGCGTCCACCCGCGCGGCGGCACGCCCGTCCGGCACCACGACCAGCGCGCCCCGCCCCGAGGCGAGCGTCGCGGCCACGGCGCGGGCCAGTTCCGCGCTCCACTCGGGACCCGGCAGGGCGTTCCACACCGCGCGCGGGGCGGCCCCGGAGGCCAGCGCCGTCAGGAACGCGGGCCCCCGCTCGTACCGCTCCCAGGTGCCGGGGGCGGGCGCCGGGGGCGGGGGCTGCGGCGGGGGCGAGGGCCGCTGCTCGGCGCGGGCGTTGCGCGGCGGCACGGCGAGTTGCAGGACGTCGGCCAGGCTGCCCGCGTACCGGTCGGCGACGGCGCGGGCCAGCCCCAGCAGCTCCTCGTCGAGCACCCGCTCCGGCGACACCACCTGGGCGAGCGCGGCCAGCGGCCCGGCGTAGTCGGACTCGGCCCGCCGCTCGACGAGGAACCCGTCGATCAGTCCTCCGCCCTCGCGCCGCCCCTCGCGGACCCGGTGCCGTCCGGCCCCGAACCGCACCCGCACCCGCACACCGGGCTGGGCGTCGGCGTCCAGCTCGGCGGGCACCGCGTAGTCGAAGTACCGGTCGAGGTGCAGCACGCCCTTGTCGACCAGCACCCGCGCGACCGGCAGCTCGGCGGCCAGGGCCGCTCCCCGCCAGGTGCGCGGCTTGGCCCTGGGCGCGTTGGCCTTGCGCACGCTCTCCCGGATGAGCGCGAGCTGCTCCGGCGGCGGCGTCCCCGCGCCACCGCCGTCCCCCTGCCCGTTCTCGCCGCTCACGCCTGCATTCTTCCAAACGCCACTGACAACGGGCGGCGCCCGGAACGGCCGAGGCCCGGCTCCCGCGAGGGGAACCGGGCCTCGGGGGCGACCGGGGGCCTACAGGCCCGCGGCCTTGCGCAGCGCGTCCACGCGGTCGGTGCGCTCCCAGGTGAAGTCCGGCAGCTCACGGCCGAAGTGGCCGTACGCGGCGGTCTGGGCGTAGATCGGGCGGAGCAGGTCGAGGTCGCGGATGATCGCGGCCGGGCGGAGGTCGAAGACCTCGTCGATCGCCTTCTCGATGCGCTCCGGCTCGACCTTGTGGGTGCCGAAGGTCTCCACGAACAGGCCGACGGGCTCGGCCTTGCCGATCGCGTACGCGACCTGGACCTCGCAGCGGGCGGCGAGACCGGCGGCGACGACGTTCTTGGCGACCCAGCGCATCGCGTAGGCGGCCGAGCGGTCCACCTTGGACGGGTCCTTGCCGGAGAAGGCGCCGCCACCGTGCCGGGCGAAGCCGCCGTAGGTGTCGATGATGATCTTGCGGCCGGTGAGGCCGGCGTCGCCCATCGGGCCGCCGATCTCGAAGCGGCCGGTGGGGTTGACCAGCAGGCGGTAGCCCTCGGTGTCGAGCTTGATGCCGTCCTCCAGGAGCGCCTTCAGCTCCGGCTCGACGACGAACTCGCGGATGTCGGGGGCGAGCAGCGACTCGAGGTCGATGTCGCTGGCGTGCTGCGAGGAGACGACGACCGTGTCGAGGCGGACGGCCTTGTCGCCGTCGTACTCGATGGTGACCTGGGTCTTGCCGTCGGGGCGCAGGTAGGGGATCGTGCCGTTCTTGCGGACCTCGGACAGGCGCTTGGACAGGCGGTGCGCCAGGAAGATCGGCAGCGGCATCAGGGTGGGCGTCTCGTCGGAGGCGTAGCCGAACATCAGGCCCTGGTCGCCGGCGCCCTGGCGGTCCAGCTCGTCCTCGTCGCCCTCGACACGGGTCTCGTACGCCGTGTCCACACCCTGCGCGATGTCCGGGGACTGCGCGCCGATCGACACCGACACTCCGCAGGAGGCGCCGTCGAAGCCCTTCTTCGAGGAGTCGTAGCCGATCTCCAGGATCTTGTCCCGGACCAGCTGCGGGATGGGCGCGTAGGCCTTGGTGGTGACCTCTCCGGCCACGTGCACCAGGCCGGTGGTGATCAGGGTCTCGACGGCGACCCGGGAGGTCGGGTCCTCGCGCAGAAGCGCGTCGAGAATGGTGTCGCTGATCTGGTCAGCGATCTTGTCGGGGTGACCCTCGGTCACGGACTCCGAGGTGAACAGGCGACGGGACACAACGCTCCCTGTGGTTGCAGCGGCTGCTGGCTGATCATGGGTGGACGGGCCGAGAGCTGCGCTCGGCGTCGTCCGCAGACAGTTTATCTGTCACGCTCCTCCGCAGGGGGCACTGTCTCGTTTCTCGGGAGTGCTGTGACCTGCGGCACGGGCATTCTGCCCAAAGCCGGGCGGCCTTGGCCAGGCCCCGCGCCCGGACGCGCGGGCGCCGGGGGGCTTGCGGGAGCGCGGACGGCGTCGTCAGCGCAGACGCCGCGCCACCAGGTCCCACACGACGTCGGCCAGCGCCTCCTTCGGCCCGTGGGGCACGGGCGTCTCGCTTCCGTCGGCGCCCAGCACCACGGCCTCGTTGTCCTCGGCGCCGAACGTTCTGCGCTCCCCCACCTCGTTGACGACGAGCAGGTCGCAGCGCTTGCGCTCCAGTTTGGCGCGGCCGTTGACGAGGACGTCGTCGGTCTCCGCGGCGAAGCCGACGACGACCTGACCGGGGCGGGGCCGGTCGGCCGAGATCTCGGCCAGCACGTCGGGGTTGCGGACCAGCGCGACGGGATCGGGGTCCTGGCCGTCCCTCTTCTTGATCTTGCCGGTGGCGTAGTGCGCCGGGCGGAAGTCGGCGACGGCGGCGGCCATGACGACGGCGTCGGCGTCCGCCGCGGCCTTCAGCACGGCCTCGCGCAACTGCACGGCGGTGCCGACCGGGACGACGTCCACGCCGGCCGGGTCCGGCAGCGCGGTGTTGGCGGCGATCAGGGTGACGCGGGCGCCGCGCGCGGCGGCGGTGCGGGCGAGGGCGTAGCCCTGCTTGCCGGAGGAGCGGTTGCCGAGGAAGCGGACCGGGTCGAGGGGTTCGCGGGTGCCGCCGGCGCTGACCACGACATGGCGGCCGGCGAGGTCGGGCCGGGTGGCGCCGCGGGCGAGGACCCGGCGGCAGACCTCGAAGATCTCGGCCGGGTCGGGCAGGCGCCCCTTGCCGGTGTCGGCGCCGGTGAGCCGGCCCACGGCCGGTTCGACGACGACGGCGCCGCGGCGGCGCAGCGTCGCCACGTTCTCCTGGGTGGCCGGGTGCTCCCACATCTCGGTGTGCATGGCGGGGGCGAAGACCACCGGGCAGCGGGCGGTGAGCAGGGTGTTCGTCAGCAGGTCGTCGGCGAGGCCGTGCGCCGCCTTGGCGAGGAGGTCGGCGGTCGCCGGGGCGACCACGACGAGGTCGGCGTGCTGGCCGATGCGGACGTGCGGGACCTCGTGGACGTGGTCCCAGACCTCGGTGGCGACGGGGTGGCCGGACAGCGCGGACCAGGTGGCGGCGCCGACGAAGTGGAGCGCGGAGGCGGTGGGCACGACGCGGACGTCGTGGCCCGACTCGGTGAGCCTGCGCAGCAGCTCACAGGCCTTGTAGGCGGCGATGCCACCGCTCACCCCCAGGACGACCTTGGGCTTGTCCACCGTCTCTCCCCGCAACTGTCGGCTCCCGTGCGCCGGGACTGCGCACGGGTCCATCACACACCACAGGCCCGGCAGACGTACTGCCGGGCCTGTGGATAAGTCTGCTGCAAGCAGGAAATACTACTGCGCCGGGCCCTCAACGGCCTCGGAGGTCAGCAGCCCCGCGTTGATCTCGCGCAGAGCGATCGAGAGCGGCTTCTCGTGCACGTGGGTGTCGACGAGCGGACCGACGTACTCGAGGAGGCCCTCGCCGAGCTGCGAGTAGTACGCGTTGATCTGGCGGGCCCGCTTGGCCGCGTAGATCACGAGGCTGTACTTCGAGTCGGTGGCCTCGAGGAGCTCGTCGATCGGCGGGTTGATGATGCCCTCGGGCGCGGAGATGGAAGAGGACACGCTCTACCTTCCGATGGATGGGAAAAGACGGGCGGTGATCACATATGCCGTGATCACACGACATCCATCAAGGCTAGCAGCTCACGCGCCACGTCCTCGACGGAGGTGTTGACCAGGGTTTCGTCGAACTCCGGCTCGGCGGCGAGTTCGATCTTCGCCGCCGCGAGGCGCCGTTCGATCACCTCGGGCGCCTCGGTGCCCCGGCCGGTCAGCCTGCGCACCAGCTCCTCCCAGGAGGGCGGGGCCAGGAACACCAGCTGGGCCTCCGGCATCGACTCGCGCACCTGCCGGGCCCCCTGGAGGTCGATCTCCAGCAGCACGGCCTCGCCCGCCTCCAGCCGCTCCAGCACGGCCGCGCGCGGCGTGCCGTACCGGTTGCCGGCGAACTCGGCCCACTCCAGCAGCTCGCCGTTGGCGATCAGCTTGTCCATCTCCTCGTCGGTGACGAAGAAGTAGTGGACTCCGTGCTTCTCGCCGGGCCGGGGCCTGCGGGTCGTCGCGGACACCGAGAGCCAGACCTCGGGGTGTTGCTTGCGCATATGGGCGACGACCGTGCTCTTGCCGACCCCGGAGGGTCCGGAGAGCACGGTCAGCCGCGGACGTTCACTCATGCAGCGATTATTCCAGCAATCCCGTAGTGCCCGGGACCAGTGGGGCCCCGGGGCCGGCGGGTCAGGAGCCGGTGCTGCCGAACTCGCGCTCGAGGGAGGCGATCTGGTTGGAACCGAGACCGCGCACGCGGCGGCTCTCGGAGATGCCGAGTCGCTCCATGATCTGCTTGGCGCGGACCTTGCCCACGCCGGGCAGGGACTCGAGCAGGGCGGAGACCTTCATCTTGCCGATGACGTCGTTCTCCTGGCCCTGCTTGATGACCTCGTGAAGGGAGGCGCCGGAGTGCTTGAGTCGATTCTTGACCTCGGCCCGCTCCCGGCGAGCCGCGGCGGCCTTTTCGAGCGCGGCTGCGCGCTGTTCGGGGGTAAGGGGCGGAAGAGCCACGCCTACGTCACCTCGGATGTCGAACTGTCGGATACGGACCGGTGAGGAACCTACTGCCCCACACCTGGGGAGCCATGAGCAACACGCCTGCCCGTTCTCCCCCACTGCCTTGAGGGGCGCGGGAGGTGCCCCCACTCGACGGAGACTAGCGGTCAAGTGCGCCGGAGTCAGCGAGAACAGCGGAAAAGTCCTGGTCAGCCTCTGTCAGGACTGGATATTCCAGACATACTGCCCCGGATTCGTGGATGGATCCAGCCTCGAACCCGATCCCGGCCGCCCTCCCGGCCCCCCGGTCACCCTCCGTCCGCGCTCACCGCGCGGTCACGGCCGCCCGGATCTCCTCCGCGAACCGCTCCGCCGCCGTACGCAGCGCCGTCACGTCGGGACCGTGCCGCAGCACCCCCCGGCTGACGTTGGGAACGACATTGCGCACCGCGGCGCCGAACACCCGGGGAAGGTCCGCGGGCGTGGCCCCCTGGGCGCCGATGCCGGGTGCGAGGAGCGGCCCGTTGACGTCCAGGTCGTACGACGACAGGTCGCCCAGGGTCGCCCCGACGACCGCGCCGAAGGACCCGAGGGGCCGCTCCCCGGCGTTCTCGGCGGCGAGGTGGGCGAGCATGGTCGCGCCGACGTTCCGGCCGTCCACGCGGACGGCGTGCTGGACCTCTCCGCCCTCGGGGTTGGAGGTGAGCGCCAGCACGAACAGGCCGGCGCCGTTCTCGCGGGCCAGCGCGACGGCCGGGGAGAGGGAGCCGTAGCCGAGGTACGGGGAGACGGTCAGCGCGTCCGAGAACAGCGGGGCGTCCTTGTGCAGGAAGGACTCGGCGTACGCGGCCATGGTGGAGCCGATGTCGCCGCGCTTGGCGTCCATGACGACCAGCGCGCCGGCCTCCCGCGCCTCCCGCACCGCCGTCTCCAGCACGGCCACGCCGCGCGAGCCGAACCGTTCGAAGAACGCGCTCTGCGGCTTGAGCACGGCGACCCGGTCGGCCATCGCCTCCACGACCGTGCGGCTGAACCGCTCCAGGCCCGCCACGTCGTCGTTCAGACCCCACTCGGTGAGCAGGGAGGCGTGCGGGTCGATGCCGACGCAGAGCGGGCCGCGCTCGTCCATCGCGCGGCGCAGCCGGGCGCCGAAGGGCTCGAGGGAGGTCATGTCGTCGTCTTCCTCACGTCGGCGCCGACCGCGTCGGCGAGGGTGGCGTACGGGCTCGTGCGCAGCCGCGCGGCCAGGCCCTTGTGGATCGCGCGGGCCCAGAAGGGGCCCTCGTAGACGAAGGCGCTGTAGCCCTGGACCAGGGTCGCTCCGGCGAGGATGCGCTGCCAGGCGTCCTCGGCGGTCTCGATGCCGCCGACGCCGACCAGGGTGATCCGGTCGCCCACGCGCGCGTACAGGCGGCGCAGCACCTCCAGGGAGCGTGCCTTGAGGGGGGCGCCGGACAGGCCGCCGGTCTCCCGCACCAGGGCGGGGTCGGAGGTGAGGCCGAGTCCGTCGCGGGCGATGGTGGTGTTGGTGGCGATGATGCCGTCCAGGCCGAGCTCCACCGCGAGGTCGGCGACGCCGTCGACGTCCTCGTCCGCGAGGTCCGGGGCGATCTTCACCAGCAGCGGCACCCGGCGGCCGGGCGTCGCCCGGTCGGCGGCCTCGCGCACGGCGGTCAGCAGCGGGCGCAGGTGCTCGACGGCCTGGAGGTTGCGCAGCCCCGGAGTGTTGGGCGAGGAGACGTTGACGACCAGGTAGTCGGCGTACGGGGCGAGGCGCTCGGCCGACTTCACGTAGTCGGCGACGGCCTCCGCCTCGGGGACGGCCTTCGTCTTGCCGATGTTGACGCCGACGACCGTCCGGAAGACCGGCTCGCGGGCGGCCAGCCGGGCGGCGACGACGAGCGAACCGTCGTTGTTGAAGCCCATGCGGTTGATCAGCGCCCGGTCGGGCACCAGCCGGAACAGCCTTTTTTTGGGGTTGCCCGGCTGGGGCTCCCCGGTCACGGTGCCGATCTCGACGTGGTCGAAGCCGAGCATGGCCATGCCGTCCACGGCGACGGCGTTCTTGTCGAAGCCGGCGGCGAGCCCGAAGGGGCCGTGCATCCGCAGTCCGAGGGCCTCGGTGCGCAGCTCCTTGTAGCGGGGCGCGAGCACGGCGGCGGCGAAGGTGCGCAGCACCGGCACGCGGGCGGCGAGGCGGATCCACCGGAAGGCGAGGTGGTGGGCCTTCTCTGGGTCCATGCGCCGGAAGACGAGGCGGAAGAAGAGCTCGTACATCTTTTGGTGTCCTTCGGGCCCCATGAGGCCTCATGAAGAGGGGGACACCGTTTCCGGTGTCCCCCTCGGGGCTAGCTGCGGGCCGCGGTCAGGTGTTCCGCGTGTTCCTGGAGCGACCGGACGCCCACGTCGCCGCGGTTGAGGGCGTCGATGCCCTGGACCGCCGCGGCGAGCGCCTGGACCGTCGTCAGGCACGGGACCGAGCGGGCCACGGCCGCGGTGCGGATCTCGTAGCCGTCGAGGCGGCCGCCCGTGCCGTACGGAGTGTTGACGATGAGGTCGACCTCGCCGTCGTGGATGAGCTGGACGATGGTCTTCTCGCCGTTCGGGCCCGTGCCCTCGGACTGCTTGCGCACGACGGTGGCGTTGATGCCGTTGCGGCGCAGGACCTCGGCGGTGCCGGAGGTGGCGAGCAGCTCGAAGCCGTGCGCCACCAGCTCGCGCGCAGGAAAGATCATCGACCGCTTGTCGCGGTTGGCGACGGAGATGAAGGCACGGCCCTTGGTGGGCAGCGGGCCGTACGCCCCCGCCTGCGACTTGGCGTACGCGGTGCCGAACACCGAGTCGATGCCCATGACCTCGCCGGTGGAGCGCATCTCCGGGCCGAGGACGGTGTCCACGCCGCGGCCGGAGGTGTCCCGGAAGCGGCTCCAGGGCAGCACGGCCTCCTTGACGGAGATCGGCGCGTCCAGCGGCAGCTCGCCGCCGTCGCCCGTGGCCGGCAGCAGGCCCTCCGCGCGCAGCTCGGCGATGGTGGCGCCGAGCGAGATCCGCGCGGCGGCCTTGGCGAGCGGTACCGCGGTCGCCTTGGAGGTGAAGGGCACCGTGCGCGAGGCGCGCGGGTTGGCCTCCAGGACGTAGAGGATGTCGCCCGCCATGGCGAACTGGATGTTGATCAGACCGCGCACGCCGACGCCGCGCGCGATGGCCTCGGTGGAGGCGCGCAGCCGCTTGATGTCGAAGCCGCCCAGGGTGATGGGGGGCAGCGCGCACGCCGAGTCGCCGGAGTGGATGCCGGCCTCCTCGATGTGCTCCATCACGCCGCCGAGGTACAGCTCCTCGCCGTCGTAGAGGGCGTCGACGTCGATCTCGATGGCGTCGTCCAGGAAGCGGTCGACGAGCACCGGCCGGGAGGGGCTGATCTCGGTCGACTCGGCGATGTAGGTCTCCAGGCGGGCCTCGTCGTAGACGATCTCCATGCCGCGCCCGCCGAGCACGTAGGAGGGCCGGACCAGCACCGGGTAGCCGATCTCGTCGGCGATGGCCTTTGCCTCGGTGAAGGTGGTGGCCGTGCCGTGCTTGGGGGCCGGCAGCCCGGCCTCCTTGAGGACCTGCCCGAACGCGCCGCGGTCCTCGGCGGCGTGGATCGCCTCCGGGGGCGTGCCCACGATCGGCACGCCGTTGTCCTTGAGCGCCTGCGCGAGGCCCAGCGGCGTCTGGCCGCCGAGCTGTACGACGACGCCCGCGACCGGCCCGGCCTGCCGCTCGGCGTGGACGATCTCCAGGACGTCCTCCAGGGTGAGCGGCTCGAAGTACAGCCGGTCGGAGGTGTCGTAGTCGGTGGAGACGGTCTCGGGGTTGCAGTTGACCATCACGGTCTCGTACCCGGCGTCGCTCAGCGCGAAGGAGGCGTGGACGCAGGAGTAGTCGAACTCGATGCCCTGGCCGATGCGGTTGGGGCCGGAGCCCAGAATGATCACGGCGGGCTTCTCGCGCGGGGCGACCTCGGTCTCCTCGTCGTAGGAGGAGTAGAAGTACGGGGTCTTCGCGGCGAACTCGGCGGCGCAGGTGTCGACCGTCTTGTAGACCGGGCGGACGCCGAGCGCATGCCGCACCTCGCGCACGACGTCCTCGCGCAGGCCGCGGATCTCGCCGATCTGCTGGTCGGAGAAGCCGTGCCGCTTGGCCTCGGCCAGCAGCTCGGCGGTCAGCTCGGGCGCCTCGGCCAGTTCGTCGGCGATCTCCTTGAGGAGGAACAGCTGGTCCACGAACCAGGGGTCGATCTTCGTGTAGGCGAAGACCTCCTCGGGCGTGGCCCCCGCGCGGATGGCCGCCATGACGGTGTTGATCCGGCCGTCGGTCGGCCGGACCGAGGCGCGCAGCAGCTCCTCCTTGTCACCGGTCTCGCCGGTGAAGGCGAACTGGCTGCCCTTCTTCTCCAGCGAGCGCAGCGCCTTCTGGAACGCCTCGGTGAAGTTGCGGCCGATGGCCATGGCCTCGCCGACCGACTTCATGGTGGTGGTCAGCGTGGAGTCGGCCTGCGGGAACTTCTCGAAGGCGAAGCGGGGCGCCTTGACGACCACGTAGTCGAGGGTCGGCTCGAAGGAGGCCGGGGTCTCCTGCGTGATGTCGTTGGGGATCTCGTCCAGGGTGTAGCCCACGGCGAGCTTGGCGGCGATCTTGGCGATGGGGAAGCCGGTCGCCTTGGAGGCGAGCGCCGAGGAGCGGGACACGCGCGGGTTCATCTCGATGACGATGACCCGGCCGTCCTCGGGGTTCACCGCGAACTGGATGTTGCAGCCGCCGGTGTCGACGCCGACCTCGCGGATGACGGCGATGCCGATGTCGCGCAGGGTCTGGTACTCGCGGTCGGTGAGCGTCATCGCCGGGGCGACGGTGATGGAGTCGCCGGTGTGCACGCCCATGGGGTCGAAGTTCTCGATGGAGCAGACGACCACGACGTTGTCGTGCTTGTCGCGCATCAGCTCCAGCTCGTACTCCTTCCAGCCGAGGATGGACTCCTCCAGGAGGACCTCGGTGGTCGGCGAGAGGGTGAGGCCCTGACCGGCGATGCGGCGCAGCTCCTCCTCGTCGTGGGCGAAGCCGGAGCCGGCGCCGCCCATGGTGAAGGAGGGGCGGACGACGACGGGGTAGCCGCCGAGCGTCTCGACGCCGGCGAGGACGTCGTCCATGGAGTGGCAGATGACCGAGCGGGCGGACTCGCCGTGCCCGATCTTCTTGCGGACCTCCTCGACGACCTCCTTGAACCGGTCGCGGTCCTCGCCCTTGTGGATGGCCTCGACGTTGGCGCCGATCAGTTCGACGCCGTACTTCTCCAGGACGCCGTTCTCGTGCAGCGAGATGGCGGTGTTCAGGGCCGTCTGGCCGCCCAGGGTGGGCAGCAGGGCGTCGGGGCGCTCCTTGGCGATGATCTTCTCGACGAACTCGGGGGTGATCGGCTCGACGTAGGTGGCGTCGGCGATCTCCGGGTCGGTCATGATCGTCGCCGGGTTGGAGTTGACCAGGATGACGCGCAGGCCCTCGGCCTTGAGCACGCGGCACGCCTGGGTGCCGGAGTAGTCGAACTCGGCGGCCTGGCCGATGACGATCGGGCCGGAGCCGATGACCAGGACGGACTGGATATCGGTGCGCTTAGGCACGCTGGCCCTCCATCAGGGAAACGAAGCGGTCGAACAGGTAGGCGGCGTCGTGCGGGCCGGCTGCCGCTTCGGGGTGGTACTGGACGCTGAAAGCCGGCTTGTCGAGCAGTTGGAGGCCCTCCACCACGTTGTCGTTGAGGCAGACGTGGGAGACCTCGGCGCGCCCGTAGGGGGTCTCGGAGACCTGGTCGAGCGGGGCGTCGACGGCGAAGCCGTGGTTGTGCGCGGTGACCTCGACCTTGCCCGTGGTGCGGTCCTGCACGGGCTGGTTGATGCCGCGGTGGCCGTACTTCAGCTTGTAGGTGCCGAAGCCGAGCGCGCGGCCCAGGATCTGGTTGCCGAAGCAGATGCCGAACAGGGGCGTGCCGCGCTCCAGGACGCCCCGCATCACGGAGACGGGGTGGTCGGCGGTGGCGGGGTCGCCGGGGCCGTTGGAGAAGAAGACGCCGTCGGGGTTCACGGCGTAGACGTCGTCCACGGTCGCGGTGGCGGGCAGGACGTGCACCTCGATGCCGCGCTCGGCCATGCGGTGCGGGGTCATGCCCTTGATGCCGAGGTCGACGGCGGCGACGGTGAACCTCTTCTCGCCGATCGCGGGGACGACGTACGGCTCGGTGGTGGCGACCTCGGCGGAGAGGTCGGCGCCCTTCATCTCGGGCGCCTCCTGCACGCGGGCGAGCAGGGTGGCGTCGTCGCGGACGGCGTCGCCGCTGAAGATGCCGACGCGCATGGCGCCGCGCTCGCGCAGGTGCCGGGTGAGGGCGCGGGTGTCGACGCCGCTGATGCCGACGACGCCCTGGGCGGCCAGTTCCTCGTCGAGGGAGCGGCGGGAGCGCCAGTTGGAGGGCACGCGCGCGGGGTCGCGCACGACGTAGCCGGAGACCCAGATCCGCTTCGACTCGGCGTCCTCGTCGTTGACGCCGGTGTTGCCGACGTGCGGGGCGGTCATCACGACGACCTGGCGGTGGTACGAGGGGTCGGTGAGGGTCTCCTGGTATCCGGTCATGCCGGTGGAGAACACGGCCTCGCCGAAGGTCTCCCCCACGGCCCCGTAGGCGCGGCCGCGGAAGATCCGGCCGTCCTCCAGGACGAGTACGGCGGGAGCCTGGGCGGTTCCCCGGGTGGAGGTCGTCATCGTTCGGCGCCTTCCGTGTCGTTGGTCTTGGTCATGGAGTTGATCGCGGCGACCCACTCGGGGTGCTCGGCCGCCCGGTCGGAGCGGAAGCCGGAGTCGATCAGCCGGTCGCCGTGGGCCCACGTCACCACGAGCAGTCCGCCCTCGGTGAGCACCTTGCCGGCGATGCCCTTGTCGAGCCGGGCCTCGCGCAGTGCGGAGGCCGGGACGAAGAAGTCGGCCGCGCCGGGGCGTACGACGTCCAGTCCCGCGTCCGTCAGCGTGAGCTCGGCCCTGCTGCGGGTGCCCAGGCCGTGCGCCACGATGCGGTCGAGCCACTGGCCGGCGGTGGTGGAGCCGTGGTAGCGGCCGCTCATGCTCAGTTTCACCGGGCCCGTCTCTTCCGGCGCGGTGAGCAGCTCGGGCAGGTCGCTCTGGAGCGTGCCGCGCCACTTCCAGCCCTCGCGCATCAGCCAGTAGACGAGCGCGACGAAGAGGGCGAGCCCGACGACCCAGCCGATGCGGGCGGCCCAGTCGGTCACTTCCGCCGATTCCTTCTCGGCGGCCAGCAGGATTACGGATGTCATGTGAGCTCCCCGTCGACGAGCGTGGCCTTGCCCCGCAGCCAGGTGTGCGTGACACGGCCCGGCAGCTCGCGACCCTCGTAGGGGGTGTTGCGGCTGCGCGAGGCGAAGCCCGCGGGGTTCACCGGCCCACGGTATGCCGTGTCCACGAGCGTGAGGTTGGCGGGCTCACCAACCGAGACGGGACGGCCGTGTCCGGCGGCCCGGCCGATCTCGGCGGGCTTGAAGGACATCCGGTCGGCGACGCCCGCCCAGTCCAGCAGACCGGTGTCGACCATGGTCTCCTGCACCACCGACAGTGCGGTCTCCAGGCCGACCATGCCCATGGCGGCGGCGGCCCACTCGCAGTCCTTGTCCTCGTGCGGGTGCGGGGCGTGGTCGGTGGCGACGATGTCGATGGTGCCGTCGGCGAGGGCCTCGCGCAGCGCGCGCACGTCCCGCTCGGTGCGCAGCGGCGGGTTGACCTTGTAGACGGGGTTGTAGGTGCGCACCAGCTCGTCGGTGAGCAGCAGGTGGTGCGGGGTGACCTCGGCGGTGAC
The DNA here is from genome assembly GCF_040611575.1 of Streptomyces sp. NPDC006610. NCBI lineage: Bacteria > Bacillati > Actinomycetota > Actinomycetes > Kitasatosporales > Streptomycetaceae > Streptomyces > Streptomyces sp. NPDC006610. Next base: position 48,102 of record NZ_JBEXOP010000048.1, read on the forward strand.
CTGGATGCCACGGGACTTGGCCCAGCGGACGATCTCCACGGACCCGGCGGTGGACAGGTGGCAGATGTGCACGCGGGAGCCGACGTGCTCGGCGAGCAGCACGTCCCGCGCGATGACCGACTCCTCGGCGACGGCCGGCCAGCCCCCGAGCCCCAGCTCGGCGGAGACGACGCCCTCGTTCATCTGGGCGCCCTCGGTCAGCCGCGGCTCCTGCGCGTGCTGGGCGACGACGCCGCCGAAGGCCTTCACGTACTCCAGCGCGCGGCGCATGATCACGGCGTCGTGGACGCACTTGCCGTCGTCGGAGAAGACGGTGACGCCGGCCGCGGACTCGTGCATGGCGCCCAGCTCGGCGAGCTTCTGGCCGTCCAGGCCGACGGTGACGGCGCCGATGGGCTGGACGTCGCAGTAGCCGTGTTCCCGGCCGAGCCGCCAGACCTGCTCGACGACGCCGGCGGTGTCGGCGACCGGGAAGGTGTTGGCCATGGCGAACACCGCGGTGTAACCGCCGCTCGCCGCCGCGCGGGTGCCGGTGAGGACGGTCTCGGAGTCCTCCCGGCCGGGCTCGCGCAGATGGGTGTGCAGGTCGACCAGGCCCGGCAGCAGCACCTTGCCGCCTGCCTCGACGACCTCGGCGTCCTCGGCGGGCAGTCCGGCTCCGACGGCCGCGATGGTCTCGCCGTCGATCAGGACGTCCTGCGGCTCGCCGCCGAGCACCCGCGCACCACGGATCAGGATCTTGCTCATGGTCGGTTACTTCTCCTCGGTGGAACGGGCGGGGGTGGCGGCGGGGACGTTCTTGGAGTCGAAGACCGCGCCGCCGAGCAGCAGGTAGAGGACGGCCATGCGGATGGAGACGCCGTTGGCGACCTGCTCGACGACCGTGCAGCGGTCGGAGTCGGCGACCTCGGCGGTGATCTCCATGCCGCGGACCATGGGGCCGGGGTGCATCACGACGGCGTGCTCGGGCATCCGCGCCATGCGCTCGCCGTCGAGGCCGTAGCGGCGGGAGTACTCGCGCTCGGTGGGGAAGAACGCGGCGTTCATCCGTTCGCGCTGGACGCGCAGCATCATCACCGCGTCGGACTTGGGCAGGGTGCTGTCGAGGTCGTAGGAGACCTCGCAGGGCCAGCTCTCGATGCCGACCGGCACCAGGGTCGGCGGGGCGACCAGGGTGACCTCGGCGCCGAGGGTGTGCAGGAGGTCGACGTTGGAGCGGGCGACCCGGCTGTGCAGGACGTCGCCGACGATGGTGACGCGCTTGCCGGCGAGGTCCCGGCCGAGCCCGGCGTCCCGGCCGACGAGGCGGCGGCGCATGGTGAACGCGTCGAGCAGCGCCTGGGTGGGGTGCTGGTGGGTGCCGTCGCCGGCGTTGATGACGGCCGCGTCGATCCAGCCGGAGTTCGCCAGCCGGTACGGGGCCCCGGAGGCGCCGTGCCGGATGACGACGGCGTCGACGCCCATGGCCTCCAGGGTCTGCGCGGTGTCCTTGAGGGATTCGCCCTTGGACACGCTGGAGCCCTTGGCGGAGAAGTTGATGACGTCCGCCGACAGCCGCTTCTCGGCGGCCTCGAAGGAGATCCGGGTCCGGGTGGAGTCCTCGAAGAAGAGGTTCACGACGGTGCGGCCGCGCAGGGTCGGCAGCTTCTTGATCGGCCGGTCGGCCACCCGGGACATCTCCTCGGCGGTGTCGAGGATCAGGACGGCGTCGTCGCGGGTGAGGTCGGCGGCCGAGATGAGATGACGCTGCATCTGTCAGGCTCCGTAAGGCAGTTCATTGAGGAGATTTCGGGCGTGCGAGGGCGTGCCGAACGGGCGCGCGGCGGCGCCGCGCGCGCTTCGGGTGTTACTGCCGCTCGCCCGGTGCGGCCTGCTGGACGCCGAGCAGCACGGTGTCGCGACCGTCCTCCTCGGCGAGCTGGACCTTGACCGTCTCCCGCAGCGACGTGGGGAGGTTCTTGCCGACGTAGTCGGCGCGGATGGGCAGTTCGCGGTGGCCCCGGTCGACCAGGACCGCGAGCTGCACGGCGCGCGGTCGCCCGATGTCGTTCAGGGCGTCGAGGGCGGCGCGGATGGTGCGGCCGGAGAAGAGCACGTCGTCCACGAGGACGACCAGCCTGCCGTCGATGCCGTCGCCGGGGATGTCCGTGCGGGCCAGCGCGCGCGGGGGGTGCATGCGCAGGTCGTCGCGGTACATGGTGATGTCCAGCGAACCGCAGGGCACCTTGCGCTCGGTGATCTGCTCGAGCTTGACGGCGAGCCGCTGGGCGAGGAAGACGCCGCGGGTGGGGATGCCGAGGAGCACCACGTCGTCGGCGCCCTTGGCGCGCTCGACGATCTCGTGGGCGATGCGGGTCAGTACCCGCGCGATGTCGGGCCCTTCGAGCACGGGCCTGGCATCGGACGCTTGCGTGTCCATACGAAACGGACCTCCTTCTCCGCCTCACGGGACGGACCTTAAAGGACGTCGGGATTGCGTCCTCCACGGTAGCAGGCCGCCGGGGCCGCGCTCAGGGGGCCCCAGGGCCGGTGTCCAGTCACCCGGACGGCGCAATGGGGTCCGAGGAGCGCGGAAGCGTCGGTGCGGACCATTCGGCTTGACGCGGCAGAGTAACGCTGCGTAACCTCACAGTGAGTTACCAGCCGCGCGGCTCGCAACACTGCAGGCCGCGTCGACACAGTGTCCGGGGAGCCATATGTCCAGCGAATACGCCAAACAGCTCGGGGCCAAGCTCCGGGCCATCCGCACCCAGCAGGGCCTTTCCCTCCACGGTGTCGAGGAGAAGTCCCAGGGACGCTGGAAGGCCGTCGTGGTCGGTTCGTACGAGCGCGGCGACCGCGCCGTGACCGTGCAGCGACTCGCCGAGCTGGCGGATTTCTACGGCGTTCCCGTGCAGGAACTCCTCCCGGGCACCACCCCCGGCGGCGCGGCCGAGCCCCCGCCGAAGCTGGTCCTGGACCTGGAGCGGCTGGCCACGGTGCCGGCCGAGAAGGCGGGCCCGCTCCAGCGCTACGCCGCGACGATCCAGTCCCAGCGCGGTGACTACAACGGCAAGGTCCTCTCGATCCGCCAGGACGACCTGCGCACACTCGCCGTCATCTACGACCAGTCCCCCTCGGTCCTCACCGAGCAGCTGATCAGCTGGGGCGTGCTGGACGCGGACGCGCGCCGCGCGGTGACCCACGAGGACAGCTGACCGCGACACGGGCAGCCCGCAGAAACGTACCGCCGGGGTGGTCCGGACCTACTCGGTCCGGACCACCCCGGCGGTTTCCTGTGCGTCGTCGCTCGGGCCGGGGCCCTGCGGCGGGACTAGTCCCGCCGCAGGGACGGCTTGAGTTCCTTGAGCCGTCCGAGCAGGCCGTTGACGAACGCCGGCGACTCGTCCGTGGAGAACTCCTTGGCCAGCTGCACCATCTCGTCCAGCACGACGGCGTCCGGCGTCTCGTCGACCCAGATCAGCTCGTAGGCGCCGAGGCGGAGGATGTTGCGGTCCACGACCGGCATCCGGTCGAGCGTCCACCCGACCGAGTACTGGCCGAGCAGCTCGTCGATACGGCCCGCGTGCTGCGCGTACCCCTCGACCAGCTGCATCGTGTACTCGCTCACCGGCGGCTGCCGGGTGTCGGTCCGGGAGTGCCGGATCCAGTCCGCGAGGACCGTGAGGACGTCGGCTCCGCGCTGGTCGCCCTCGAAGAGGATCTGGAAGGCGCGCTTGCGGGCCGTGTTGCGGGCAGCCACGGTTAGCTGTTCACCCGGCCGAGGTAGTCGCTCGTACGGGTGTCGACCTTGATCTTCTCGCCGGTGGTGATGAAGAGCGGGACCTGGATCTGGTGGCCGGTCTCCAGGGTGGCGGGCTTGGTGCCGCCGGTGGAGCGGTCGCCCTGGACGCCGGGCTCGGTCTCCTGGACGGTCAGTTCGACGGCGGCCGGCAGCTCGACGAAGAGCACCTCGCCCTCGTGCTGGGCGACGGTGGCGGTGAAGCCCTCGATCAGGAAGTTGGCGGCGTCGCCGACGGCCTTGCGGTCGACCATGAGCTGGTCGTAGGTCTCCATGTCCATGAAGACGAAGTACTCGCCGTCCATGTAGGAGAACTGCATGTCGCGCTTGTCGACGGTGGCCGTCTCGACCTTGACGCCGGCGTTGAAGGTCTTGTCGACGACCTTGCCGGAAAGCACGTTCTTGAGCTTGGTGCGCACGAATGCCGGGCCCTTGCCGGGCTTGACGTGCTGGAACTCGACGACGGACCAGAGCTGGCCGCCTTCGAGCTTGAGCACCATGCCGTTCTTGAGGTCGTTCGTGGAAGCCACGGTTGCGGAATCTCCTGGACTGACGTGGACGACCCCGGGGCAGGCGCCCAGCGCGAGGCTAGAGCGCGAGCAGCTCCTTGGTCGTGATGGTGAGTAGCTCGGGTCCGCCGTCCGCCTCGGGGCGCACGACGAGCGTGTCATCGATCCGGACACCGCCCCGGCCCGGGAGGTGGACCCCCGGTTCGACGGTGACCGGCACGCAAGCGTCCAGTTTACCCATGGCTGTGGGGGCGATCCGAGGGTCCTCGTGGATTTCGAGTCCGACGCCGTGTCCGGTCAGCTCCGGCAGCCCTTCTCCGTAACCCGCCGAGGCCAGTACCTGGCGTGCGGCGCGGTCGACGTCGCGGTGGGCGGCGCCCGGTGCCAGCGACTCGCGTCCGGCGCGCTGGGCGGCGAAGACCAGGTCGTACAGCTCGATCTGCCAGTCGGCGGGGCTGGTGCCGATGACGAAGGTGCGGCCGATCTCGCAGCGGTAGCCCCGGTAGGCGGCGCCGAGGCAGACGGTGAGGAAGTCGCCTTCCTCCACCCGCCGGTCGGTGGGCCGGTGGCCGCGCCGGCCGGAGTGCGGGCCCGTCGCGACGGAGGTGGGGAAGGCACGGCCGTCGGCGCCGTGGTCGACCAGCCGCCGTTCGAGTTCGAGGGCGAGGTGGCGTTCGGTGCGCCCGACGAGGATGGACTCCAGCAGTTCGCCGAGGGCCTGGTCGGCGATCTCCGCGCCGATGCGCAGACAGGAGATCTCCTCCTCGTCCTTGACCACCCTCAGCTGCTCGACCGCGCCGCCGAGGTCGGCCAGCCGCAGCGCGGGCGCGACGGAGCCGATGGCCCGGTGCCTGGCCACGGTGAGGTGGTGCTCCTCGACCGCGAGGGAGTCGGCGCCCTGCTCCGCGGCGAGGCCGGCGGCCGCGACGGCCGGGTCGCCGCCGGGGCCGGGCAGGGTGTGCACCCGCAGGTTCTCGTCGGGGCGTCCCTGCGGCGGCGGACGGTCGTCGGGCGGGCCGGCGACCACCAGCAGGTCCTCGCGCCTGCCCAGCAGCAGCGCGGCGCCGTGCGGCGCGGCGCCCGCGAGGTAGCGCACGTTGGCGGGTCGGGAGACCAGCGCCGCCGCGCTGCCTCCCGCGTTGCACCGCTCACGTAGCCGCGTCCGGCGGGCCGCGTACACCTCTGACATGTGCCGAGCGTAAGAGCTCGGCCGGGGCCGCGCCGGTCGGGAGGGGCCGAGTGGAGCAGCGGCCGGACGCCGGGCGGCGGACCGGCCGGGGTCAGCGTGCTCCTACCACTGCGGCGGGCTGGCGATCGACCGGGCCAGCACCTCGTCCAGGACCCGGGCCGTGCCCTCGACGTCGAGCTGGGAGTTGTCGATGATCGGCAGCCCGGAGCCGTACCAGCCGGCCATGCGGCCGTGTATCCGGGCGACCTCCTCGTCGCTGAGGCGGCGGTTGCCGCTGCGCTCGGCGTTGCGCTCCAGCACGATGTCGAGGCCCGGCAGCAGGACGACGGGGAGCAGGCCCGGTCCGACGTGCCGCTTCCAGCCGCCGAGGCCGACGACCGGGCGGTCGGGGAAGACGGCGTCGTCGAGGATGCAGGAGATGCCGTTGGCGAGGAAGTTGCGGGCGGCGAAGCCGCAGGTGCGGCGGGCGAGGCGGTATTGGGCCTCGGAGTTCTCGTTCCACCCGGACTGCGGGTCGGCGAAGCCGGAGCGCACCCATTCGCGGACGTCGTCCAGGCTGATGTGGGCCGTGGGCACCCGGCGGTGGTCGGCCCAGTACTTGGCGACGCTGGTCTTGCCGGCGCCCGCCGGGCCTATCAGGAGCACCGCGAGGGTCGTGGTCGCCGGGTTGGGGGCGGCCACGGCGGGCGGGGCGCTCGGCACGCCGACGGGGCCGCCGGGCGGCAGCGGTACGTGGCCGGTGGCGTCCTGCGGGACCGGGGCCGCGACGGTGTGCCCCGGCGCGGGCGGGACCGGCGGGACGGGTCCGGTGGGCGGTGGTACGGCGAAGCCGGGCGGGGAGGGCGGGGGCGGCACGGCGCCGGGGTGCGGGGGTCCGGGCGGCGGCCCCGGCTGTTGGTGGTCCGGGTGATGTGCGGCCGGCGACCAGCCGGCGTCCGGTCCGTGCCCCGGCTGATGGGGCGGCGGCAGCGGAGACCCCACTGCGTGCTGCATCCGGTGCCACTCCGTCTCGTACAGGCGATTGGCGCTGGCAGCGGGGCGCCTGCCCCGCTTCCTACCGAACGGTACCGTCCCCGGCCGCCGTTTGGTGAACGGCGGCCGGGGAGTCGGCCTTGGCGGCGCGGGCTACTGGCCGACCTCGCCGTAGGCGGCGAGAAGTACGGCCGGGTCGGGGCCCTCCAGGATGGTGGGCTTGGCGAGGCCGTCCAGGACGACGAAGCGCAGCAGGTCGCCGCGGGACTTCTTGTCGACCTTCATGTTCTGGAGCAGCTTGGGCCACTGGTCGTAGCGGTAGTGCAGCGGCAGGCCGACCGCTTCCAGGATGGTGCGGTGCCGGTCGGCGGTCGCGTCGTCCAGCCGGCCCGCGAGGCGGCCGAGTTCGGCGGCGAAGTGCATGCCCACGGCGACCGCGGCGCCGTGCCGCCACTTGTAGCGCTCGTTCTTCTCGATGGCGTGCCCGAGGGTGTGGCCGTAGTTGAGGATCTCCCGCAGTCCGGCCTCCTTGAGGTCGCTGGAGACCACGTCGGCCTTGACCCGGATCGACCGCTCGATCAGCTCGGCGGTGTGCGGGCCGGACGGGGTGCGGGCGGCCTCGGGGTCGCTCTCGATGAGTTCGAGGATGACCGGGTCGGCGATGAATCCGGCCTTGATGATCTCCGCGAGTCCGGAGACGTAGTCGTTGACCGGGAGGGAGTCGAGCGCCGCGAGGTCGCACAGCACGCCCGCGGGCGGGTGGAAGGCTCCGACGAGGTTCTTGCCCTCGGCGGTGTTGATGCCGGTCTTGCCGCCGACGGCCGCGTCGACCATGGCGAGCACGGTCGTCGGTACGGCGATCCAGCGCACCCCGCGCAGCCAGGTCGCGGCGACGAACCCGGCGAGGTCCGTGGTGGCGCCGCCGCCGACGCCGACGATGACGTCGGTGCGGGTGAAGCCGGACTGCCCGAGCGCCTTCCAGCAGTAGGCGGCGACCTCGGCAGTCTTGGCCTCCTCGGCGTTGGGCACCTGGATGGCGACGGCCTCGAAGCCCTGATCGGCCAGGTCGGTGCGGAGCGCCTCGCCGGTCTCGGCGAGCGCCTCGGGGTGGATGACGGCGACCCGCTGGGCCTTCTCGCCGAGCAGCCCGGCGAGTTCCCCGAGCAGACGGTGGCCCACCAGGACGTCGTAGGGGTCGGAGCCCGCCGTGCCGCCGACCCGGATCCGCGTCGTCTCGCTCATGCTTCCTTCAACTCCAGGGCGTTGAGCACTTCTCGGACAACCTCTTCGGGGGTGCGGCCGTCGGTGGATACGACCGCGCTGGCCACTTCCTCGTACAGGTGGCGCCGGGCCTCCATCAACTCCCGCCACTGCTT